>JAGCDD010000095.1 GCA_017651345.1 Bacteroidales bacterium | reverse complement strand
CCATAACGCCCATAACAATTAAAAATCCCATATCAATACGTTTTTTGTTTACAAGCACAAAGGAATCCCGATTTCCGTTGAAAAAGAAACAACCGTGATGGTTTTTCTCAATACCAACTATTTGCATTGTTTAATAAAAAAATAGCGATAGCAATCATAAGAATGAGCGATGGCGGATATTTAAACAAAAGGTCTCCCTTTTCGGAAATTCCAGCAGATTCCTTGCCTCGCTCCGTTCGGCTGCGAAATGACGACGCCATTGAGAGAGGAAATAGCAATCAATAAAAAAGGCCGCCTTGCGACGACCTTTGAATTACAATGTAGTATAACACCGAGACAAATTCTACTACAATCCAAGGTAAATACAGAGCATACCAGAAAAATAACCAATTACAGCCAACCAACTGATGTGTTTCAGATACCAGATGAAATCGATTTTTTCCAATCCCATTGCGGCAACACCAGCAGCAGAACCTATAATGAGTATGGAACCACCCGTTCCTGCACAATAGGCAAGCATTGACCAAAACGTACCATCAACGGCAAATTCAGATATACTTGGATCAATAGCATACATGCCCATTGTAGCGGCAACCAACGGAACATTGTCGATGATTGACGAAAGCAGTCCGATAACACTATCAATTACAAAGATATTTCCATTTGTCACATCTCGGAGCCATTCCGACATTTTTCCCAATTGACCTGTCGCACCTAAGGCACCAACTGCAGTAAGGATTCCAAGAAAGAAAAAAATCGTTGAAGTATCAACGTGTTTCAGACACTGAGCAACAGAAAGACGCTCCCTCTTTTCGTCTTGGGAATGGGATAATTGTATATGGCTGAGCAGCCAGATTATTCCTAAACTCAGCAACATTCCCATAAAAGGCGGCAAATGTGTGAACGTTTTGAAAACAGGTACAAACAGCAAAAGAGACACGCCCAAAATTAAATATCCTCTTTGCTCAGCTACCGAAGTGTGAATTTCTTTGTTGCAATTATTTTCAGGACGTACAAGTTTACCTTTTAGTGTGAACGAAAGCACTATTAATGGTACTATAAGCGAAATCAGGCTTGGTATAAAAACACACTTGATTATGTTCAAGGCGGTGATTTGCCCTCCAATCCATAACATAATCGTTGTAACATCGCCAATTGGCGACCACGCCCCACCTGCGTTTGCAGCAATAACCACAATACTTGCAAATGTCCACCGTGTTTCCTTATCATTAACGAGCTTTCGAAGCAACGATAAGATTACAATTGTAGTGGTAAGATTGTCAAGCACTGCCGACATAAAAAATGTGAGAATACCGATAAGCCACATCAAATTCACCTTATTTGTCGCATTGATTTTGTCGGTTATGACTTTAAAACCATCATGACAGTCAACAATTTCGACAATCGTCATTGCCGCAAAAAGGAAAAACAATGTTTGTGCCGTTTCCGCCAAATTCTCATTGAGCGACGCAACAACGTCATGGATGTCGTTTTCACCGAAAACGATGAAAATAGTCCATGTAAGCACGCCAATCAATAAGGCAATTGCCGCCTTGTCGAGTTTCAACGGATGTTCTAAGGCTATACAAAGATAGCCAAGAACAAAAACAATGATTATTGCATTTGAATACATATCCTTACATATTAATTCATACAATCATTACAAAGTTTTTTCCATCGTTCCGCTGATTGCAGTTCTCCGTTCAACGTGAAACCGTCGGTGTCGGCATTGTAGAAAACAAGGTTGATGTTTTCTTTCTCCTTCGTTTTCGGGGTAAACACAAGTTCAACCATTTCGACTGAAGTGCTGGCTGAGCCGAGAGAACTGCTTGTGATGACACGACAGGAGGAATACTCCGTCAAGTCGATGATTTGCGTTTCGCAAGCTATATCTTCTTGATGAATGAAGTAACATTTTTTGTCGATTTTGTCAATGGCTATCAAATGACCGTTCCAACGTTCTTGGTTCGCTATGTTTGCTGATTTTGTCATTTCTGAATATTCTTTTCTAATAACTGCATTTTTTTTGTTGTTCTTGTAGTTCAACAGCACGATAGGCAATACAATGGCTGCTATGAGGATTATTCCTATTAAATATGTTGTGTTCATTTTTTTAAATTTTTGATAAAACTTTAATGGGTTATAAATAAACAATCTAACATAGCCGTTTTAGAAACAGTTATGTCGTTTTTTGTTTTGAAAGATAGGTTGTAAATACTACTTACAAGAAATAGTTAAAGGGATAAATAATATCGGTGTTTGAAAAAATCTGAATGTTCTGTTGTCGTATAGGATGGCAGAAATATGCACATTCTGCTGGTTTAACTTGAATTTCTGCTAATCGGAATGAATAATTGTCGTCATGTATCTTTTTTATGGGAGACTTGCAAATATTTATAAGCGAGGCAATTGTGTTTGAGGGGATTTTCTGACTTCCGATTTGCGTTTCAACATAGTCAATATATGCTTTTTCGGATGAATAAGTCCGTTCGGTAACGATACAGTCATTACCAAACGTCACCATAATGGTAATGTAGAAACACGCCGCTAATACGGCTCCAATTGAATGTATTTGTTTCATTATACAAGAATCTCCGTTTCAAGACTTGACAAACTTACAAAGAATTTTATTCACTTGTAGTAAGAGCATTTATAAAAAATCATATTTGTCCTGTAAATCCCCATAAATGGCGATTTACTCAAATTATTCCCAAATACTTTTGTGGTAAAATTTTAATACAAAACAACAATGAAAGATGATTAATTCAAAAAAAAGAGCCGTACCAATCGGTACGGCTCCCAACTCTATTCTATAAGAAATTCTTATTCAGCTTTTCCGTTAGAACCAAGTACGTTCACGATTTTGTGAGTGTACATTTTCTTCATATTGTCACGTGCCGGACCAAGATATTTACGTGGGTCGAATTCTCCCGGTTTTTCAGCAAATGTCTTACGGATAGCAGCTGTCATAGCCAAACGGCTGTCAGAGTCGATATTGATTTTGCAAACTGCCGACTTAGCTGCCTTACGCAATTGTTCTTCTGGAATACCAACTGCATCAGGCAGTTTACCTCCGTATTTGTTGATAGTGTCAACTTCATCTTGAGGAACTGAAGAAGAACCGTGAAGCACGATTGGGAAACCAGGAAGTTTCTTTTCGATTTCAGCCAAAACGTCGAATGCCAATGGAGGAGGAACTAATTTACCTTCTGCAT
>JAGCDD010000094.1 GCA_017651345.1 Bacteroidales bacterium | reverse complement strand
TTGCACGGTGTCTCGGCACGGTGGTAACGGAGCGCATAGCCGATTTGACAATAATATTAATAGTGTCGGCAATAGTGCTGGCAAGTCAGTGGGGATTTGTATCGGAAATGATAGCTGCCAACCCGGGAATTAGCGAACGAATTGAACTCATTAAACAATATATTATACCTATTTCGCTGATACTTATAGTATTAGCCGCCGTTGGAATTTGGCTTTTCCGGTTGGCTATACGACGAAACATTTTTGGCATTGGCGACAAAATCAACGGTATTTGGCAGCAGTTTCGCGACGGACTCACCACAATTCTTCACCTAAAACACCGCACCTTATTTATATTACATAGTATCTACATCAATTTTGTCTATTTCTACGCCGTGTATCTCGGGTTCAAAGCATTTGGATTTACCGAACATCTTACCCTTATAACAGGATTGATGGTGTTTGTGCTTGCCACTTTTGGAGTAATAGTGCCTTCGCCCGGAGGTATGGGAACGTGGCATTTTATTGTAATAGAAACACTTGCAATGTACGGCGTAAAACGCGACCCCGACGGCAGAGCATTCGCCCTTGTGATTCACGGACTGCAAGATATATCGTTCATAATACTCGGCGCACTGTCGCTGATATTGCTGCCAGTAATCAACAAAGACTACGAACCAATTGTAGACCAAGAAGATACGCCTCCGCTAAAATCCTGATAATATGAAAAAAAGAGTAATTCTCGCTTTAAAAATATTAGCGGTAATCGCTTTTTATGTTTTTCTTTATAAAATATCAATTCCCCACATCGAACAACTTAAAGAATATTATCAAATAAATGGGTTTAGCGATATAAGGCTCAACCTTTTCGCTATGGCGGCAATTCTTGTTTTACCCAATTGGCTGATAGAGTCGGTAAAATGGCTCTTTGCCGTTAAGCCGATACAAGAAATATCGTTAAAAACCGCAATCAAAGGAGTTTTAAAAGGCATTCCACCGTCAACATTTACTCCCAACCGCTTAGGCGAAACAGTAGGACGACCCACTGTACTCAACCCTCAGCACCGTGTGGAAGGTGGCATAGCAACGCTTTACAACGGCATTAGTCAAATGCCTGTAATGTTGATATTTACAGCAGCCGCGTCGTTTTATTTTTCAGCCAATGGCACACGATTTATCCACGAAGAATACCTTACAAAACCCTTGTTTGGCATAGTGGCATTGATAGGTGCGGCATTGATTACAGCATTGTTTTACCACCCGAAAATATTTGTGCCAACAACTCAAAAATACCGTCTCACCAAAAAACTTGCACCAAAATTAGAGTTTTTTGCACGATACAACCACCAAGAACAAAACACATTATTAATATTAAGTGCAATACGATTTTTTATTTACTGCACGCAGAACTATCTTGTAATAAAGGCGTTAGGTATCAACATTGGCATCATCGACGGATATGCGGCGATATTTTTGATTTACGGCATAATAAGTTTTGTACCGCGTCCTGCCCTTGCCGAATTAGGAGTAAGATGTTCGGTATCGGCATTGATACTCGCCCCCTACTCTCCCAACCCACTATTGCCCGCGGCATCTTCGGCATTACTTTGGATTATCAACATACTGATACCGTGCATTATAGGAACATTTTTGTATATTCCACAAAAAAAACATCAAAAAAACTTTGCACAATAATAAAAAACCTCTACATTTGCGCCGTGAAAACCGCTATGCCCTGGTGGCGGAATTGGTAGACGCGTTGGTCTCAAACACCAATGGAGTAACATCCTTGCCGGTTCGATCCCGGCCCGGGGTACAGAAAGTAGAGCTGCAACAATGTTGTGGCTCTTTTTTTGTAAAAATCAAAACAAATTAAACAAAATCAATCGTTTTTTTTAGGATATGTAAATAATTATCAGTATAATTGCAACTTAATTATTACATATAACACTACAAATAATATGAACACGCATAACCAAATCAAACTTGACAATGTGCCAACAATAGGCCTAAATTTAAAAACAGTGCTTTCTTTATTAATTATAACGCTGTTTTTAAACGCAGAATCGTATGGACAAAAACTATTCAAAGCCACATATACAAACAAAGAGGGTGAAGAACAAAATAAAGAGTTCGACAAACTTGAAGACGCACTTGACGATAATAATTATTGGACTCACTATCCAGAAGATAATACATACTGGTTTCCTTTAGAAGTAACAATCACACAAACACAAGATGATAATTACTATGTTAATAAACAAACGCTCTCTCCTGGAATACTAAAAAGTCCAGATAGTGGGAATATGCGCACTGGAGTAAAACGTTATATCCTTAATCTACAAAACGTGTCTTTTCCCGAAAACGCTGAAATCAATGTTAAAGGATATGGAATAATCATTCAAAACATTATTCTAAATAGCCCTCTAATATTCAATATACCCTCTGGTCCTGTCTTAGAGATTAAAGGTGGCACATTCAATCGAAAAGTATCATTTGTTGGAACAGAAAATAAATATTATGGAATCTTGGAAATTTCCGGAGGAACTTTCACTAATGGACAAAATGATGATTGCGCTTTATCGATTGAAAACATATATCAAGTAGAGGTATCAGGAGGCGATTTTCGTTATCAAACAAGTACAAGTAGCAACTTAGATGCAAGTGGGCCTACAGCTTTCAAAGTTGTATCTAACCGCAATAATATAAAAATTACAGGTGGTACCTTTGGTCCCGCAAACCCTGATGCTAATATTAATGGAACAGGATTACTTGTAGAAGCATTTGCTGGTATTATGAAAATTTCAGGAGGAACTTTTAAAGGTAATCCGGGTGCAATAAAAAATATAACAGGCAAGAGTATTATCGACCCACAAGCATCTTTTGTTGATATCAACGGTTCAGTATTCACCG
>JAGCDD010000093.1 GCA_017651345.1 Bacteroidales bacterium | reverse complement strand
TCTTTGTCTAACACGCGGATTTTCACCTCTTTCATTCGGATGGTAAGCAGGTCTTCGTCGCCGGTGAGATAGTTGAGTGCGTTAACGATAAATTCCTTGTTGCCTTTGAAAGTGTTTTGTGAGTTTCGGTCAAATCCGAGCGGATAGGGCTCACCTTTGGGCGAAATATCGTTGAGGGCAAGGTCGCCGTCGGCTACCACAATCATCTTGGCGGGTTCTGATTTGGGTTTTACGGTCATTGCTCTGCCTCCAATGGTACGGGTAGGACGGTCTTTGTAGAGCGATTCAAAACTGCCTTCCATCAGCACAGCGATATTTTGAAACGGACGGTTGTATTCATCGGTGGTGTGGCGTTGGTTGATTCCGTCGAACGAAATCGACACTGGCACAGGCACATTTTTGGAGTATTGACTCGACGACAAAAGCACCGTTTTATTGATGTCGGGATTGCTGCCCACAGTGTCGATTGTTCCAGCAAATCGGCAGAGTGTGTAACTTAAATGCTTGGTAATCGGGTTTTTAGCGCGGCTGAGTATTACGGGGAAAAAGTCCCACGGAAAAAGTTTTATCTGCGGTTGGTTGTTAGGACCTGCCACGGCAAGACCCACGGGAGCGCATTGCATATCTTTTACAAGGTCGGGGTTGAGCCTTGCGCCGTAGGTAAAGAGCATATCGTCGAGATTGAGATCCAACGGCATAGCCGCCGACACGGGAGCATTGTAGAGGCTGTCAAGGTCGGCAGAGGTGGCATCTACAAGCCACAGCACGCTTCCACCATTCATGATATATTGGTCGAGTACAAACTTGTCGTCTTCGCTAAACGGCTTAGTGGGCTTGGCAATCACCACGGCGGCAAAATTATCCAACACACCCGGATTACCATTGATTGCGCCACGTCTAACCTCGTAATAATTAGAAAGTTCGGTGCTTATGTCGAGTACGCTCTGTTCGTCTGCCTCGCCGTGACCCTCGATAAAAGCCACTTGCGGTTTTTCGATTTGCGACAGGCGGTAAATGGCGTTAGTAATCTCATACTCAAAGGTTTCCATACTGTTGAATATGTTCTGTTCGTCGCCCGGGGCAAGTTGCGGATCTTGGTTCAGAAGGTTGATACCAATTTCGCGCACGATTGTGGTGTCGCGCATAGCACCGTCGCTGCCGGTAACAGCATCCAATGTGTAACATATTATAGCACAGGGGAAAATCATCGTTTTGGTTTCTTTTTCCTGCGCAATGTCGTCGATTTCAACGGGTTTGAGACCCATATCAAAAAGTTGCTTGTAGATACCGTAGCGGGCTTGTTTGTCGTCGTTTTCGGTGGGATTTATAAAAGTGTAGGCAATTTTGCTGCCTCCGTAGATACGAAATTCGTCTAAACGGTCTTTGATTTCGTTGCGCATACGTTTGAAACTTACGGGTAGTTGCTCACCGTCTAAGTATACGCGTATCATTACGTTACCTTTAAGATTGCCGAGATATTGCTTAGTAAAATCGGTGAGCGAATATTTTTTGTCGCCAGTAAGGTCGGCACGGAAAAACGCGCTCAGCGACAGCAAGTTAACAGCAATTATGGCAACAAACGCAATAATCATCGGACGGATGGGTTTGGCGTTTCGGCTCTCTAATTTTGCCTTGGTTAGCAGCACAAACACCGCCGACGCCGAAATAAAATATACAATATCGCGCGAATCAATAACTCCGCGGCTTATAGATTTGTAATGGGCATCAATACCGAGGTTCGACAGCAGAAGTCCAAATTTGCCGAGCAGTCCTGTGGTGCCGAGCGCGTCGAAACCAAGATACATAAATAGGCACAAACCTATGGCAAGCAAGAACGCAATTATCTGATTTTCAGTAAGCGACGAAGCCCAAACACCGATAGCCGCATACACCGCCGCCAAAAAGAAGAGTCCGAGATATGCACCGAAAGTTTCGCCAAAGTCTATAATGTCGAGTTCCGCTCCCGAAACCTCGCTCTGACCTATTATGCCGAGACTTTTTATCGAAAAATAGTAGATAATGGTGGGCAAAATTGAAATTACAATCAGCGTAAGGGCAGCCAAATATTTGGCAAGCACAATTTTAAGGTCGCTGACTGGCTGTGTGTAGATGATTTCGAGCGTGCCAGATTTTTTTTCCTCGGCAAAAAGGCGCATCGTTACCGCCGGCACAAGGAAAAGGAAAATCCACGGAGCAATATTAAACAGCGGGTCTAAGTATGCAAAACCGCTGTCAGGAATATTCATATCACCGTGAAAAACCCACAGTATCAATCCGTTGACCAACAGAAAAACTGTTATTACTATATATCCCGTAATGGAACTAAAAAAGGCTGAGAGTTCTTTTTTAAACAATGACCACATAATTATTCGCTATTTTTTTGCAAAAATACACTATAATAAGTATATTTGAATCTGCAATTTCTGAAAATTTTTGTAATTTTACAACATTTAACTGACAAATTTTACATAATGCGATATTTAAATCAACAAATTAATATAAACTAATAAAATTGACGACTATGAAAAAATTCAAATTTTTTGCTTTGATGGCGGCATTTACCGCAATGTTTGCATTCTCTTCGTGCAGTGATGATTTCGACTTGGATGCCTATTTTGAAACAGAGTATGACGAGTACGAAGTGGATGAAATCATCTATTTCAACAACAAATCAGATCGCGCCGAAACTTATTGGTGGGAATTTGGCGATGGATATTATTCTGACCGCGAAAATCCTGAGCACGCATTTTCTGCTCCCGGCACTTACGAAGTTTGGCTCACAATCGAAAACGATGACGAGAGCGACGATTTCAAAAAAGTGTTTTACATTCACCCTAAAAGCGTAAACGAAACGCAACCTGATTCGCAAGAATAAAAAAAGGGCTGACATCAATTTGATGTCAGCCTTTTTTTATTGTATTTATTAAGGTGTGCCTACTTGGCAGCCTCATTTTGTTCGGGAGTGTGTTTGTATTTGAATATCAGTGCAAAGAGTATTGCAATTACCAAAGCGTATGCGGCAAAGATATACCACGATTGTGTCCATCCTGCCCAACGTGCCATTGGTTCGGTGGCTTGATCCATACAGTGGTTGGCGTTGATAATAGCCTGAGCCGAAAGTGTTCCCACTGTTGCGCCTATGCCGTTGGTCATCATCATAAACAAGCCTTGAGCCGATGAGCGGATTTTTGTGTTGGTGGTTTTGTCGATGTAGAGCGAACCTGAAATATTAAAGAAGTCGAATGCTACACCGTAAACAATGCAACTAAGCACAAAGAGCCAAACGCCGCTACCCGGGTCGCCAAGACCAAAGAATGTAAATCTCAAAACCCACGCTATCATTGCTATGAGCATCACCTTTTTGATACCTAACTTTTTGAGGAAGAATGGGATAAGGAGTATGCACAGAGTTTCGGAAATTTGCGAAAGCGAAATCAAAATGTTGGCGTGCTGCACTCCAAAAGTATCTTTAAACATATCAATATCGCCAAAACTTGTGATAAACGGATTGGCAAAACTGTTGGTGATTTGCAGGCACATACCAATGAGTGCCGAGAATATGAAAAACACCGCAACCTTGTATTCCTTAAAGAGTTTAAATGCATCGAGTCCAAACGCCTCGGCAAAAGTTTTCTTGCCTTTGTTTTCTTGAATTTTGCACGCCGGAAGGGTAAAAGCGTACAAGCCGAGAATCACGCCGAGAATACCGCTTACCAAAAACTGATGAGGTGTGGCTTGAAATCCGAGAAGGTCTACAGTCCACATACTTGCGATAAAGCCCACAGTGCCGAGCGTACGGATAGGCGGGAAATGTTTAACAGTGTCTAATCCATTGATGTCTAATGCGTTGTAAGCCACCGAAAACGACAGCGACAACGACGGCATATAAAACGCTATGGCTAAGAAAAATAGCGGATACATAACGCTCATTTGCGCCTCTGAGCCAGCGTTTAGACAGTACATACTCAGCGAAATCATTGCGGCAGCCGAAATCAAGTGGCACATACCGTAAGTTTTTTGCGCCTGAATCCATCTATCGGCAATAATACCGATAAGTGCTGGCATAAACAGCGATGCAATACCTTGCGCCGAATAAAACAATCCGATACTATCGGCAAAACCGTTTGAACCAAGGAAAGTGCCCATGCAGGTGAGATATGCACCCCATACTCCAAACTGCAAGAAGTTCATTACGGCGAGTTTGATTTTTATATTTTTATCTATCATAATAAAGGTGTTTAAAAAATATCAGCCAAATTTACGAAATAATTGTTATTTTAAACCTCTTTCGTCAAGTTTTTTTTGATATTCTTTGGCGTAAACAAGGTGCTGCTGGTAAGTTTTGGCAAAATTGTGATAGCCCGAAAAATCGCTCTTGGCACACATATATATATAGTCGTTGGGTTTATAGTTGAGCACCGACTCTAACGCATTTTTTTCAGGGAAATTGATAGGCGAGGGGGGAAGTCCCGGATTTTTGTAAGTGTTGTAAGGAGAATCGGTCTCTATCATCTTGTTGGTAACGCGCTTAATAGTAAAATCTCCAATGGCATAAATCAGCGTGGGACAACTCTGCAGCGGCATATCTATCTTCAATCGGTTGAGATAAAGACCTGCAATTGTGGGTTGTTCCTCCTTGTGGGCAGCCTGTTCGCTCTGAACAATCGATGCTAAAATGCTAACCTCCAACGGTGTAAGTCCGATGCTTTTTGCCTTAGCCTTGCGGTCGTCGGTCCAATATTGCTTGTAAAATTCGTACATACGGTCAACAAACTTTTCGGCGGTGGTGTTCCAATAAAAATCGTACGAATCGGGGATAAACAGCGCATTGGCGGTAATATGATTGAAACCGTACTTATTTAAAAAGGTGTCGTCTGAGAGTAATTTATATAAATAAGTGCTGTCGATAGGTAGTTGATGCGAAATTTTGCCGCACAATTGGCTGATGGTGCGTATATTGTTGAACGTTACACGTATCGGTTCTTGGTTTCCTGAGCGCAAGAGGTTGACAATCTGATTGTTGTTCATTCCATCGGTGATGCGGTAGCGTCCGCCCTTGATTTTTTGTGAGTAATGCTTCTGCTCAGCCACCCACACAAAAGCGTCGGGGTCTTTTACGGTAAAATTCTTACACAGGCTGTCTTTTACGGTGTTGAAGTCGGCATCGTCGGCAATGTAGAGAAACTTAGTTTGCTTTACAAATACATTGGGATTGTAGATTTTTTTGTAAAACGAATATCCAACCACACCGGCAACAGCAATGCCGGCAACCAATACGGCGGAAATAATTTTAATACTCTTTTTCATTGTGTAATAGTAAATTGTTTTGGGGCGCAAGTTAGCAAAAAAAATCTATCAGCGCAACCATTATATAGTTGGTATGCTTTTTGATTTATGAACATTTACCATCAAAAAAATGCGTAAAATTTTAACCTTGTTGTAGAGATATGTTATTTGGCTTAATATTAAGTTTACGTTAAAGATAATATTTTTTCATATTTTAAAAAATACGATACAAACAACACGTAATCAGTTTATTAGCCGTGTAAAGCGAACGATACATTTGCTAAGTACGCTTAACTTTTGACAAAAAAATGCAAAAAACGTTTGCATATTACAAAATAATGCTCTACATTTGCACCAAGTAAAAAATCAAACGCAAGATGGTTTTTGATAACCTGTTTGATTGAAACCAAAATTATCAGTTATGATAAAAAAAGTAAAATACAAATTTAACCCCAAGACATTGAGGTTTGAAGAAGAAAAATTTTCGTTCAGTAAGTTTATATATCAAAAAGTATTACCAAGAATAGCGTTTTCAGCGGTATTAGGAATAGGCTTAGGCACAGCAGCCACCTATTATATAGGATCACCCGCAGAGCGCGATGCACGCAACGAAAATGAAACCCTAAAACAGCAGTTTGCAGTACTCAACGAAAACCTGTTGAAATGCGAAAACGAACTTGCTGAAATCCAAAATCGCGACGACAACGTTTATAGAGCCATATTTGAAGCCAAACCCGTATCGCAAGTAGAAAGGCGAGGTGGCTTTGGTGGTGTTGACCGCTACGAAATCTACCGTGGATACGACAATTCAAATACAATGGTAGAAACTGCTTACAAACTTGACGTAATTTCACGCGAGATTGTAGTTCAGTCAAAATCATTCGACGAGGTAGTAGACCTTGTAAAAGAAAAAGAAAAGATGTTGGCCTGCATCCCTTCTATCAGACCGATCGCCACAAAAGACTTTATCAGATTTGGATCTCCCTTTGGCATGAGATTCCACCCAATACTCCATTATTCAAGACTCCACGCTGGTGTAGACCTCACCGCAGCTACTGGCACGCCCATCTATGCATCGGGTAGCGGTACTGTTATTTATTCAGGAGTTCAGACTGGCTACGGCAACGTAGTAAAAATCAATCACGGCTACGGTTATATGACTGTTTACGGACACTGCAGCAAACTTCTCGTAGAAACTGGTCAGAAGGTTAATCGTGGCGACGTTATCGCTCTCGTGGGTAGCACCGGTCTTTCAACAAGTCCTCACCTCCACTACGAGGTACGCATCAACAACAATCCTGTAAACCCGATCAACTTCTACAAAGATGGTCTTAGCGAAGAGGAATATCAAAAATTATTAGAAGCCTCAAAAGATCAGAATATTTACGAGGAATAAATAATGGCTTGAAATCCAACGGATTAAAACCCGTAACTAAAATGGATATTTAAGAAAGTTTATACATAGTTACCATAGTGATAATTTTTTGGGGGTTGTTTTTTCGAATGACCCCCTTTTTTTTTGTCAATTGTTGACAATTATGCCCACCATTTTGATTATTTGGCATAAATTTTTCTATAAGAAGATAACAAATAGAATCATCATTATTAATAAACAAAAAAATGATCAATAACCAAAAGTTCCATATCATCAGGGTGTTCGTATTTGGAACACTCCTCAAAGGTGAAAGATTCGACTTCTATATGGGCGGAAGCACTTTCAAAGGCACATACTACAGCCGCGGCCAACTTATGATGGCAGAAAACGGTAGTGTTTACATCGACACAAAAGACCATACTGCATTTACCGTAGGCGAGGTTCATCTTGTAGACTACTCGTGCTTGCAGCGTATCAACCACTTAGAGTCGCATTCGGGCGAATTTCCCAAAGGTTACGACCTTACACTTATCCCCACTTGGTCGGTAGAAAAAAATCCCGACCACAATTTCAACCTCGACAATGCAGAACTTTGCTTCTACTACCGCCGTCGCAACGAGCCTATCAAAATTGTTGGTGGCGATTACAAAAAATTTCAAGACAATGTAGATGTAATTGGCAAATTTCTCCTTGACGAAAAGAAACGCGAACTCAACGAGGAAGATATTATGGAGTATATGCGTCAACGTATGTTCTTGGATTTCTAACTGATTGTTTTTTAAGCAAAATTATTTATACAAATGGGCAAGAGAGGCTTTTTCTCCAAATTTAAAAGCAGAGTACTCAATATCCTGTTTTGGTCGATTATTTCGGCTGCTTTCATTGGACCGGGTACTGTTACTACTGCCACAAAAGCCGGAGCTGATTTTCAGTTCCAGCTTTTGTGGGCTCTCTTGTTTGCTACCTTTGCCTGCTTGATACTTCAAGAGGCGAGTGCCCGAAGCACCATTTATTCGGGTATGAACCTTGGACAATCTATCAAGCATCATTATTCGGGCAAAAAAGCGCAGATTCCTGTGCTGATTCTTATTGTGGGAGCCATTATTCTCGGTTGTGCCGCCTACGAAACGGGTAATATACTCGGCTCGGTGGAGGGTCTCTCGCTTGTGTTTCCGCATTTAGATAAGCGGTGGATTGTGGGTGCGATAGCCCTTGTTGCGGGCTTGGCGCTGAGCTTAAAATCGTTGCGCTCGATGGCCAACTTTATGGGCAGTTTCGTGTTTATTATGGGCATAACGTTCATTACCACAGCGGCTTTTGCACAGCCTCCCGTGGGCGAGATTATGCACGGACTTTTTGTTCCCACCTTGCCTGAAACCTCTGGCGCAGGTCTGCTGGTACTTGGTCTTGTGGGCACTACCGTTGTGCCTTACGACCTTTTCTTGGGTTCAAACGTGGTGCAGAAAGACACCACCATTAAAGATCTGCGCATTGGTATTTCGGTGGCTGTGATTCTCGGCGGATTTATCTCTATGGCGATATTGGCTGTGGGTACAGAAATGACCCGCGGATTGAGTCCCGAAGCTATTAAAAACCTGCCATTCTCTTACAAACTTCTTTCTGATACACTTGCACTTGGCATTGGTCAGTGGGCAGTGTATATTTTTGGATTCGGTATGTTTGCCGCAGGATTTACAAGTGCAATCACCGCACCGTTGTCGTCGGCACTTACTGCCAACAGCATTTTCAACAAAGATGCCGAAACCAAGAAAGATACCGAGGCGGCAGGTTCTACAGGACGTTTCAAATGGATTGCCTACGCGGTTTTGACTATCGGCGTGGTACTCGGATTTTTGCAAATCAGTCCCGTGCCGGCGATTATTGCTGCTCAGGCGTTCAACGGATTGATTCTTCCATTTGTCAGCATGTTTCTGTTTATGGTGGTAAACGATTCGTCAATTATGGGCAAATGCCACTTAAACGGCTGGGTGTCGAACGTTTTGATGATTATAGTAACATGGGTAACATGGGTGCTTGGTTTATCAAACGTGGTGAAAGCATTCCTCAATGTTTTCAAGAGCATACAGCTTCAGCCCGACACACTTTTTATGGTCAACTGTATACTTGCGTTCATCATCACAGCGTCAATTAGTTACCGCATTATCAAAAAACGCCTCAAAGCCGAGAAAGAAGACGCTGAAAAATCTAACTAATTATTCCACAGAGAAACTGTAACTCTTGGGATATTTCACCTCGTAACTAAATCGCAAAACTTTTTTCTCTTGCGGATCGAGTTTCAGCATCCACGATAGTTTTCCCTTTTCGGTATCAACTTGTGCACCACCATTGTCGGTAAGTTCAACCTTGATGTCGGAATATTTGGGCAGCGGATACTGGTCGTCGACGGCTAAATTCACCGATTCGTTTTTATTGTTTTTTACTGTAATCTCAAAGCATTTGGTAACTTTATATGTAGTTCCAATTATTTTCTTTGATGTAAACTCTTTAACTGCCTGACGATTGATGCTGATGCCATTATCCTTACCTACGGAAATAGCGAATGTGTCAACGACAAAATTGGGCGCAATTTCACATTCACCTTGATAAACATTGTCGAAATATACGTATGCATTGCCTTTAAGAAGTGGGTATCTTGATAAATCCAAAATGTTGGCAATTAAAAATACATTGCTCGACTGACGGGGTTGACTGACATAACGATAGTCGGCATCAATATGATATGTCAACATCGAAACATCATACACATTGTCGTCGCTGGGAATAGTGTACGGAATATCAAATTTAAATTCAGTAGCAGTTTGAGTGTCGGAGAGTTCGAGCGGAATAATCTTCTCTGGTTCATTGTATTTACCTTTTCTCTTAGTTTCTCCTTGAACCGTTACAATAGAGCCGGTTAGGTCAGCCTTTCTTTGTGTTCCATAACCTACAACTACCACTTCGTCGAGATTCGTTTGATCTTCTTGTAATGCAACTTGCATGTTTTCATATGGGGCTACAGTTTTACTGAGGTATCCTATAAAACTAACAACTAATTCATGGTTAGTGTTTTCCATCGTCATTTGAAATTTGCCGTTTAGGTCCGCGATTGCATAATTATTTGTCCCTTTTTCAACGATAGATGCTCCTATCAATGGTTCGTAGTCTTCGTCGGTAACAATACCATATATTAAGTTCGATGTAGGAGGAGCCCATTTTTTTGTATTCGTATTGCGTCTTACGGGAGGCAGGTACATGGAAAGAAATTCGGGAGCGTCGTTACCGATTGACGGATCGCCTGTAGATACGTTGAGTTTTACAGAGTTCCAATCTTCTGTTGAATATTGTTTGATATGCGCTCCGTAAACCAAATCGAGCGGTTGGTTGGTTTTATCCACACGGATTTCGTAGAAAGGTTCCCAACTTGCGCTGAAAATAAGATAACTCAATGAAACAGGTACAGATGATAGTGCGTTGTCAGATTCGATAATAAGTTTTACACGGCTGTCTTTATGTTGTAAGTTGCTTTGTGAGTTATGCTTTTTCTGCGTAAGTGTAAGAAATTCGCTGTTGTATTTGACAATTTTTTTGTTTATGTTTATCTTGCGGTTGGCAATATCGGAGAGTTCTTTTTTGTAAAATTCTGACATTGCTTTGAGTTCGGCTGTAGTTACGCCGTGTTGTGGATTTCTGATTGACCTATTGCTTTGGATAAGTTTTTCTTCTTCGTTGATTACAGATAGTTTTGCTTTCAAGTATGCGAGCGAGTCTTTAATTATGGCTATCCGTTTATCGTCGGCAATGCTCATTTTTTGGAAGTTTTCGTCGGTTGCCACCACAATTTCGTGCTTTACCGAAAGTATTTTAGCGTTTTTGTTGTTGATGCCGATGCGCAGGGTATTAGGGTCAAGTTCGGTGCTAAGATTGTTGAGATACAGCGTGTTTGAGCCTTTTTTAAGGTTTATAGTGCCTGTACGCTCCACCATTGCGCCTTTGCGGTAGACGGTTACCGATTGAATTTTGGTCTCCACATTTTGCGCCTCTGCTGTGATGTATAAGACCATCAACAAGCAAATAGTCAGGAGTTTGGCAGAAAAGATATGCTTCATAATTATTATGGATTAAGTGGTTAGAAGATTATGTTTGTGGCTACAAATATAGCAATAATTTAAATTGCCCTTGATAATAGGCAAAAAAAAACCGTTGAGATTGTCTCAACGGCTTGGTCGGAGTAGTGCTAATAGAACTTTTCCACATTAATAGCCTACAAAACAATACTTTATAAATGTTCGCTTTTGGGAGTGGTTCAAGTAGGTTGCAACGCTTTTTTTATAGTTTGCAACCAATAGTCGTTGAAATCTTTGCAAGGGTCTTTGATAAAATATGGAGTAAGGTTTTTTACTTTATCGGGGTACTTTGTGGTGATTTTTGCGGCGGTTTCGTTTCCTTTCGGGTCGTTGTCGAGTAAAAGGTATATTTGTTTGTAGTCGGTCAACTTGTTGAGAATAGATGAAACGTTTGAACAACTATTTAAAACAATGATGTTGAATTGTTCCGCCTGTTGGTCGGTGGCTGCCATATATTCTACCCAACTAAGGAAATCAAATAAACCCTCAAAAATTATTACTCGGTCGGAGTTGTTGTTAATGGTTGTAACGCCGCCTTTGCCATAGTTGATTTTTGAAAAATTACTCTTTGTATCATTTCGCATAGCATAGCCGCCAAAATCGTTTTTAAATGCCAAATAATAATATTTGCTGTTTTTCCAACATTCCAACAAATACCGTTTGGCGGTTGCTGCACCAATGCCGCGTTTGTTTGCGTATTCTATTAAATTTTTGTTTTGCAACGGTTTAAATATAAAATTCTCGGTTGGTTTCTGTTTCACGGTGTTTGGTGGTGCATTGTGGTAATGTTCGGTAATGGTGTTATTGGTAATTATGTTAAACGCCTTGTCAAAGTTGCAATTTTCCAACCTCATAACAAATTTTACAAGACTTATTCGTTCGTCTGTGCCGCTATCATAGTATAATTTACGGTCGGTAAATATTACGGCACTTGGATTTGTGTCCACTCGGAATGGTGATTTTAAACGAATGCCTTTGGCACAGGGAAAATATTTTATTCCTTTGCCTTGCAGATAGTTTTCTATGTTGAATTTGTTAACCGCTGTGTCTATTATTGTTTGTGGTATCATTGTTTTGTGTGTTTAAAGGTTCGGGCGAAACGAAAAAAAAAGAAAATGGGTTAGACGGTCTTTTTTCTTTCGTTTCGCTTGACTATTTTTGTTTAATAAAGCAAATTTTCTGTGGAGTTTTTGAGAAAATTCTGAACTTCTGAACTATTTGCGCTAAATGATTGATTTTTAAGCATATTTTTTAATAAAATTTCGCACTATTGCCGAACTATCTGAACTATTTTCCCAAAAAAAAACTTATAATAGTATAGAATAGTTTAGAATAGTATAGAAATAGTTTAAAATGCTGTTTTATCAAATGATTGATATTTAACATATTATCCAAAAATAGTTTAGTAGTTCGGATTTTTTCAGAAAATTACAAATTTTCTCCTGTTTCTTCTTGTTTTCTTTCCTTTATCAAGTAGCCTTGTTTCGCGTTGTTTGCCTTGCTGTGTACTTTTTTGTAGCCCAACGCAGTCAACGCTCTACCAACAGCGTTTGACGTAATGTTTTTATACCTCGTGTTTTCTTTCAACCAATCAACAATTTCGGTTGTCATTTTGAAATCATTGTCGTTGGTGCTTGGGTCAAAGTAACGTTGTATTAATTCATACTCTGATGAATGATAAAGGTATTGGAGATTGTTTTGATTATTTTCCTCAACTTCCTTGACGGTCATTTCACAATCGTACTCGCCGCGCAATGTTAGTTTGTACAAGTGGTAAACTTGCGCCCAAATCAAATTTACGTCAATCTTTGGGTATTCGTGCCAATCAAATGCCTTGATGTCGAAACAAATGTAACGTGTATTACCTGTTTCGTCTCTCAAAAAATCATTGATGTTGGTTGACGCTACGCAACTGCAAATGCGTTTGATTTTCTCTTGTTTGTGTCCGTATGGTTCGCGAACTTTTGGTTCGTCCTGTGAAATGTAGGATTTCATTACAGGCAAATTGCCCTCTTTTAAATACTTGTCGTATTCGTCAAAGTTGATGATAAGATTTTCGGTGAGAGAAATAAGTGCGTCTTTATTGCCTATTTCGGGGTTTTCCATATAGTAGTCTTTCAAATCCTTTGGCGCAAGGTATCTAAAAAACTGCGTTTTGCCAATGCGCTGCTCGTCCGATTTGAACATTATTACCTCCCTATTGATTGCGCCGCCCAATGCGCAACGAATGCAGCGCACAAGCCATTTTTTGAACATAGTGTAAAGGCGTTCTATTTCTTTGTCTGTTTCATTCTCCAAAACAATATACTTGCACAATTCTTTGATGTAGTCGGTTTTGCCGTCCCATTCAGAGAGTTTCTCAAAGTACGATGCAATTGGATTGAATTTTGTTACAAAGTCGCTGCACAATGTACATTCCAAATTTGACAGCGAATATTTAAAACCGTGCCTTGCAAGTTCGCGCCAAAGGTTGCCGATTGTTACCTTTTTGAATGGCTGCGGCTCTTCGCCT
This sequence comes from Bacteroidales bacterium, assembly GCA_017651345.1. Taxonomy (GTDB): domain Bacteria; phylum Bacteroidota; class Bacteroidia; order Bacteroidales; family UBA3824; genus UBA3824. Next base: position 16,033 of record JAGCDD010000093.1, on the reverse strand, counting down.
TGATGTTCTGGTTTTTCTCGGTAGAAACAATCTTTTAGAATTTCGTTCCAACGAAATTCATAATGTTGGTTTAAATAGTCCTCTACTCGGATTTGTATAGGTAAATTTTCTTTTATTACAGTCTCTTTTGTATTCTCGGGTGTGTTGGTGTTTTTTTTATCCATTTTGAAAAAATATTTATTAAATTATTTGATAATTCCCCGAAAATCATTACCTTTGCATTGGTTTTTTAATTGCATTGCAATGTTTTTCGGGGCATTGTCTTGATATTATAAAAGGCGGTTTCTTACAACCGCTTTTTTTATGCAGCGTTAGTTTTGCGCATTTTTTTCTCGTTTAGCCGCTTTATCTTTTCTACTTCTTGGTGGTAACATTCGGGCAGTGGCATTTGCCATTCCTCGCAAAGAAACTTTAAAGCGTCTATTGCCCAAACCACACTTGTAAATGTGCTGCGTTGTTTTATTCGTTTTTGGCAATAGTTTATTTGTTTGTCTACCCAATCAGATACAACGGCTATTGGTAACCGTCTTTCTGATAATTTGCGGCATAGTTTCATTATTATGTGTTTGCGGCGTTCTGTTTCAAAGTCGAGTGTCTGTGCCGTTTCAGACTGATTGATTTTTGTTGAGGGGATTATAATTATTTCCCCTTTTTGGCGGAGTTCTTCAATGTACTCTGCAATGATTTTTGGTTCACTCATTTTTTTTCGGTTTTATTAAGTTCAACATAAATGCAAAATTGGGGTATATCTTGGTGCATTTGCAGTGCAGCATAGTAAACCTTATTCATAAGGTCGGATATTTGGCGGAGTGTGCCATTCGGCAACCGTTTTGCATAGATATACACGCGAAAAGAGTTATTGTCAAGTGGAACAACCGTATCAACGTCGGTTATCTTTTCCAATTGGTCTATAAATGTGTCTCTAATCATTATCTTACCTCCCTATAATTAAATCTAACAAAGACCGCTTTTCGGCGGCGTTTTCGTTCATTGTGCGGAAAATTACGTCTTGACCCGCTTTGAGTGTGTCAGTATTTGCGCGGACGGCTCGTATTTCGCTTTTAAGGCTGTCGCAATTGCGCAAAATGCTATCCACTTGTTTTTTGAGCCTGTTGTGTGTGGCGGTAAATTCCGCTTTTGTTACGGTTTGGCTGTTGTTTATGGCATTGTAGCCACAAAAAAGTATTAACAGCGCAAAACCACTGATTATTAACTTTTTCATATTACTTACTTTATGTTTTGATTTATAACTTTTATTATCTGTTTTTTTGTCATTCCTTTTGTGGCTCGTTCAAGACACTTGCGACCGGCGGGGTAGATTTTCTTTCCGGTGGTTTGTTCCCACTCGGCGATCGCTTTGTCGAGTTCGTTGCCGGAGTCGGCAATAAATGCCGCTTTGTATTCTGTTGGCGGTGGTTCGGTTGGTTGATTATGGTAAAAGTGCGTTACACCGAAATATAAAACCGCTATCAATGCCGCTGCCACTGCCGAAAATATCATTTTGCGTTTGGCTATGTTTTGCGCCTGTAAGGTGTTCATTGCTGATTGCATTGCAGCCTGTTTGTTTATTCTTCCTTGCAGACGGTCGGCAAGTTGTTTTAATTCGTACAATTGTCCGTTTTTGGCTAACTTTTTGGCATTGTGGTAGTTCTCTAAGGTTTTCTCTATGGTTTTAGGATAGTTTGTTGCGGCAAAAATCTTGTCAAGCAAGGTTTCTATTTGTGCGCAAATTTTGGCGGTTTCGCCTGTATATAGCGTTGAAAATCTTGGCAAATCTACTTTGCCCACACCGATAAAGTCGCGCACAAATTGCGGTTCAGTGGCGTTTTTTTGCGTTCCCGAAATGCAAAAATCACGTTCCGTTTGCGTTTCGCCAACGTTTTGCAAGTGTTGGTCGGTGCGTTTCGTGTGCGTTTCAAACGCGTTTTTAAGCGTTTCGGGAGCGATATTTAGCGACCGTTCAGATAGACCGCTACGGAAAATAAGTTTTTCGGGGTTGAAATCAAAAATGGGGGTGTCTTCTCCCGATAGGGGTAGGAGAGTAACGTCCGCTTTACTACGGTTGGCAACTTGATATATTTGCCCGTCTTCGGGATTGTAACAAAGTTCTTTTTCCTGTGTAGCCGCCAAAAAGAAAACGGCGTTTAATAGTTGTGTGCAAATGTCGCTCATAATTAAAAGTATTTGTAAGTTAGGATATTTTTAAAAAAGTCGGTTATATAGTCCCACTTATAATAAAGTGTAAGCAAGGCGGCAACCGTTGCGGCAAATGTTAGTATTGTTCCCAATAACTTTGAAACAGCCGCTTGCAATATATTTACAGCCGCCAACCATAAACCTTCGATTATCTTTTTTGTCAATACCAACAGCGCATAAACAGCCGCTGCCGTTAAGTCTGCCGCCAATGCCAACGGTGAAAGCGCAAACGTAAACAGGAGAAAAAACAAAAGTCTAAACCATACGTTGCCGCCTGTTGCCGTAATAGAATAAAGGTAGCGCGTTATTAAAAACATTCCGAAGTCGGGTTTGTAAGCCTGTTCTATTCGGAATTTGGTTTTTATTGCCGTTTCGCTGATGAATGTTTCGGTGTGCTGTTGTGCTGTCATAGTTGCTTAAATGATAACCGTTTCGGCATAGTTGGTTGATTTTGGGAATAGTTCAGAAACAGGAACTCCCATTATAGCGGCGATGGCTGCGTGGTATATCGTTGGAATTTTGTTTGTTCCTTTTACCCACATTCTGAAACAGCCATAACTTACGCCTGTGTCCGTTAAAATACGGTTTCTTAAATTTGTCCGTATTTTTTTATTTACTACTGAGTTGTAGTATGAAGAAAACTTTGTATTTTTGTTCATAAAATTTAGTTTTTAATTTTACTTTTGTTTGTTGCAAAACTAACAAAAGTTAGTTAGATAACAAAAATAAATATAGTTAAAAAATGTTAATTGTTTTGTGAATATTGTTCTAATGCGCTTATAAAATGAATTTAGGTATTATAAAAACACTTTGCGAGGAAAGAAACATAAAGTTTAAAGACCTTTGTAATGTTATTGGTATTACTGACGCGGGATTGTATAAGGCTATAAATAATAACAAAATCTCGGCTGAGTATTTGGAAAAAATTGCCGATTATTTTGGCGTGTCGGTGGGTGTTTTCTTTGGTAATAATAACCAAGTATCAACAAGTATTTTTGAACATTATGCGCTGATTCTTTTTGTGTTTGCAAAATACTATTTTGATAATAATAAAATTGTTCCATTGTTTAAGAAGACTTTTAACAACTATATGAAAACTGATAAAGAGTTTTTATATATGTCAGTACTTGTAACGAAGCAATGGAAATTGAAAGAAACAGATTTTTGTGAATTACAAAAAACAGGTGTCATAACCAACTGCCAATATGTGATCCTTAAAATTTGGTCGAAATGTAATTATGATATTGAGATATTTGTACGGGTTTATTGTGAATTAAATGACGGTGATAAAATGGTGGACTTAGCCAATAAGTATTACAAACAATGGAAAAGTATTTATGAAACAATAGACAATTTGAGTAATGCACATTTATTTTGATTTTGCCACACCTTATATATATTAATGTAGATATGGATTCATTAATATAAACCTTTCAAAAACCTATATTTTTGACTTTTTAAAGTATACTTTACATTTTATTAAAGTGTTGATTAATAATAAATTATTTTTGATTACATTCCAAAAAACGTTTGTAAAACCTTGTTGAAACCCTACCAAAAACCTTATAATAAACCTATACTATAAAATGCCTGTTTCGGGTGTCCGTACAGATACCACGAAACAGGCGGGTAGCACTAAAAAAACCTATTACCAATTAATGCAACTGAGTTTGTTTTCTATGTCATTTTTGGTGGTGTGAGTGTAGCGCATTGAAGTATGAATGTCGCTATGGTTCATTAATTTTTGCACCAAATACGGGTCGCCTGTTTTTTCGGCAATGATAGTGCCGAACGTGTGGCGGCTTATATGGAATGTTAGCGGTTTGTCAATTTGTAATGTCATTGCAAAACTCTTTAAAATTCGGTTCGCGTGTTGATTGGTTACACTCGGGAACAATGTATCGCGGTATTTGCTTATGTATTTATTCACGATTGCAATAGGTTTTCCGTTAAACAATTCGTGGAGCGGTAAATCTTGTAATTTTTTTGTTTTTTGTTCTCGTGTATGCAGATACATTGTTTCGTTGTTGTCTTGTCTTATACTCTTTGGGGTTAATGCCATAATATCTTGAAACCTTAACCCTGTGTAACAGCCAAACAAAAAAATATCTCTTACCAATATCGCGGTGTCATCGTTGCAAAAAACCTTTTCAAGTGATTCAAGTTCCTGTTCTGTTAGCGCAAAACGTTCTGATAGTATCCGTTTGCTTTTAAAATGCAAATATGGGTCTATTGTTATTAGTTTTTCGTCTATTGCAGCGTTAATAAACACTTTTAATAATGTGTGCCGTTTTGCTATTGTGTTAGGGTGCAGCGGTGTGTTTTGGCTGCGCAAATAATAGTCGAAATCTTTTATAAAACCGCTTGTTAGTTGGTCGAACGGTATATAATTACCCCGAAATGCGGCAAGGTTGGCAAAAAGATTTTTGTAAGCGTTTTTTTGTCGGGGTTCTACGTCTCTGCGTGCCGCCTCGCGTTTTGCAAAATCCAAAAAATTTGTTTCTGATTGTTGTTCATCTGCCAATAAGTCGTCAATTGTAAAGTAATTGCCGTTGGCAAGTAATGTTAATTCACGGTCTTGAATTTTGCGAATTTGTAAATTTATTTTGCTGTTTATTTGTGCCGCATAAGGGTGATTCTTTACCATTTTTTGTTTTGTGTCGTATTCTTCGGGGCGAACAAAAAAAGAGGTAGAAACATAACGCCGTTTGCCACCGAACGAAACGTCCAAATCTATTCTTGCTTTGCCGTCTGTGTTGAGTTTGTTTCTACGATTGTAAACAATTTTGATATTTGCCTGTTTGTAATTTTTCATAACCGTATTTTTTAACAATGTTTAACATTTTATTTTTGTGTCGGACGGCTTTTTTGCCACAAAATCATTTTCGACACTGAAAAACCGTTGCTTTTTTGGTTTTGCGGTGCAAGGTGTGGTTCAAAAAAGTGTTCAACTTTTGGAGCAAAATTAACACGATTGGTGCAAATACGGTTCAAAAAATAGGTGGTAATAGGTAGGGCAATTTTATTAAAAGGGTGGTATATTTCAGGTATTTACACAAAAAAACCGCTCTTTTGAGCGGTTTCTCGGTCGGAGTAGTGCGACTCGAACGCACGACCACTTGCACCCCATGCAAGTACGCTAGCCAACTGCGCTATACCCCGATTGTTGGTGGTTGCTTTAAAACAACGGTGCAAAGGTACAGGCTTTTTGATAAACTGCAAATTTTTTGGATAGTTTTTTTTTGTTTGTGTGTATCTTTTATCTGACGATATGTTTATTGCCGCTGTATGTGATAGTTGCAACAAAAGAAAATAGGTAAATTATATTGCTTCAGCTTCTAACGAAACGGTTGACGTAATACGCGAAGATGCTATAGCAATTGCCAACGATTGCGAAACCCTCTCGATAAAGTCTACTTGATAATCTTGGAAAATGTGCGTGGAGGCTATTTCTAATACGCCGAGCACTTTTTCTTCCATAATCAGCGGTACAAGCAAGAGGTTTTGCGGATTGGCATCGCCGAGACCAGAATGTAACTCGATATATTTTTCGGGCAGCTTGGTCATATAGATTTTCTCTTTTTCTAAGTAGCATTGACCCACAAGACCGTCGCCCGGATAGAGTTTGCGTTTAACGTATTTGCTCTTTTGGTAAGCGATGGTTGCCACTTGTTCGAGAAAAACATCGTCTTTGTCGCGGTCGTTGAGCACAAAGATGCCGCCCATTTGCGCGTTGACATATTCCGAAAGTTTTTTGAGCAATTCTGATGGCATTTGGGTTTCGCTGCCCGAACCCATACGGATAATATCGCCCAGCACTGCAAGACCCTCGGCTGCCCACTGACGACGGCGGTTTTCTTCTTTTCGACGTTCCTCCTCGGCTTGTGCTTTGCGTAGTGACTCGCGCATGTCGAGTAGCGAGTTGCCAAGGTTGTCTTTGTTAGAAAGCAGAGTAAATTCGCTGTCGAGGTTGCCCATACCAATCTGTCGGGCAAATCCGGCGTATGAGGCAAAACCGTCGATAAGGGCGTCGAGCGATTTTTTCATCTGTCCGATTTCGTCGCTACGGTTAAGTGTAAGTTTCTTTACCACAAGACCTTGCGACATTTGGTACAGCTGCGTCTCAATCATTTTGATAGGCTGCGTGATACTGTTTCCAAAGTAGTACAACACCACAGTAGCGATAAGGATAAGGAGCACACCTATTATAATGGTAAATTCCACAAGAGTGGAGATACGATTGTTGAGCGCTTCGGTTTTATCGGCCACAAGTTCGTCGATATAATCCTCGTACACACCAGTACCGATAACCCATCCGAGTGGTTCGTAAAGTTTGATGAATGATATTTTGTTGAGCCATTCGCCAGTTTCAGGTTTGTAAAACTGGTATTTGAGGATGCCTTCGCCGTTGTTTGCGCGGATGCAGTCGGCGTAAGCGTCGTACACGTTTTCGTCGGTGTCGCCCACATAGAATACGTGCGGATCGCCTTCGAGGTTGGGCATTGAGGCGTGCATTACTACCACGTAGGGCGGGTCGTATTCGTTGATCCATAGGTAGCCGTCAACACCGTAACGTAGCACACGGAGGTTTTCGAGTGTTATTTTTAGGGTGTTCATTGCGATTTTTTTCACCACTTCGTCTTCGATGGTGTCAGTTTGGTCGAAACCATAGTTTTCGCGCACGCCCACCTCGTTGCTCGAATGGTAAGAGTGGTCAATCATTGCGTAGGCTATGTTTACAATGTCTTTTAGCTGCTTGGTAAGCATTTCGGTTTCGTCGCTGCGGAATTTCTGGATATCTTCCTCGGCGTTGGTACGGAAACTATTGATAGAATACAACGCGATAAGCAGTATTGAGGTCAACACTGTAACGGATGTAAACAACGGTAGTTTCGTTTTTAGTTTCATAATTGTGTCAATACAAAAAACAATGCAATATAGCGCGTTTTTTTTGAAATAGAAAATTTTGACGCGCATTTTTTTTATAAAAAAGCAATTTTTGTACCGAAGTGTTATTCTGTGATTTTAGATTTTGATTTTAATTGGTTTGTAAATTGTTGGTATATAGGATGTTTTTTGAGCTAAGAAAAAAATCAGAGAAAAAATGCATATTTTTTAGTTTTAAAACTTGCAGAATAAAAAAAAGTATCTACCTTTGCACCGTCTTAAAGAAAGGCAGTTTGATATGATGGCGAGATAGCTCAGCTGGTTAGAGCGTATGATTCATAATCATAAGGTCCCCGGTTCAATCCCGGGTCTCGCTACTTAGGGTATTTTGAGATTTTATAATTTCGGTAACGAAATTATAAATAGTGGTTAAAGGAGAAAGATTCGTTATTGAATAATAGCGAATCTTTTTTTATGTCTTTTGGTTTCTAAATCAATGTTTTATAATTATTCTGCCTCGCCAAGGAAGCTGCTCGGGGTGGCGTTGAAATGTTTGGTAAAACAGCGGGTGAAATATTTGGGGTCGTTGAATCCCACTTCGTAGGCTATTTCAGAGATGTTCATATTGCGCGAAATGCGGTTTTTGATGAGGAGTTCTTTGGCAATTTTTAGACGGTAATTGCGGATAAACTGTCCTGCACTTTGTTGCGTAAGACTCTGCATCTTTTTGTTTACCAATGTTTTGCTCATTCCCATTTGTTCTACAAACTCGGTTACTTCGTAGTAAGAGTTTTTGTAGTTTTCTTTGATTATTTTTAGGGCTTTTTCGATAAAACGCTTGTCGTTAGAGTCGTCGGCGATGTTGAGTGCGTCGGAATCCATTTCGGAACGGAATTTCTGTTGGTATCTTCGACGGTTTTCTATCACTGTTTCGATTTTGGCTTTGAGCATATCCTCGTCGAAAGGTTTAAGAATATAGTCGTCGATACCGCTTTTGAGGCTTTCTAACTGAGCATCGCGGGCGGTTTTGGCTGTTAACATTATAAAAGGTATGTGCGAAATGTCGATGTCGGATTTTACGGTTTTTGCAAGTTGTATTCCGTCCATTTCGGGCATCATCAAGTCGCTGAGTATTAGGTCAACAGTGCGTGTGCGGAGCAGTTTGAGCGCGTCTTTTCCGCCCGAAGCTTCGAGCACAAGGTATGTGTCGGAGAGTATCGAGTGGATATATTGGCGCATATCGCTGTTGTCTTCAACAATGAGCACTGTGGTTTTGATGCCTGTGGGCGATGAGATATGGTCGTCGTCGGAATCATCGTAAATAGTGCCGTCTACCAAGTTGGTAACTGGCGACACGGGTTCGGATTCTACGCTTGTGAGGGGTATCATCATACGGAACGATGCTCCACGTTTTCGGTTGTTTTTGGCGGTGATATCGCCTCCAAGCAGGTTGGCGAGGCGTTTGCAGAGATAGAGACCTATGCCTGTGCCGCTCTGTCCCGAAACTTTTACATCTTCCTTACCTTTGGATTGGTAAAACGAGTTGAAAATTTTTTCGATATCTTCTTTTACAATGCCGCTGCCGCTGTCGGAAACGCAGATATACAGGCGGTCGGGCTGACGGAGCGAGGCTGTATAAATCGACACCTGTCCGCCTTCGGGGGTGAATTTGATAGCGTTGCCAAGCAGATTGGTAAAAATCTTGGTCATTGCCTCGCGATCAAACATGATGTATGAATTGGGCAGATGTTTGAATAATCTAAGATTGATGTTGTGCTCAATGGCGTAAGCTTTAAATGGTAGCAACATATCGTCGATAAAAGATGAGAAGTTGCCCGATGTGAGCGAAATTTGCATATTGCCCGATTCTACCTTGCGGAAATCCATAAGCTGGTTTACAAGCGAAAGCAGATGACGCGAGTTCCGGCTTACAAAGTTGAGCTGCTCAATAACTTTTGGATTGGTGGAAAGTTTTAGAGCGCGGTCGATGGGACCGATTATGAGCGTTAACGGCGTGCGAAATTCGTGCGTGATGTTGGTGAAGAATGCGAGTTTGTCAACGGTAAGTTCTTGAATTTTGTGGGTCATCTGTTCCAACTGAGCTTTTTGTCGCGAAATTTCTTCGTTTTGATGAAAAAGAATTTCGTTTTGCCGCGATAGTTCCTCGCTTTTGTTTTTGAGGTCGGAAGTGCGTTCACCCACCTGTTTTTCAAGGTCTTGCTTTTGGAGTTTCAGCACTTTGGTGCGTGTGCGAATAATCTCGATGGTAATGATAATAACGGCGGCAACCATTGCCAAAGCAAACCACCAAGTTTTGTAAAAATATGCATCCACTACCACCTCAATTTCAGTAGGTTGCGAAAATTCGTTTGCCCCCGTGGCGCATTTTACCTGAAAGGTGTAAGTGCCTGACGGAATGTTGGTGTATCCTGCAAAACGGCGGCTGCTCGACACCGTTGTCCATTCGTCGGAAAAGCCAAGCAGACGGTATTGGTAAACCACCGATGTGGGCGACGAGTAGTTCATAGCCGAAAACTCTATGGTAAACGATTTGTTGCGTTCGTGCAGATTGATAGATGATTCGATGCCAATTTCTTTTTGGATAAAGCCTCCGGGCTGCGGCGTTACGGGATTGTTGTCTACAAGTAGGTTGGTGAGCAGAACGCTACATTGCGGTGTGGTGTGCGAACGGTCGGGATTAATTTCTACAAGTCCTTGATTATTACCAAAATATAGAATATCTGAATTTGATGTTTTGTAACATCCGTTCCAAAAAAACTGATTGCTTGCCAATCCTTCTTGCTTGTAATATGAAGAAATTCTTCCCGAATTAGGTGAGTAGCAGCATAATCCATTGGCAGTGGCAGCCCAAATGTGGTGCGCATTGTCTTCGAGAATTTGGCAGACGATATTGTTTGAAAGTCCGTTGTCGGTGGTAATCTGAGTAGACGACGTTTGGTTGCCGTTTTTGGTAACTTTGATAAGTCCGTAGCCGTCGGTGCCAACATAAACCGAATGGTCGGACGCCTGCATAAGGAAAGTTACCTTGTTGCGATACTGTGAGTTGCGGTCGTTGGCATTAGGCATCATCACCTTGTATTCAAAATCGGAACGGTTGTTTTTAAAAAACGATTCGAGGTTTATTTTGATAATGCCCTTAGTGCAGCCTGCGAGCAGATAGCCGTCGTGGGTGATGGTGATACCTATGCAGCCGTTGATGCCTGTGTTGAGGCTGTCGGGCAGGGGAGGAGCGAAGCTCTCTTTGGCAAGGTCGTAAAACAAGAAACCGCGAGTGCAGCCAATCCAAACGCCGTTGTTGAGACTGTCGTATTTTAGCGAACCCACAAAATCGATTGGAATATTGGTAGATGCGGGGGTTAGGTTTTTTACTACCTTTTGTTTTTCGGTGTCGAAAACCGAAATGCCGTTGCCCCAAGTGCCAAGCCAAAGAATTTTTGGCGAAATAGGTTCGATGTACGATATCGAGTTGTGAGCCAATCCGTTGACAGTGGTAATGTGCTTAAACGATTGCGACCCTTTTACCCTAATGTTTAACCCGCCCTCGATACATCCTGTGTAGATATTGCCGTTTGGGTCGGCGTATACCGAGTTGACAGGTCCGCTTGAAATTGACCCTGCGTCCGACGGTATGTGCGTATAGTTTTTTACACCAATCACAGGCTTGGTCATCATATTGATACCCGACGATTCGGTGCCTATCCAGATTATTTTTCCATCGCAAAAAAGACAGTTGATAAAGTTGCTGTTGATGGTTTTGCCGGGAATGTTGTCTTGGTCGCACGAAATGCTGCTAAAACAGTCGTGCATCGAATCGTAAAAGTTGAGACCTTTGAGTGTGGCAACAAGCAGCTGACCATTGTCGGCAATTTTTAGGTCGGAAACAAGGTTTTGAGTGATAGAAGTAGGGTCGGAATCGCTGTGCCTATATGTGCGCAGTGTTTGCGAAGCGGGATTGTAGCGAAAAAGTCCGTCGTTGGTTCCCACCCAAAGTTCGTTTTCTTTGGCGGTGATACACTTTATATTATTGCACGGAAGATTTTGCACAGCGGGGGCAAACACTTTGGCGGTGAGGTTGCTGTTGTCGTCGGCAATGAGTTTAAACACAGTGTTGTCGATACCTGCAAGTATCTGACCGTCATATTCATAGATAGCAGTAATGGGAATTGTAGCATTGCTTTGCGGGTTGAGACGGCTTATCGACGATATTGAGCCATCGGAGGCGAAATCAGCCTTAAAAATCGACAAACCTGCAGCTGCGTAGATACTTCCACGGCTGTCTTTGGTAATCAAATACGTGCGCTGATGAAGCAGATTGTCGGGGTGGTTGGCAAACACCGTTTTGCTACATTCAGTTCCGTAGTCGAGGTCTATAATGTCGATACCGCCCTCGGAGGCTATCCACAGACGGTGAAAATTGTCTTCCACACACTGAGCGGCAAAATTGCTTTTGATAGGCACAGCTGTGCGTGTGTTGAAGATTTTAAAATCGTAACCGTCGTAACGCAAAAGTCCACCGCCGTAAGTTGAAATCCATATAAACCCACGGCTATCTTTGTAAATATCGTTGACAAAATTGTTTGGCAGCCCATCTTCAACCGTGATATACGAAAACAGCGCATCGGAGTAGGGATGGGGAGTCTGTGCCGTCGAAGAAACAGCAGCACTGAGCAATATTGATAATATGATTAACAGATGTTTCAAATCAAATAAAATTGTTTATTCTAATACCTCCATCTTCCAACCTCTAAACACTACCACAGCAGTATGCAGTTCCCATTTTTTGTTTGTGCATTTTTCGGCGATGCGGTGGTCGGCGATGTAACGTTGCAATTGTGCGTTGGCATCCTCTTTTAATTGAGCCACAGTATCGTCCGATGAGTTTTTTTTGCAGTATTTTAATTCAATCGTATATGCGTGGCGTTTGTAGCCGAGGGGTTCAAGAAACATATCGGTAAACCCGTGGTCGGCCTCCAATTCGGTGAAAGCCACGTAGCCAGAGCTTTTGCAAAAATGCGACATAAAGAATCCTTTTACAAAAAACTCGCCCTGGGCGTCAAAATCTCTTACAGAAGAGTTGCCGTCAATTATCGATGCTATATATGAGATAAACGGCTTACAATCACCTTTAAAAGCAAGTTTTTCCCAATACGAATCCAATAAATTGTTGTCGGTACGCCATCCTAACGCCTGCGAATAACATTTTTCTAAGTAGTTGCAATACTGTTGTTTAACAGTCTCGTTTGGAACAACAAAAATGGGATAGCCGTTTTCGTCAGCACCGTAACTCAGAAGTCCCATATAGAATAGAAGACTTTTAAGGTTGTGTGGTCGAGATAATTCTGCAATGGCAAACTCAGGATTTAGTTCAAAAAACGTCTTGCCAGTGTTAACGATTTCCAAAATTATCTGCGATTTTTCGCCAAAATCTTTTTCTATTTTCACCATCTTTTCCATCTTGAAAAAATCGGTGGAGACATTTGGGTCAACAAGTTTTTCAGGAAGGCGGCCTTTTTGAGATTGATAGTTCATTACAAAATAAAGCACCATATTCGAATTAAAAAACCGTTCTTCGTCAATCATTCCCGACGAAAAACAGTAATTATCGTACACAGGCTTCATAATGTCGATAAGTTCATCAACAGAATGTTTAAAAACGCCTGTTTCATCGCGATAATATTCCAGCATAGCACGCACCTCGCTCTCGGCAAATCCCATTGCAGCATTGAGATTGGCATCTATCGACATATTACGCGCAATATTAAACCCGCTTGTAACATCGCTCAGGGTTAATGGCGACACACCTGATATTAAAATGCGTCCAATGAGTGCATTGTTAGATGAAGTCATTGCCTTTAACACATTGAAAAACAATCGGAAAAATCCATCACCGTGAGTAAGGTTTTTGTATGCGTCCTCGTCGGTAGAAAACAGTGTGTTGGCAAAGTTGTCGTACTCATCTATCATAATATAGATTTTGTATGGCGAATTTGCGGTAATGGCAATCAGTTTGTTCAATGCCTTGTTGCTGATGTCAATAACATCTTTTAATTGTTCGGAAGTGTTGGCAGGAAGTACGCTTTTGTATCTCGTAACAAAGTTTCGTATGGTTTCACAAACAATAAAGTTAAACGAATCTTCTACATTTTCTTTGCGGCTGTCAACGGTAGAAAAATCGAATTTCAAAATCATATACTTTCCCTGATTGGGAGTGGTATGATTGTAAATATCCAATCCGCCGAAGTTTTGCTCGTAGTTGTCTTTTTCTAAAACGTCGTAATAGGCGGCTAACATATTCATAAACAATGTTTTGCCAAACCTTCTCGGACGTAGGAACATAATATATTTGGCGGCGGTTTCAAAATAAGGGATAAACGCCGTTTTGTCAACGTAATACGAGTTTTCTTTGCGTATGGTAACGTAGTCGGTTTCGCCGTAAGGAATCAGTCGCATAGTGAATTGCTTTTATTTTTGGGCACATATAATAAAAAAAACGATTGGTGGTATGTGGTGGGGTAAAAGATGTTTTGCTGCAAAAACTCCATAGGCTATTTAAATCTCCTTTATCAAAAACAGCATATAGAATGGAATGGTGAGCAATGCTCCATTTCTCCCTATATTATAGTCTCCTACTTTCAGAGCGTTGAATATGTGATAGTGCTCAGGGTGTTTTAATACCGTTTGCATTGATTTGGCATTGCCTGAGCGTGCTTTACATTCCAATGGACAACATTCGCCTTTGTAACGGATGAGAAAGTCGAGTTCAAGTCCTCCTTCTTTTAGAAAGTAATAGAGATTTCGCCCCATTTTGCAGAGAATGTCTGCCGCAAGACTTTCAAATATTGCGCCTTTGTATCCGAGAAGGTTTCCTAATAATATGCTCGCACCAGTGCCTTCTTCTAACATACTTACTAATAGTCCAATATCGGTCATATATACCTTAAAAACATCAGGGATGGCATTTCCGCTGAGTGGTAATTCGGTAATCGAAGTGTTGTAGCACCGATGAATGATGCCTGCGTCTTCAATCCATTGCAGACTTCCTATATACTGGTTAGAGCGCCCTCCCTTGCGAATAGAAGCATATTGAAATTTCTTGTTTTCTTTTGCCAATTGTGCGGGGATTGAGTCGAAACATTCGCGAATCCGAGATTTGTCTTCTTGTCGTGCATATTTTAGCATATCGGCTTTATAAGTGTCGATGATTCCGTGCTGAACATCAAGCACATCGTTCATATTGTTGGTTTTGAGAAATGTGGAAACTGCCTCGGGCATTCCGCCTACCACGGCATAGCGCAAAAGCAATTGGCGCATACGTAAGTGGATTCCTTCATTTACAGATTCTTCGTTGCGCAAACAATTGCTAAGATAATCAATGTGTTGCTGTTCAATGCCGTTTGCCCAAAGCCATTCTTCAAAATCCATAGGATACATTGTAATTGTTTGTTCAAAGCCAACAGGAATCGAAGCATTATCTTCTTCCTCTTGTTCTTCTTTGCTTTTGTATCCGTTGACCCCAAGGAGCGACCCTGTGCAGATAACATCGTATCGTCCATCAAGTTTAAAATATTTAAGCGACGAGCGGGCGTTGGGACATTCTTGAATTTCGTCAAGTATAAGACAAGTGTTGTCCGACACAAATTTTGCACCTTTGATTCCTGCCGAAATGTTGAGTGTAAGAGTGTCAACATCAAGGGCTCCGCTAAAAAATGATTTATATTCTTTATGCTCGTGAAAATCGAGATAAATGATATGTTTGTAGTTTTTTTTGGCAAAATCCACCGCAGAACTTGTCTTTCCACATTGACGGCATCCTTTGATAACCAAAGGTTTGTGGTCTTTGTTGTCTTTCCATTGCCGTAGTTTTTCTTCTATTTTTCTTCTATACATCATACACTTTTTAGGGCGAGTTTTTTGAAAAAAATTACACTTTTTGGGGCGAGTTTTTGCGACAAAAATACACTTTTCGGGGCGAGTTTCCAAATTTTTCTACAAAAATGTGCAATTAAATGGATTTTTTTGAAAATGTTAAAAACAATCTTTATCTTTGCATATCGTATACCTATAAAATTAGATAGTCATCAAAATTTATCCATAATATTAAATTTGATTAAAAATGCAGGAATCAATTCAACCTTACAAAAAGTCAAATGGGGGTAAAAGTAATGTTTTAATTACTCTTTTACTCGCTATCCTTTTTTTAATGCCTACTCTTGGCGCAAAAGCACAAACCAAAGAGCCCTACATTGTGCTCAAAGACGGCACCGCCACATTCTACTACAATAGCAGCAAACCCGAAGGGGCGTTGCCGATACAATCGTACTGGGACGATGCTAATTGGCCCGAAGATACTCGTAATTCTGTTACCAAGGTGGTATTTGATGATTCGTTTAAAGATTATAAACCTACAAGTTGCGCTTATTGGTTCTATCATTTAGGAAATCTTACCGAAATATCAGGGATTAAGGAGAATCTTAATACTGAAACTGTTACGAATATGGAGGAGATGTTCGATTGTTGCAGCAGCCTTACCACCCTTGAAGTAAGCAACTTTAATACTGCGAATGTTACGGATATGTCTGATATGTTCTACTATTGCATCAGCCTTACCACCCTTGATGTAAGCAACTTTAATACTGCGAATGTTACGGATATGAGAGGAATGTTCTCCGGTTGCAGCAGCCTTACCACCCTTGATGTTAGCAACTTTAATACAGCGAATGTTATGAATATGTGTTGTATGTTCTTCAATTGCAGTAGCCTTACCTCCCTTGATTTAAGCAACTTTAATACAGCGAATGTTACGACTATGGAGCGTATGTTCGATTGTTGCAGCAGCCTTACCACCCTTGATTTAAGCAACTTTAATACTGCGAATGTTAAGAATATGTGGGGTATGTTCCACGATTGCAGCAGTCTTACCACCCTTGAT
>JAGCDD010000005.1 GCA_017651345.1 Bacteroidales bacterium | reverse complement strand
TGGTTACACCTTTGCCGGATGGCAACCCGCTCTCCCTGAAACTATGCCTGCCGAAAATATCACACTTACAGCACAATGGCAACTAATAATTACACCTGAACCTGAACCTGAGCCTGAACCTCAACCTGAACCTGAGCCACAGCCCGAGCCTGAACCACAACCACAACCACAACCTGAGCCAGAGCCTCAACCCGAACCTCAGCCTCAACCCGAACCTGAACCTCAGCCTGAACCCGAACCTGAACCTGAGCCATACAATCCTCCAACACCTATTTTCATAGTAAATGACGCTCCGTGCACAAAAGTATGGTCATTTAACCATACCATCTACATCGAAACCATGCCCGACACCAAATACAAAATCATCGACATCAACGGTCGCACAATAGCAACTTCAACAACAAAATCAACCAAAGAGGAAATCCACATCAACAAATCCGGATTATTTATCATTCACATTGCAAACCAATCTTTTAAAATATTTCTCTAACCGTCTGTAAGACGGTATTTCTTTAACCACGAACATCAAGCCGCCCTGTGTGGCGATGATGTTCGTGGAAAAAAAGAAAAAAAAACCTCAAAATCTGATACATCTTGGATTATTTTTTGTATATTTGAAATGTTAAAAAAGAAAAAATAGAACGCATCATTATATAAAAATATATGAACTCCAAGACGGTACAATCGGGCATATTACGCGTGGCACTATTAGGCGCGGTAATAATGATTATTGCATTGATACTTTATTATATGTTTCAATACAAGCAGTTAAACGCCGTGCGCGAATACTCCAAAAAAGATAAAGAACTGCTTATCGACCGAATATTAAGCGTTACCTACCATCAATACACCAACATTGTACACGACAACTCTGCTTGGGACGAGTGCTACCAAGCTATGTGCGAAGGCAACAAAAAATGGCTCGACGACAATATCGGCTATATGATTGATGGATACAAGGCCGCCGCCGTGGGAATGTTCGACACTCTTGGCATCATCAAATACGAAAACCGAGCAGCGGGAATGGAAAACATACCATTCTATCCGTTTGCAGGTGCAGATATGGGAAACCTCTTTACCAAAGAGCTGTTTCCGCATTTTTATGCTAAGTTTGAAGGCAAGCACTTTGTATATTTCTGCTCGTGCCTTGTGTCGGCAGCCAGCATCAACAGCCGCAACGAAAAACCGCGCGGCTATATGATTTTTGTAAAAGAGATTGCCGAAGAAGATATCAACCTTATGAGCATAGCCCTCGGTGGTATGTATATGACCTTTGCCCAAGACGACAAAGCCTACGCCGACACAGTTAAGGCTGTTGCTCCGATGGCTGTTACCAATCGCGAACTTGTAGACTACACCAACAAGCACGTGGCATATATGTGTTTTTGCTACGAAGATATGCTGTCGAAACAGTTGAACCAATTTGTGCCAATATTCCTACTGATTGCATTTTTATGTCTTGGAATATTCTTTGCCATAATGCTTTACGTAAAGGTGAAAGTAACAAAACCGCTTTCGCAAATTGATGAATCGTTTAAATCAGAAAAAACCGACAGCATTGTACCTCTAAAATCCGAAACCAACGAATTTGGAGTGATTTCACGGATGATGGAAGACTTTTTTATACAAAAAGATAGTCTCAAAATGCTCAACGCCGAACTCGCCACTCAAAAAGAGGAGATGCT
This sequence comes from Bacteroidales bacterium, assembly GCA_017651345.1. GTDB lineage: Bacteria > Bacteroidota > Bacteroidia > Bacteroidales > UBA3824 > UBA3824. Next base: position 11,820 of record JAGCDD010000005.1, on the reverse strand, counting down.
TGTGCAAAACGAAACCTTGCAACAACAAAAAGAAGAATTGCTTGTTCAGAGCGAAAACGTTAGCAGACTCAACGACCAACTTCGCACAATCAACGACGACTTAGCCGCTCAAAAAGTGCTTCTCGAACTTCGCAACCACGAAGTAACCACAGCCAACGAACAGCTTACCGCCGGAATAAACTACGCAAGTCGATTGCAAACCGCTATGGTTCAAGCCGTTGCGCCTAATTATTCTATTTTTAGAAACTACTTTGTAATTTATCAACCCAAAGACATTGTTGGTGGCGACTTTTACTTTGCCAAAAAGGTTAATAATCAGATAATTGCAGCAATGGGCGATTGCACAGGACACGGTGTTCCGGGTGCCATACTTGCAAGCATGGGTCTGTCGTTCTTAAACGAACTTATCAACGACCAAAAAGGTCACGACATAATGCCGGGCGAAATACTCGACGCACTCCGCACAAAAGTGAGATCAGCACTCGGACTTGATCAAGAAGGTCAACTCCGCAACGACGGTATGGACATTGCCCTATTAATCTACAACGAAAACACTCGTTTAGGATATTATGCCGGCGCACAGCGTCCTATGGTATTGGTTCGCGATGGTGCAGTTCTCACAATCAAGGGCGACTCAATGCCCATCGGACACTATATTTTAGATAAGAACTTTTCGAGCACAATGGTACAATTGCAAGAAAACGATAAGATTTATCTCTATTCCGACGGTTGTACGGATCAAAACGGCGGCGCACTTAACCGCAAAATCATGTCTAAAAACTTTAAAGACAAGATATTAGAGTTTTCAACACTTCCGTTTGAACGTCAAAAAACCGCTCTTACAAACTTTATTTATGATTGGAAGGGCGACAAACCGCAAACCGATGACATCACCCTGTTAGCTTTTGAAATCTAATCATAATAAAGGTCAAAATCTTATTTAAGACGTATGGTTATGATTTGAGAATAGTAGATTAATTCTACTGATTATCATTGCAAAAGATAAATTTAGATATCCACTGTATGACAAAAACAAAACCGCCGGAAAATTACTTCCGGCGGTTTTTTATTTTATATAAACAAATGAAACTGATTAATCGATAAGATTAGCTTCAATTTGCTGAGCCTCGGTAACATGAATTTGCTGACCATCGTTAAAACATACAATAAACGATTGTTTAAGATTCATGCCCATTTCGGCAGATTGAGCCTCTTCGTAGCTACGATAGCAACCAATCCAATATTTATAATAACCGTCCACCTGACGCTCGTCAATTTTAAGATTGCCTTTATACAAACGTTGAAGTTTTCTTTGGCTCCATTTACGTTTGTCGGCGCAAATCTGGATACGGTAAGCAAGACCTTCGTCGGGATTATTTGAAGTTACCCTGCGTTGCTTGCCAGCATTTTGCAAGTTAGAAATACGGCGCTGAGCCTCGCTAACATACTTGCCGTTGGGATATTTGCTAATGTACTTTTTGTAAGCATCGATAGTGTTAATCGAAACGGTAGAGTTCCAAAAAGCTTGTTCGGCAGCTTGCTCCTGAGATTTACGCTCATCTTGTGTTTTAAGAAGTTTCAGAGCATTGTAGCAGTTTTCGCCTGCGCTTTGAAATTTCGACTTGCACGAAGCCATATCAGCCTTAAGAGTGCTGTAAGTTTTGGTTTCGAGGTTTTTAGCGGTAAGTTTTCCATAAGGAGAAAGTTTTGCCGAACCGTCTTGAATATCGTTTTCGGCATCGCTCAAATACGATTCCGCCTGACTTTTATCGTTTTGGTAAATAAACTCGCTATTTTCGATAACCTCTTTGTAAATATCGTAAAGAGCAGAATACGATTTTTCGTAGAGTTTAGTAGCCTTGATTCGCAACGATTTAGCTTCGGCAGATTTTTTCTCACCTTTTTTGAGTTTGCCTTTTTTGCTACTGTTGAGAAACTTAGCGTTAGTTTTGTCGGAAGCTTCGGCCTGAGATACATATTTTTCTCCCTTGGCTATATCTTCTTGAAGCCTTACCAGCGAAGAATTTTGCTCATCGTTGATATAGTTGGCAAGGATGTCAAACATATCAGACTCCTGCGCTTGCACCGATGTTGGCAGCCACAATGCAACTGCCAATAATGCTGATGGTATCAAAAGTTTTTTCATGTGGTTTAATTTTAGTTTTTTAATAAATTAAATGTCTTTAATATAACTTGACTTTATCAAAATTATTGCCAAACTAAATTTTATCTAATGCCTGTTTAACATCGGCAATGATGTCGTCGGCATTTTCGATACCCACCGAAAAACGAATCAAATCGGGTTGAACGCCGGCTGCAATCAACTGTTCGTCGGTGAGCTGACGGTGTGTATGGCTTGCGGGGTGAAGCACACAAGAACGGGCATCAGCAACGTGGGTAACAATGGCAACAAATTTTAAGCTATCCATAAACTTGATAGATTCTTCGCGTCCGCCTTTGATTCCAAAGCAAAGCACACCGCACGAACGTCCGCCATCAAATTGTTTTTGAGCAAGTTGGTAATAAGGACTGCTCTTCAAGCCGCTGTAGCTAATCCACGCAATTTTGGGATGATTTTCAAGAAATTCTGCCACCTTTTGAGCATTTTCGCAATGGCGGGGAACACGAAGATGAAGAGTTTCGAGACCAATATTGAGCAAAAATGCATTCATAGGACTTTGAATAGAACCCAAATCACGCATCAATTGAGCTGTAGCCTTGGTGATAAAAGCCTTTTTGCCAAAAGCCTTGGTGTAAGCCAAACCGTGGTACGACTCATCGGGCTGTGTAAGTCCGGGGAACTTGTCGGCATATTTTTCCCAATCAAAATTGCCACTGTCTACTATACATCCGCCAACAGCAAGGGCATGACCATCCATATACTTTGTGGTAGAGTGAATTACGATATCAGCACCCCATTCAAACGGACGGCAGTTGATAGGAGTAGCAAAAGTATTGTCTACAATCAACGGTACGCCATGTTTTTTTGCAATACGCGAAAACTTCTCAAAATCAAGCACATGACAAGTGGGATTAGAGATAGTTTCAGCAAAAAGACACTTAGTATTTGGGCGGAATGCCTTTGAGATTTCTTCCTCCGAAGCATCAGAATCCACCATAGTGCACTCAATACCAAGTTTTTTCATAGTTACAAGAAACAGGTTGTAAGTGCCTCCGTAGATATTTTTGCTGCTTACAAAATGGTCGCCAGCCTCGCAGATGTTAAAAACAGAATAAAAGCTTGCCGCCTGACCCGACGAAGTGAGCATAGCAGCCACGCCGCCTTCAAGGTCAGCTATTTTGGCAGCCACGGCGTCGTTGGTAGGATTTTGCAAACGGGTGTAAAAATAACCCTCAGCTTTGAGATCAAACAAATCGGCCATAGCAGCCGTGTTTTCGTATTTAAAAGTAGTGCTCTGAAAGATAGGCAACACACGGGGATCACCGCTTTTAGGTTGCCAACCCGACTGTACGCAAACAGTCTCCAATGATTTTTTTTCTGACATTATGTTTTTTGTTAAAAATTTTGACACAAATATATAAAAAGATTTTTATATCTCAGTATTTTGCAAGAAATTTGCATATTCAAAAATTAGAGTTTTAATTAAAGACACACGATATGATAAAGAAATTAATTATGTTAGCAACCGTTTTGTGTTGCACCACCATCTGTTTTGGACAGAATGGATTAGACAAAATTGACTTTAACAAGTCGGTAGCTGCAAACCTCAACAGTATCAAGAACATAGAAGCTGGAATGAAATACGTTGGTCAGAGCGCATACAAGTCGGTAGACAAAAACGTTTCGGCAGGCGGATACTACATTTCGGTGGTAGAAACAACCAACGGTATTTACAACGCATTTCTCAAAGATTTGAAAGACAACGGGTTAAACGATATCTACGAATCTTGCAAAGTGGACGGCGAAGGATGGATGCGCATCAGCGAAGCTTTTGAATCCACCGCCAAAACCTACCACACCGACACAAAATGGAACGATTATCCTGTGGTTAATATCTCCAAAGAAGCGGCTGAAACATTCTGCCTTTGGTTTACAAAATTGTATGCAGCATACAACAACGCCAAATACAACAATGCAGAATTTCGTCTTCCTACCGAAAGCGAATGGATTGTAGCAGCCGCAGGTGGCATCGAAAACGCCCTCTATCCATGGGAAGGCAAATTCTTGCGCGACAAAAAAGGCGAACGTAATGCCAATTTTCACATAGTTGGCGAAGAAAACATCCGCATCAACAAAGAAACAGGAAATGTGGAAATTCTCGACAACAACGTGCTTTATCAAACAGCATTAGTACCTGTAAAAACCTTTGCACCAAACAAATACGGCATTTTTCAAATGGCAGGCAACGCAGCCGAAATGACCGCAGATGGCAAAGTTAAAGGCGGTTCGTGGCATAGCTTCGGCTACTATATGCAAATCGCTGCCGACGACGAACCGGGAATCGAAAAACTTCCCAACCCATTTACAGGATTCCGCCTTGTAATGACAACTCGCTAAAAGTTAAAAAACCTTACACTCTACAATAACGCCGCTAAATACGGCGTTTTTTTTGGCATAATCACACCTTATTTATAATAGTAGCATGAAAATAAAATCATTAATAACGGCATTACTAATAATTTGCGCACAAAATCTTGTGGCTCAACAAGATGCAGTAAAATGGCTGACATTTGCCGAGGCGGAAAAACTCGACAGCGCTGATCATCGCCCGTTTCTGATAGATGTATACACCGATTGGTGCGGATGGTGTAAGCGTATGAGTGCGGTAACCTTTAATAATCAGGGAATTGCAAATTATATCAACCGAAATTTTTATCCTGTTAGGTTTGATGCCGAAACATCCGACACCGTAAAATTCCGCAACAAAGAATATAAAAGCAACGGTAAAGTTAACGAACTTGCAATCAAATTGTTAGAGGGTCGTCTCTCCTATCCTACCATTGTGTATATCGATCGTGATACCAACACAATGCCAATTCCGGGATACATGGAGCCAAAAGACATTGAGCCACTATTGGTATATTTTGCTGAAAATGTAAGCCGAAACTCCGACCCAGAAAGTTTCCGCAAAGACTTTATGTACACATTTCCAAGTGTTTATGCCGACGAACTGAAAAAAAACAAAGAGACAGATATGCCCGACACTTCGGGTACAATTGAATGGCTCGGCATTGAAGAAGCATTCCAAAAAGCCGAAAAAGAGCCCAAGCCAATATTGATAAACCTTTGGTTAGATTTTTATCCCCAAGGTGTAAATTACTCAATATCAGGCAATATAATCAACACCGTAATGAAAAACAGCGAAGTTTGCAATTATATCAACAAAAACTACTATCCTGTAAAATTTTACGGAGCTTCGCAAGATACAGTTAGAATCCTTGGGCAAACATTTGTGGGTTCGGGAACAGGCATGCCTCACCAACTCACCGGCGCATTGATGAACAACAACTACACCTTTCCATCAATATTCTTCTTCAACAAAGAGCGGCAGTATATAGCACGAATCAACGACTATTTCAATGCTACTATTTACAAAATAATATTGCAATACTACTGCGAAGAAGCCTACAAGAAAGAAAATTTTGGAGAATTTTACCGACGAAACAACAAAAATGGACGATAAAAAACCACTTTTAGGGCTAACACTCAGCCAATTAACAGAAACCACATCTCGCATAGGCGCACCTAAGTTTGTGGCTAAACAGATAGCCGACTGGCTCTACAAAAAAAACGTTTCTTCAATAGAGCAAATGACCAACCTTTCTAAAAAGGTGAGAGCTCAATTAGAAGAAGAATTCAGTGTTGGAATGTATCCTCCTGAAAAAGAAACAGTTTCCGCCGACGGCACAAAAAAATATCTTTTCCGAGTTTGCAACAATCGTTTTATCGAAGCCGCCTACATACCCGACCGCGACCGCGCCACACTTTGTGTATCGGTTCAAGCTGGCTGCAAAATGGGTTGCAAATTCTGCAACACAGGATTACAAGGTTTTGGCGGAAATCTTTCTGCGCAAGAAATTTTAAATCAAATAGTTAGCATTCCAGAATATAGTACACTCACCAACCTTGTGTTTATGGGCATGGGCGAACCATTAGACAACTTTGAAAATTTGCTTAATGCCTTAGAGATACTCACCGCTGAATACGGATTTGCCATGAGTCCACGACGCATTACGGTGTCTACAGTAGGCATTATCAAGCAATTACCCGATTTTATTGAAAAAACCGAAGTGCACCTTGCCGTAAGTCTTCACAATCCATTTGCCGAACAGCGAGCCGAAATAATGCCAATCGAAAACACAAACCCACTCAGCAAAGTATTAGAGATAGTAAAAAAATACGATTTTCGCCATCAGCGCAGGTTTTCGGCAGAATACATAATGATAAAAGGCGTTAACGACACACCCGCACATGCACGCCAATTAGTAAAAATTCTCGACCGAATACCCGCCCGAGTAAACCTAATACGCTATCATGCACACCCTGGAAGCGAATTTGAATCCTCGCCCGAAATCCGCATACGCGAATTTCAAGAAATACTAAACGACAAAAACATCACCACTACCGTTCGCGCTTCGCGAGGTGAAGATATTTTTGCTGCTTGTGGATTGCTGAGTACCAAAGAGTTACAAAAAAATTAACATTCATTCACAAAATGAACAAAATGAATAGGTGGCATGAATCAATAATCGACATATCTTTGTGGTGTAAAAAGAAAGAAACATTACTTCAATACTTAAGACGATAAAAAAAGCGATAATAAACACATCAGTAAAACAACATAAGCAAGCAAAAAAGCATAAGGAAAAGAAAGGAAAGAAACTATAGCTCAAATAACATCATTTTTAAACACACTCATATTCATATTTTTATTGTTTTAGTTTTTACCACGACCTTTAGTTAAGCTATTACCGACCAAAATCAGATATTCATATCGGATTTTTTTTTGTATATACCTAAATGTAGGTTTTAGTGTAATTTGCATTACAGTTGCAAAACTTCCACAATAAATTTGCGGCATAATAATAATTAAAAACACAAACATTATGGAAGAAATCATTCACATTATCAACGAAATGTCGCCCTACCTGCTGTTGGGATTCCTTTTGGCAGGACTTATGCACGCATTTATTCCGCAACAGTATTACTCAAAATACCTTGCTAAACCCAACTTTCGTTCGGTGCTTTACGCCACACTTTTTGGTATTCCGCTGCCACTTTGCTCGTGCGGAGTGATACCAACTGCAATGTCGCTACGCAAAGAAGGCGCATCCAAAGGTGCAGCCACATCGTTTTTGATTGCTACTCCGCAAACAGGAGTTGATTCAATCATCGCCACATCGAGCCTTATGGGTGTGGCTTACGCAATTATCCGCCCCATTGCCGCATTGATAACCGCTCTGTTTGGTGGCACATTAGTAAACAAACTCGACAAAGATAGCCAAGGCAAAATAGCTGACAGTCATGAACATGAACATGAGCATGAACACGAACATGAAGAGTGCTGTTGTCATCACGAAGATCATCATACAGATAATCACAAAGCCACATTCGGTCAAAAAATCAAATCTGCACTTCAATACGGATATGTAGAAATGATGGAAGATATTGGCAAGTGGCTGATAATAGGTCTTGTAGTAGCAGGATTGATAACAGTATTTGTACCGGCAGAGGCATTCAAGGTGTTTGAAGGCAACACATTTTTGTCGATGCTATTGGTTTTGGCAATAGCCGTTCCGATGTATGTATGCGCCACAGGAAGTATTCCCATTGCGGTTGCTTTGATAATGAAAGGACTTACACCAGGTGCAGGACTTGTACTCTTGATGGCTGGTCCCGCCTGCAATATGGCTTCGATGCTGGTGGTAAAAAAAGTTATGGGCACAAAAACCCTCATTATCTATCTAGCATCCATTATTATAGGATCGATACTCTTTGGTATGGCAATAGACTTTATGCAATTTAACGGCATAATAGACTTTACAGCCAACCTCGTTAGCAGCACACACTGCAAAGAAGGCGGCACGTGGATAGAATGGACATCCACCGCGATACTTTTTATATTACTATTAAACGCACTTGTTATCAACCGTTTACGCGGAAAAGAGCACTGTCATTGTCACGAGCATGAACAAGAGCACTGCTGCCACTGCCATGATTAAAATTTAAACACATTGGCATTTTGACGGAACATTTCTGCCTGTCCGTTAAGTTCCTCAGCGCTGACTGCAAGTTCTTCGCTTGCAGCGGCGTTGCCTTGTATAGAATTATTGAGTTCCTTTACCGCTATGTCAATAGACTGAATAGTAGAGTTTTGTGCATCGGCAGATGACTCAATTTGCTCTATCATCATAGCGCATTGATCAATTTCGGGAAGGATACTATTGATAAGTTCAGTTGATTTTGCTGTGGCTTTTACGCTCGTTTGAGCACCAGAAATAATATCGTTGGCAGAGGTTTTACTCTTTTCGGCAAGTTTGCGGATTTCGGACGCAACCACGGCAAAACCTTTTCCGTGTTCGCCAGCTCGGGCAGCCTCCACAGCGGCATTAAGAGCAAGAATATTGGTTTGGAAAGCAATATCGTTGATAATGTCGATTTTTTCAGAAATATCTTTTACAGCATTGAAACTCTCTTCCTGAGCCTTGCTGATGGCGTTAACATCGTTTCGCATCTTTCTGGTAACCTTGCCGGTTTGTTTTGAAACATCGGCATTGCGACGAATCTCGTCAGAGATATGAGCCATCGACTGAACAATGCTGTCGGCATTGGCAGCCTGTTGATTGGCATTTTGCGAAAGAGTCTGCGTGGTGCGGTTGATTTCCGCACTTGAAGTTTGCAGATTGTTAGCGCCATCGTAAATATTGCGGAGAATACCTTTGAGATTAGCCGCCATTTGATAAACAGATTTAAGAATACCGCGAGAGTTTTGAATGTCGCGAGAGTGGGCTTCGGTCATATCGCCGCCAGCAATACGGTCTACAGTTACCTTCACATATTTTGGTTCACCACCCACATCGTTTATAATCTTGGTTAAAAGTCCGTTGGTGGCGATAATCAAAAGCACAATAATTACAATTACAGCCACTATCATAGGAATAATAGCCGATGGAGCACCCTTAAACTTGTCGTCAACAGGGTAAACAAACTGCAAATACGAATAAATTGGAGCATTGTAAAGATACATCATCTCCCAATCGGTGCCGAGGTAGGTAAAATTGGCCTTATGCACCTTGCCATCATTGTTGCGAGCCATCTCGGCATAAACATCATCAGGCATTTTTGTCCAATCCTTGCGCTTGTCGTCGGGTACAACGTAAACAAAATTAGGATCTTTGGTCCACAATGTAAATCCGTTGGTAAGTATCGAGGCGCAATTAAAAGCGTGTTCTTCTTGACTAATAGTGCTTTCGTCTTGACCTGTAAAACATATACCCTCCATTTTGCCATTAATCATAAAAGGCTTATAGGTGCCGATATACGGTACTTTTTCGATAATAGTGCGGTCGTAAAACACCTGTCCGGCATTGATAACGGCAAGCACGTTTTGATCGTCGAGCAAAAAACCCGATAGATATTTGCCATTGTCCTTAATCGACGATGCCAAAGCAACATATCCCTGAGATGTTTTTTGATAGATAACAAAATGATTGCCCACTGCTGCCGACACCAATTTAGCCACAAGTTCGTTGTTGCCGTTGATAATATTGTTGCCATATTTCCAAATCTTGGTATCAAAACGTCCTAAACGCATAGTTTCGTCAGAGATTTTGATTCCGCCCAACGATTCGAAATAAACCGACATAAAGTTAAGCATGTGGTCGTTGCTCAGCGAAAAAGCATAGTTGTATGCATTCTGAGTGTTGGTAAATCCTTCAAGGTCGGATCTAACATTCTGTTCGATGCTGCTTCCAAGCATCTTTTTCATTATAAAACCGAGAGTGAAAGTTACTACCAAAATAGCAACAAAGCCGAACACTATCAGCAACAAATTCATTTTACCTTTTGCTGTCATATCGTAAATTTAAAAATTCTAATTCAGTATTAATAGATTCAATGAATATTACGCAAATATAATACAAAAGTTAAGCCAATAGGCGTTAACTTATTGTTAAACTACCGACCATATTCCTGCTTAAGATAGTGTAAATGACGGAGAAAATCACCGTCAAACTGATTGACGCATTGGTCGCGGAGTGTATCTTTCTTGTTGTAATAGGTCATATAGCCTGTAAAAAAAGTATTATTTACATTGCGTAATGTGTTTTTCTTGATTTTAGTGGGGTCAAACGCCTTGAAACCTACGCTATCAATACCATCTATTATAGAGCCAATAAAACGCTGTTTTTCAATATCTTTGAGCGAATCAGGAAGATTTTTAAAACCGTCGGTATTATAAAGCGAATCGAGACCTTTGGCAGAATGCAAAAAATAATTTGCAAGCGTAAGATTATCTTCAATAGAATTTTTGTAACGTGTAATCAATGGAGAATCAGCACCATACTTTGATTTAAGGTAGAGCACCGCACCGTTTTCGCCTACATAATCGGCAATGTTTTCGTTGAGTTCGCTGTTGTCCTTACCAAAAATGGTGCTGTGAGTAAGTTCGTGAATAATCAATTCGGCAAGGTTTGCCTCATCTTTACGCAGCATACTCGACAGAATAGGGTCTTTAAACCAACCCATAGTGCTCCATCCGCCGGGATTTACAATGCGAGTATCATATCCATTGTCTTGCAGCCGTTTAGCCTCTTTTTCAGCGTCTTCTTTATCAAAAAAACCTTTATATGGCAGTTTGCCCACCACTGGAAATTTCCAAAGATATTTTTTCATAGCGTACTTTTCGCAAGCCTGCACCACGTATGCCGTGGGCTGACCTTTGAGGTCGAACACGGCATTGTAGTTTTCAGAATCTTTGAGATGAATGCTATCGATTGCAAACTTACGTATCTCTTTGATATAAAGCAGTTTTTGTTTAAGCGAATCGGGATAAGAAGGATCGTTGAGCAAAGTGTCGATAGGCACTGCATTTCGCACCATTCTAAGTTGCCCAAGACCTTGTGTAATGCCATAACCAATTAGTTTGCAATTAGTAAGCAAAACCGTCATAAGCAAAATTCCCAAAACGGAAAAAATCTTTGCTTTCAAACTCATCGCCTTTATTTTGGATAGAAACGACATATTTTGATTCTACACAATTAAGTATTTAATAAACAAAGCCAATTTTATTAGTTAAATCATTATTGCACAGCCACTTTGAACGATTCGCCGTTGATTACAACCACAAACACACCAGATTTATCGATAGAGATTTCATCTTTGGTAGATTTTGTGGTGGCAGATTTGATAGTTCTGCCATTTAAATCGATAATGGTATATTTTGTGTCTGGGACGGATTCAATAAAGATGGAATGGAGAGATGACCAAACTTTAATGCTAGATTGAGTGGCGGAAATTGAAGATACAGGGGTTGGTTGATTTGCTTTAACGGTAACTTTCAACTCGGTTTCAAATCCGTTGTATTCTACTTTCAAAATCTGCTCGCCAATTTTAGTTTTGTCATAGCCGGTGATGGTGGCTTCGGAGAGAAGTATTTTATTAGATTGATATCCGTTATCATAATTCATAACTAAATAGCCATCAACAGCAGAGAAATCTTCACCTTCGGTGTACTCAGTTTTTGGCAATTTAGAAATTTCTATTGACACTACCAAACTATATGCAGGTTGATACAGTTGGGTAAAGTAGCCGGGATTTTCTTCACCTTCGTCTATCTTGGCGTAGGTGGCATCGTATAC
>JAGCDD010000092.1 GCA_017651345.1 Bacteroidales bacterium | reverse complement strand
GATGAAATAAAGTTCGCCGTCGGATGCGGGCCCCTGAGCGTTGCGTGTGCCATCGGTTTTGCAACTCCAAGCAAAATATCCAGCCAGAGGACCGTCCTGATGCTGCATATAGTGCTTAGCCCAACGCCAAAGTTTGTCAAAAATATCCTTGCGGTTCATCTGCACTGCCACCATCATTCCGTACGACATTCCCTCTGTGCGGGCGTCGTTGTTCTTAACGTCTGAGATATAGGCCATTGTGTCGTTTACCTCAAAATAAACGTGCTTGTCTTTGCTAAAAAACACCTCGTTGAACACCTCGTCAACTTTCTTGTCGATTTCTTTTTGCGAATATCCGGCTTCGAGAAAAACGTTGCGGTATTTTCCGGTTTCAAAACCGCCTTTGGTAAAGGGCTTTTTCAACTGCCCGAAACTCATTGTAGCAGCCATAGTTAGCGACATTGCAATTATCAGTTTCTTCATTTTGTAATAATGTTTTTAATGTGTAAATAATTGTTTTCGATGTTTAGACTGTGTTATATCAATAAGGTTTAAACTTATTTCACATACTTGTAGGTGGTAAATGTGAGCGAATCGTTTTCGGTGATAGTGCCTCGTTTATCGATACGTCCGTTGCTATCTTCGATTGTAATGGTAAAATCAATACGGCGCGAGGGAAGGTTCATCTGCGGGTGAAACGGACAGCAAACTATTGCTATTGTGTAAGTTCCGGCGGCGGGATTAGTCCAAAAGATATTTTCCTGAGGACGAGTAGAGGCTTTCCAAGGCTCGTTGGTAGCGTTTTGGTTGGCGTCGATGTCGAGTTTGCCTCTGCTGCCGCTGCACGATGTGGTTTTGCGGTTGTAGAATGTAAAATTGCCACAGGGGTCTTTGACGATAAGGTCGAGGTCGGCTTTGCAATACCATTGGAGGTTGATGCGGAGGTCGCCGTTCTGACCCTTCAAGTCGGTTGCCGATTTCAGGGGGATGTCCCTGCGTTTGGTATCGTTGACGTTCAACTGCGCAAATGTGTTGTTCTTGACTTTTGTGCTGTTGGTGGTAAAACCTGATTTTGAGGCTGTTATGCTGAGATTTTCAGATTTGCGCATAGTTACGGAGAATGTTCCCGTGCCGCTTGTGCTTGGTTGCAAAGTTCCTGATACCGAACCTGTTACCTTTAAGTTACAACTTGAAAGAATACTCCAATCCTCCTCCTTAACGGTGCGGAATGTGAGGGTTTCCATTATGGGCTGCATCTTGATTTTTTCGGCTTTGTCGAAACTTGCAACTACGTGAAACTTAGATTTATAGCCGTCTTTATCGGAAGTAATTTCTATCCTTGAACCGGGTTTTGCCGTAACGGTAAATGTGCCGTTGCTCTTGCTTACAGCGGTGGTGGAAATATCGCCTTTATCGGGGTCTTTAACAATGATTTTGTTGCTTACGCCCGCAATAGGTTTAAGGTTAATGCTGTCAATATTAGTGAATTGCAAGTCTACCGGGGGAATTTTTTTGATAGGTCGCAAGGGTAGGGGGAAACCTGCATCGGCAATAGTGCCACAGTCGATATTGGCAGCGGTAGAGTCGTAATGCTCGTCGCAACTGCCTGTAAATGTAATATTTGCACAAGCATTTACATCTTCTATAGTAATTGTTCCGTCGGGATTGACGGTAGTCTTTTCGGTTTTGCCATCGAGAACATACTCGATAGTTCCATTGGCAAGAGGTTCGCCCGAAACAAGGTCGGTAAGCCTTACCGTAACATCCTTAATATTAGCGCCAAGGGCAAGATTCATTTCGCTAACCGAGTGAAACAAATCAGAAGTGTCGGCACTTGCAAAACACTGAGTACCAGCGGCATTAACATTCACCCTTTCGCCACGGTGAAAAAGATAACTCCAAACGCTGCAAGGCAAATCTTTAAAAACCGTATTTCCACCATTATCAGTGGTTTGCGAACGCGAAACAGGTTCGTCGGTAAGGAATCCGCCTTTAAACAAGAAATGCGAAACATACGAAAGGTTAACTGTTTGACCCACAGCCGGTGACGACCCTTCTAAGCATTTTACTTCAATGTCTCTATTACACCTTATTAATAATAGCAGTGGCAGTAGCAACAGTAGCACCCACCACGGGAACTTCTTCTTTTTCAGCGTAATAACATACACATTATCGTCGGTACCATCAAACGTAACCGACCCACCGTTTTTCATCTCTTTGTTTTGTTCCGACATAGCGATTTATTTTTATGTTTTTATGCCGTAAAGATACAAAAAATGGATAAAAAAAGGATACTTTGGCAAAAAAATCTACTTCACCAACCCCTTTGTACTCCATTTTTTAGATGCCCAACGCCTACGGAGAATTACGCCGCGGACGTTTTCGTCGAGGGTGAAGGCTATCCACATTCCTATTAAACCAAAGCCGAAGGTAATACCGAGTAAATAACTCAAACCCACAGCAATAGACCATTGAAATATTATGCCAACCACCACGGGATAAAATGCATCGCCGGTGCTTCGGAGCGTTCCTGTGGCAAAAATATTGCCCACACGTCCCACATCTAACAGAATATCAATGAAAAAGATGATTGTTCCAAGGCGGATTATCTCCTCATTATTGGTTAATAAGCCAAGTATTGAATTTCCCGCCAAGGCAAGGCAAGTGCCTACTATAAGGGTGATTATCAATGCATAACGGTGAACAAAATTGCCCATTTTGAATGCCGCATTTGGACGGCGCATTCCCATAAGGTGTCCCACAACTATGCCACCGCCTTGTACCACGCTGATACAAAAGAGGTTGACAAACATTATGCAGTTGAAACAATAGGTTCTTGTGGAGAGTGCCGTATTGCCTAACTTAGTGATAAAGAATGTGATAACCACTTGCGAAAGGCAGTAACTAAGTTGTTCGCCAGCCGCTGGAACGCCAATTTTCAAAATATTTTTGAGTTCCACCCAAGGAAATGGCTTAAACCACTCCAAGGGATACTTGTGAATGTGTTTTTTGGTATGAATAATCGCCATTGCCACCATCGAAAATCCACGACAGATTACAGTGGAAATAGCCGCACCTTCAACACCGAGAGCCGGCAGTCCAAAGTGTCCGAATATTAGCGAATAATTACCTATAATATTGAGAATGTTTACAATAACGGTTACACGCATAGGATATTTTGCCATTCCAGCGTTTCGCAGCGACGCCGAAAATGCCAGACCTATGGCTTGAAAAAACGTCATACTGCCCACAATGCGCAGATACGCAAGTCCGTATGGCATAAGGTTTTCGTCTAAACCCATTATTTCAAGCAACAATTCTGCCTTAAAATAGATAAACAGACTCATTGCCACGCCCGAAACTGCATTCATAAGTACCGCAATACCAACCACTTGCACAAGTTTCTTCTTATATCCCGCACCGATATATTGTGCGCAAACAATTCCCGTGCCTATCGACACAAACTGAAAGATTAAGATAACGAGGTTAATCAACTGATTGTCAACGCCTACGGCAGCCACAGCATCATCACTTCCGCCGGGAGTGTCGGTGGGCATATTGCTAAGCATAATGGTATCCACCACGCCCAAAAGCATTATCAAGGCAATTTCCACAAAAATCGGGCGCACGAGCGATTTCAACTCGGCTTTTAGTCCAATGTTTTCCATTTACTTACAATCTTTTTTCATCCAATAATTACGTTCTTGTTCGTCCATTTTTTCAATGGCGTAACGCAGTGTGGTTCTGGGCATTACCTTAATATGATCGTTGAGAAACTCACGCAAAGTTTCCAATCCGCAGCATTTGCCCAATTCGCGGAGCATCCAACCCACAGCCTTGTGCATAAGGTCGTGAGTATCAGTAAGATGAAATTCAGCATAACGTATCGCATATTCAGGCAGATTGTGTCGCGATGTGGTGTATGTAAACACCATCGACATACGTTTTTGCCAAAGATTGTCGGAGTGGGCAAGACGTTCAATAACGTCTTCTTTATCAGGCAGTTCCACGATAGTTTTTTCAACTATCCAACAGCCAAGGAGTTTTGGAGCGGTAAGGTCTACAATGTCCCAATTGTTGGCTTTGGTGGAATTTGCCACGTAAAAATATATAATAGAATCGCGTTCTGCCATCGAATTGATATCGTGCAATAGTTTGGCAGACTGCAACTTAGCATATTTTTCTACCAAAATCAAAAATCCGCAGAGCCGTATTTCGTGAAATTTATTATCCACAAGGCATTTAATATCCTCTAAATCAAGGTCTTTATTAGCCTTAACGAAAGCCCTTGTTTGAGGATTCTTTAATCCAAGAAATTCGTCGCCATACCCATATTCGCCCTCGCCAGTTTTAAAAAAACGCATCAAAATATCGCGTTGAGCATCATCTCTGGCGGCAATCATACTGTCAATCAGTTTTTTAGCGCGCTGTGTCATAACAAGTGATTTTAAAAATGTGGGTGCAAAATTACAAAAAAATCGAGCCGATAATCCAAATTAACGCAATCTTAATAGTTTCTACCACATAAATCAACAATGCTCATATACTTTTGTGGTTGAAAACATTGCCGATATCTTGGCAATGTGGCGGGGTGCTTCCCGATGTGCGGAGGCTGAGATTATACCCATTGAACCTGAGCAGGTAATGCTGCCAAGGGACGGCTAAACCCCTTATTTTATTTTTTTTAACTATAATCATTTTAACAAAAAAATGAAAAAGGTATTACTACTTAGCGCCGTTGCTGCGGCGTGCTGCTATGGGGGAGAGGCTGTTGCAATCCCCAATTATTCAAACATTTACGCTACAAACAAAGTGTTGGGCGAAATCACCGTTAAAGGAAAGGTTACAGACACCGACGGTAAACCTCTGATTGGCGCTACCATAATGGTAAAGGGCACCAACAAGGGAACAATTTCTGGCTCAAACGGAGAATTTACAATTCAAGCCGAAGAAGGTAGTGTGTTGGTAATCAGTTACATCGGCTACCTTACACAAGAAATTGCCGTTGCGCCCTCGGTAAACGTTACCCTCGAAGAAGGCACGGCTTTGGAAGAGGTGATTGTGTCGTCTACACGCGCAGGAATAAAAACTCCTGTGGCGTATAGCAATATAAATCAGGAAGATATTCAACGTCAAAACTTTGGTCGCGACCTTCCTTTCCTTCTTGCTGCCACACCTTCTATTACTACTACAAGCGACGCTGGCAACGGCGTGGGCTACACCGGCATACGTGTGCGCGGAACAGATCCTTCCCGTATCAACATCACTGCAAATGGAATTCCCGTCAACGATGCCGAAAGCGCTCAGGTTTATTGGGTTAATATGGCAGACTTTGCGTCAAGCACCAAAAGTCTTCAAATTCAGCGCGGCGTGGGCACTTCAACAAATGGTTCAGGTGCATTTGGCGCAACTCTTAATATGCAGACCGAAAGTGTGGGTCAAGATGCTTACGCTCAGGTAGATGCAAGTGCGGGTTCGTATGGCACTCACAAAGAGACTGTTCGTTTTAGCAGCGGACTTTTAAAAGATCATTGGGGCGTTCAAGGACGTGTATCGAACCTCCATTCCGACGGATACATCGACCGTGCACGCACCGACCTTCAATCGTACTTTATCCAAGGCGGTTATTTTTCCGATAAGACTGTGGTTAAGTTTGTGAATTTCAACGGACAAGAGGAGACTTATCACGCTTGGGATTACACCGCCAAATGCGACCAGGAGGCCTACGGACGCACCTTCAACTCGTGCGGCATTATGGCATATGATGACAATTACACCCCCATAGCGTATTACGACAAGCAGATCGACAAATACACTCAGCAGAATTTTCAGTTGCTCGTGGATAAATACATCAACCCGTTCCTCACGTTCAACGCAGGACTTCATTACACCCACGGTTTCGGATATTATCAGGAATACAAGATGGGAAAGACAATCGCAGAATATCTCCTGAGCACAG
>JAGCDD010000091.1 GCA_017651345.1 Bacteroidales bacterium | reverse complement strand
CTCGTAACTCTCTATGTTTCTATCCTTTGACGAGAATTTGATGGCGAGTTTCACGATATGCTTGGTGGTATCGAGAACGGCAGATACGTAGTCACGGTCGTCGATTTGGTCAAGGGCGAAATCTGTGCTGCGGTCGTATTTGAGTTCGATTACGTAAATGGTCTTGGGCATTCTGAGAATCAAATCCGACTTGCCGAGCGCAGTCTCTTGATTGGCTGAAATGTCGGCACCGAAAGACGTTAAAACAGTATACAATATAGAGTGGTAGTGTTTTTCGTTCATATTGTTGAGCGAAAACGGAAAACGACGGAAAAACTTCTTCAGTGCTTCAATGAACTTTGCCAAATCGTCGTTGATTTTGAAATCAATGAATGCGTTTCTGAGTGCGATATTTTCAGTGGCTTTGTAATATTCAGTGTACAGACTATTGGCAAATGCCATCCTAACCTCGCCGTTTGGATAACCTAATGTAAATGTCTGAAAAACATTGTCTTCGTCGGCAAATGATTTATAGTCTTTAATTGTCAAATATCCCGACTGAAACAAAAATGGCACAAGGTCGTTAACCTTTTCCACGGGCTTGTTGAATCGCGACGAATCACATTCCACGCCCTCGTAATCCTCCATTTTGATATCAAACTTGCTGATGAGTTTCAGCAATGCCGATGGCGTTCCCGAATTAAACCAAAAATCACTAAACATTTTCTCGTTCAATGCCTTGATAACAGAAAACGGATTAAACACATCCTGCATTTTGTGCGAAAAGTGATAGCCGTCGTATTTGGCTTTGAAATAACGCACTGTTTCGTCGAATGTATAACCGTTAGCGTTGGCAAAATCCAGTATACCATCTTTCAACTGCGACAAAAATTCATCCAACGAAATACCACAGACTGTCTCAAAATCAGCCATCAATGAGATATCCTGCAAATTGTTAAGCGTTGAAAATATCGACATCTGCGAAAACTTTGTAATGCCAGTGATAAAAACAAAACGGATGTATTTGCCAAGGTCTTTCAACGGTGAAAAAAACTTGTTCTGTATGGAGCGGATTCTTTCTTGAAGTTCATCATTGTTTATTGTGTCGAGCATCGCAGCATCGTACTCGTCGATGATCACAACGACCTTTTCCCCTGTTTTATGGGCGATATTTTTGATAAGTTCCCCAAATCTTACGCCACAGTCATCGTCAGCCTTGCCGAGACCGAATATTTTTTCGTACGTCAAAAGCATTTTATCAATAATTGAATTGATGCTTTTTTCTGTTACGTCTTTCGCACTCGCAAACGAAAGGTTTATCACCGGATATTTTGTCCACTCTTTTTCCAAGGAGTCAATCTTCAAACCCTTAAACAAGTCTTTGTTACCGTTGAAATATTCGTCCAACGTGCTGCACAGCAGCGATTTGCCAAAACGCCGAGGTCTTGACAGGAATACATATTCATAGTCGTGGGTCATTTTATAGACTAAATCTGTCTTATCTACATAGACACAATTGCCTTCGATAATTTTGCTAAATATTTGCGTATCAACGGGGTATCTGCGAGTTTCCATAGTTTCACGATATTATGTTACAAGGACAAAGGTATATATTTTTTTTAAAGATTATCTAATGTTAGCAAAAAATGGTTATCTTAGCGGACAATTCTATATGATTATGGACTGCTGTGGCGGAGCAAAAATCAAGTGCGAGTTTTCAAAAACTCAGATCAATACCGACAACATATCCAAAAAAGGACAAGTAATGGGCGTAAAGGAATATAAATTTGCAGGCGACTACCGCCACCTCCTCAACGAGTACCACCGACAGCTGGATTCGTTAGGGGAGTGGCAGATAAACTTTACCCCAGCCAAAAACCAGACCTACGCCTTCGACCAAATAGGCAGCGGCTTCCTCACAGTCTACAACGATGACCAGAAAAAAGTGTTACAAGCCTACGACAAGGAGATGAAAGACGGAGGCTTCTATCTTTTCTTCATCGATGGTGTAACAGACAAAATAATCAATAATGAAGCATAATGTTAAACAATGGTTGGTGGGTCTTATAGTTGTATCAATTTTGATACTCTTAGTTTTACCTTTTAGGTATTGGAAAGAACAACCTAATATATGCCAATTTAAAGTCTTGGCTACAATAGAAAAAGAGTATCCTATAGGTTATTACACAAATAGTGGAACCACTGATGGTCGTCGTACACGCAAGTTCGATATTAAATTCTTGTTTAATAATCATTACATATTCAAGGATTTCTTAACCTCTGATTTGTCACGTGATATTAAAATTGGAGATACGATAATACTTTTGTTAAAATCTTACCAAAATGGACGACTTGAGATTAAAAATATACGATATAATATTTATGATTATGATGACTTGTATATTCATCCTGTCCAAATAGTTGATGGTAAGGAAATTGGTAATAAATATTTTTACTATGCAAAAGTTTATCCCGAACGTGTATACGATAATTTTGGCTTTAATATAGTGTACAAAGCAACTCACCGACCGTTACCCAAGAAAAGTAAGAATTTGACATTGTATTTTACCGACATTTCAGGTTTTAATAAAAACATCATCTATAAACTAAGGTATCAACAGAATATTCTGGATACATTTTTGGTTTTTAAAAACATCAACGACAGCATCAGCGCACATTACACCGTATGTGCTCCCGAAATCAACACGCCAAAAAATTGGGCAAAGATATCCGACTACGGATATTTGTTTGGCTATGATGAAGTATATTCCAAACAAGAAATCGAATCCCAATGTCCACGAATAAAAGAATACGTGGAGCAATACAAAAAACGAACGACACCCCCTACAAACTAACAACTTGTAGTATCACTCACATACCGCAATATAAAAAATGTTTTTATTGGATATCAATAAAACCTTGGCAAACATAATATTGTATCAGTTTCCGTGACCCCACACATTACTCATATTCGTTATATTCGCCAAATTATAATTCAACTTGTTGATTTATAATTTTTTGTTAAATAAAAAGTTTTGTTTAATTCGTTTAATTCGGTGTTAAAAAGAAGAAAAAAATAAATTTGGAGAATAGAAACCAATCTGCTAACTTTGTCCCAAATACATTAAACGAGAATCAACTATGGCAAAATATCTGAATCCGAAAGTAGACTTGACCTTCAAAAAAATCTTTGGCGAGCATCCCAACCTTGTCAAAAGCCTTTTGAATGCCCTTTTGCCAATGCCCGAAGGTATGGAAGTAGTCAAAGTGGAGTATCTCACCTCAGAGAATGTCCCCGAGAATCCTGCCAAAAAGTACTCGATAGTTGACGTACGCTGCACCGACAACCACGGTCGCGGTTTTATTGTGGAGATGCAGTCGTATTGGAACAAGGAGTTCTTCTCGCGCACACTTTTCAACGCTGCCTCTATGTATACCAAGCAATTAGCAAAAGGCAACCCGTTTGAACGGTTGAAAGAAGTCTATGCCCTTGCCCTCGTCAACGACGAGGCGTTCAACTACGATGGCGACAGCGGATATATGCAGGAGTTCTATATCACCAACAAAAACCATCCTGAGGACATCCACCACGACCTCTCGCTCATATTCGTTGAACTTGTAAAATATCGTCCCGCCGACCGTGGTAGCCGCGCCATCAAGGATTTGTGGCTTCGTTTCCTCACCGAAATCAACGAGCAGACCGAAAAGGTAGACGACGTATTGCTCGAAAACCCCGAAATCAGCCAGGCGTTGAACATTGTAGAAAGGAGTGCCTATACAGATGCCGATATGTACGCTTACGAAGACTATTTGCTTGAAGTAATGACCCAGCGCAATTCTATGAAAAGCGAACGTGCCGAAGGTCGTGAGGAAGGCGCACAATCCGAAAAACTTGAAACCGCCAAGCGTATGAAAGCCAAGGGGTTTGACAACTCTACCATCGCAGAACTCACTCAGTTACCCATCAACGAGATAGCAAAGTTGTAAATTCGCTTTTTATATCGTGTGATTAGAATTATCACTACCTTTGCCACAAATTTAATTATATGAAACAAATAGAACTTGCGGTGTCGCCTGCCGAGGCCGCTAACCAAGAACTATATATTTCCACCGCTTGCAAAAAGGCTGGTGTTAACCGCAACGATGTTGCCCATTCGCGCATTATTCACAAATCGCTTGATGCTCGTGGACGGGAAATTATTGTAAACCTGACAGTTGCGCTTTATTCTCACGGCGAAACGCCCGAAAACATCAGCGAAAAATACAATTACCGTCCTGTGGATGGCAACAAAACTTGCGTGGTGGTGGGCAGCGGTCCGGCTGGATTGTTCGCGGCATTGCGACTCATTGAGTTAGGCGTTAAACCAATAGTGATAGAGCGAGGGAAAGATGTGCACAGCCGTCGCCGCGACATTGCACTATTGAGCACACAACATATTTTAGACCCAGAATCTAACTATTGCTACGGAGAGGGCGGTGCAGGCACATTTTCCGACGGAAAACTCTACACACGCTCCAACAAACGTGGCGACATATCAAGAATTTTGGAAATTTTTCACATTCACGGCGCGGCAGAGGACATTCTTTACGAATCGCGTCCTCACATAGGCTCCGACCGTCTGCCCCGAATCGTTGCCAATATGCGCAACACCATTATCCGCTGCGGTGGCGAGGTGCGTTTTCAAGCCAAACTCACCGACATAAACATTGAAGGCGAAAGGGTAAAATCCATTATTGTAAATCAAAACGAAGAAATTGAAACTCAGCGGCTTATACTTGCCACAGGACATAGTGCCGAAGATGTTTACACAATGCTTCAAAAATGCGGTATCGCCCTAGAAGCCAAGGGGTTTGCTATGGGTGTGCGTGTGGAGCATCCGCGCGACCTTATCGACGAAATCCGTTACAAAAAAGCCGACACCACATATCTGCCTGCTGCTGCCTACAACGTGGCGGCGCAAGTAGACGGAAGAGGTGTTTATTCGTTTTGTATGTGTCCAGGCGGACAGGTTGTCCCCTCCTCTACCCTGCCGGGCTACACCTGCGTAAACGGTATGAGCGCGGCGGCAAGGAACAATTATTGGTCGAACGCCGCCATTGTGGTAGAAATTCGTCCCGAGGATATTCCCGACATCAACTCAGGCAACCCGATGGCAGGGTTTAATTGGCAAAAAGAGTTGGAACGAATGACCTGCGTAAACGGCGGAGGCAATCAGAGCGTTCCGGCACAAAGGCTCACCGATTTTGTAAAAGGCAGAATTTCAACATCTTTGCCCCAATCTTCGTACGTACCTGGCATAATAAATTCTCCTGTGCATTTTTGGATGCCCGAATTTATCAGCAACCGTCTGCGCGAAGGGTTCAAGCAGTTTGATAAAAAAATGCACGGATTTCTGACCGAAGAAGGATTGGTAATTTCGTCAGAAACCCGTACATCGTCGCCGGTGCGCATTATCCGCGACACCGAAAAACTTAGTTGTATAAATGTCAGCAACCTTTTTGCCTGCGGCGAGGGAGCGGGTTATGCCGGTGGAATAGTCTCGTCGGCTATGGACGGCGAAAAGGCTGCCGAATCTGCATCTATTTGTTCATAGCCTTAGCCACCTGTTCGCAGGCGATTGAGAGCATTACGTAAGAGGGAACCTGACGTGTGCAGCACTCGTTTTCGCCCCAAAGGAATGGATAGTCGTCTTTGTGTTCGAGCAAGTCGGGAGCAAACATCATCAATCCGGGAGCGATACCGCCGGGGATAAATGTATAATCAGCGCGGTTGTTGCCGTAAGATACCTTTTTGGTGTTAACGCCCACTGCCATTACAAACGAAACGTTTGAAATCGGGTGACATCCGTAAAGGTAGTTCAAACCGTTGAGAATACGTTCAGGGTCAATTTTATCAGGGAAAAGTCGCCAAACTCGGTAGTAATTAAGAGCGTTGAAAACCACCATCTCGTTGCCGCCCCATCCGCGTCCCGAAATAGGCACTTGGTAAGGATTGTTGTGCACATAGTCGAGTGTTTCGAGGTAAACGGGCAAAGCGTCGCGGACTTTTTTCTGAAAATCCTTATCCATATACTCGTAGAGCGACAATGCCATCGAAAGGTTGATGTATTTGCCGTTTTTTGACGCGCCTTCCATCATATACGCCCACGAACGCTGATTTGGGTTCATTTCCATAGGTTTAAGAGTTTCCAACAACTTGGGCATAAAGAAATCCTTGTATTTTTTCTCGCCTGTGGTACGCCAAAGTTCCACAGCGGCATTAGTGCGAGGGTCGCCGCCCATAGTGCCAAATCCGCCCCATCCACCGCGACGGTTGGAGTTTTGGAAATTTTCTTCGCTCGAATATTTATCCCAAAGGTAGAGGGCTGTGCGGAGGCAGTGCTCGGCGGTTTCGGGTTTGTAAGGTTTGAGGGTGCGTGCTGCGGCTGCAAGTGCTGCCACCGACGACATTGTTCCCATAGGAGAGAAATTGCCGGTGAAAGCCACACGGTCGTCGCGAGTGCCTGAGTAGTCGCCTTTTACCTCAAACATTTTTAAATCAGCATTATAAACCTTCCCATCGGTTTGAGTAACGCCGTCGCCCACGTGGTGATACTGGTGCATATTTACCTGAACAATGCCCTGAGCCACAAAACCGATGTTTTCTACCTGAGCAATAATGTTGAGTGCGCCGTGCTCAATCTGTTGAATTACGTCGGGAACGCCATCGGGACGGTGAATATCAACAAATTGCGTTTTTTGGTCGATAAAAGTCTCATCGCGTTCGGGGCGGCACATCTCCCACAATTGAGCAAGGTCGGAGGTCATTCCCACAACAGTACCAGCCTGAATATCAAAGTCTCCGGCATCGTACCACGCACCTACCGACAATCCAGGAATATGCTCCCACGGTTTGTATTTGGTAAAAGTTTCAGAGCCCTGTTTGTATCCGTCGTGCTGTTCGTAGTTGGTGGGTGCTTGGAGGGCGTCGTCCATATTAGAACGGCCGTGCCAAATGCGGTAAGCCTCATTAACCTCCATATGGTCCATCTGAACAGGCAGCCAAACGTCCATAGTGGTGTGCCATTTGCCATCGTAAACGGTTTTATTAATTGGGAATGCGTTGGTAATCACGCCTTTATACTCTATGCAATAAGAACCCGGCTCTTTAACCTCCGAAAAATCAATCTGAGCATAGTTGTATCGGTGGTTAAACTTGCCCCACTCCTTAACCTTGGGTTCAAGTGCCAAAGTGCGGCTTCCGTCGGCTTCGTAACGCCAAATTTTAGCGGTGGCAGCCACTTGGTCGTTTTTGTCGAGTTCTACCACAGAAACCTTCTTTTGTGCGGGGGTGTAACCAATCTGCGAAAATCCGATATTAGGCTTGCGAATCCATTTCGGGTCGCTGTAAGGCTCTAAATACCATTCTAATACCTT
>JAGCDD010000090.1 GCA_017651345.1 Bacteroidales bacterium | reverse complement strand
CTTACTGATAATCTTGTCCTCTTGCTCATTTCAGCAATAGTAATCAACGAATTACGCTTAATGCACGCAAAGATTTTCTGTGCATTTTTCTGTGCAATTTTCTGTACATTTTTCTGTGCAATTTTCTGGGCACTTTCTACGTCTTCATTTACATTTACAGTGACCTTTTTGGTGACCTCTCCATCATTTACAGTGACCCTTTTGGTGACCTCTCCATCATTTTTCTCAATTGTCTCTGTCACCAAATCAGTATTACGATAGATGGTAACGCGCACGCCGCCGCAGAAATCTTCAAATTTTGGTTCTTTGAGCCTCGCAGCGGTGAACTGAGTAACTATTTTTGAAATGCCGCGACCCCAAGCCTCAATGAAACCCGCCTTATAAAAGGCAAATGCAATGTTCTTGTTGCGGGCGTTGGAGGCGTGTGGCTCGTGGAGTTTGGCTTTGCCGCCCTGCGCATTTGCAAAGCCGCAAATCCATTTCAAATACTCGTCGCGCCAAGATTCCTTGTATTCGATGTTTTGGTTTTCTGCGTTCATAGGGTATTACTTTGCGACAAAGATAGGAAAAAAATTGGAATAATAAAAAACTTTCTCAGCCGCTTGTCTATGTTAATTTCTTTCGCTATCTTTACGCCAAATTAAAAACAAAACATACGAAACAGAAAAACTGTAAACTAACAAATTAAAACATTGGGCTTTACGCTCTTACATCTCCTATCGAAAAGGTCCGGAAAACTGATTTGTACACAGGAGTAAGTTGCGAGAGGCTCACGCGATATGTGCGTGAGCCGTTTCGTGCTTATTTGTGTACAAGGCAATTCCGGACGCCCTCGATTGGAATAAGCAATCATTGAGAAACGGCTTCACGCTTTTTTAATATGCTTATACAATAAGGGTGTTGGCTCGCAACAGAGACAATTATGAACACCATTCACATAGGACACAAAATAGAGGAGGTTTTCAATAAGACGGAGCGTCCCAAAACCTGGTTCGCCAAGAAACTTAACTGCGACCCATCAAACATCTACCGTATCTTCAATCGCAAAAGCATTGACACCGACCTTTTGTTTAAGATTTCGGAAATTCTTGACTATGACTTCTTTACACTTTACAAGCCTAATAAAGCGTGACAAATAATCACGAATCTATTGCGTAATATTCATAAAAGTATGGACAAATCGTCACGCAAAATGCTTTGCGGAGTGGATATGGGGTTGTAATTTTGCAATGTAGAGAAACGGAAGTGCCGAACTGCCGGAAGAGTGCGTAGGCGAATGCAAATACAGTAAGTGAAATGGGAAGAATATGTTGCCCAGATTGTGGACGAGAGGAAGCATATGAAGTAGGTCAAGACCGCTATGAATGCCCACTCTGTGGTTTTGAATGGGAAGTAGGACTTGACGACGACGACTTTGAAGTAATCGTTTGGTCTAATAGGGACAGAGGCGATGATGATTACTAATGGCTTTTACCCGTCATTAATTGGGAAGTCAAACTACAAGACAAAGTGCTTATACCTGATATTGCACTTTGTCTTGTAACTACAATAAATATCATAACTATTATCTGCAAGTGACAAGAAAATATCTTAACTCAAAAAAACAATGGATAGACACTCACGTTTTAGGGAAGCCTGAAAAAAAGAAGTGTCTATGTGATTGTATATGGCGTGATTTAGTTCCTTTTGATGTTATTGATTACATTGATTTCCAATCCTTAGTGGACTTCAAGGAAAAGACTGTCGGACAGTATGATATTGACAATCCGGAAGATTTTCGTATTCTAAAAACTCTCAGCATTGATGACAAGCGATATGACCTTATCATAAGTGTTTTAGACCCGAAGGAAGATTCTCGCAAAACTTCATATCAATTTTTTATTATCTTTACAGAACCAGTCAACAATGTTCCTTTCAATTACAAACGGTCTGTAAAAATTGTGATACCTTACGACTATAAAAATAAAAAGTTATGCGATGAAATATCTACTGCAATGGTTTCTGATTCCTTAGAAAAAGATGAAAATTTTAGTAAGGTCATTAGTAAACTTTTTGATGACTTGGATTTTCCAACCATAGACACGTATATATCTGAGTTGTTGCGTAACATATTGTTCAACTATCTTTGCCTCATAAAAATTAGAAAAATTAATGAAACAGACAAAGGTTATAGTGTGCTGCCACACGATGGTAAATACTATATCTATAAAGATGGCAACAAAGATTGCGTTGTTTGTGTTCCAAATCAAAATGATGCAAATATCGTTATTGAACGGTTAATTGGAAAAGGGAAACGAGGTAAAAACGCCAAAATAACCTTAAAAAGGAAAACCATATATGTGGTTTATTTGAATCCATCTGAGTCCTTTGTCAGTCCGGAAAATCCTCAAATTAAAGTTCTATCAGTAGAAGATTTTTTGAATGAAATGGGAGAAAACAGAGATGATTCTGAACTGTCAAAACTGGAAAGTCAGATTAATTACCTTAAAAATCTCCGTTGTGCAGATGATGCAAATATTTGTAAGCCGATAAGTTATACACAAAACAAAGAAATAATCGAAGAAGTTAAATTTCTTTTTTCTTATACAGAGGAGATTTTCGCTGTGAAAAGAAGTTCAGTCGTAACCAAAAGTATATATCAAAAAGAGTTTTGCAGAATAATAAAAGATGATGAAATATATGACAATGGGCAATTTGAACAATGGAATGATATAATCATTACCAAACGTGTCCCCTATGAAATATTAAAGGGAAGTTCTTTGTGTTATTATTACAAGGATAAAAGAACTAGTCAAATAATAAAAGTAGATGAAAAAAAATATGCCATTAGACAAACAATTATTGTACCTGAAACAGAGGATACTGCCTGTAAAATATATGAGTCGTTGTTTAAAGAGTGCAGGGATTTTGTTAGTGGTACGAAAGACAATCTTGTACAATGGAATGAAAATAATTGGTTCAACTATTTGTGTTCTGTAAATTTGATGTATGCGTACAAGAAACAACATCAAGATATGATTATCCCTATTGATTTGAGAGAAGTGTACAATTGTTTGTCTGAATTTAAAAAACGCCTTATGAAGTTTCGTTATTCAGATAATCATTTACTGATTTCTATTGAGGTTGAACATAGAAAATACCAATTTGTTTTTGAAGGTTCTGAAAAAGATTTGAAATATTTAAAAGAATCGAAAGGCTTGCAACAAGGTAAATTAGTAGGCATAAATCTCTTTTCAATAGCACCAATTCTTTATGAGTATTCTTGTTATTTGTTGCAAAAAACAACATAAATAACGATTGTATTTGATGCTGTTATCTCGTCTCTTGTCGATGAATACGCCCCGTTCACAATCCATTCCTCCAAAAGTCATCAACCAAAAACTAAACACCTTGGTCTTGTGCATCGCTCCACATCTTCAACGCTTCGACGGATTGGTCTTATCTAATTACGGGCTTTTGGGTAAGTTTACAGACTCAAAACTTCCCCAAAAACAACCACTAATAACATTTCTATCAACCTTTCTATCAACTTTTCTGTCAACTTTTCTATCAACCCACGGCTTTGATAGTTGATTAAAAAAAGTATTGTCCAAACTTGATGTCGCAAATTGCCATTTCAAGTTTAGACAACATTTGCCTGAATATCAATAATATGCAGTGATGCCGCAATTTGCGACATCATCAAAATTTATTTTATTCCCACTCCACCAAAATCCTGAACACCTTGCCCGGTGCATCGCTCCAAGTCTTCAACGCTTCGTCGGCTTGATTAGGCTCAATGATTTCAATTCCCCTCAATTACCTCCATCTCCACTTCGTGTTTGGATTCTTTGGTGTTGTAATTGATTCCAACGAGAATTATGCGGCGGGAGAACCCTTTGAGCGACTTAGGATAGTCTTTGCGCTTGATTTGTTCGATTGCGCCTTTGGCTGTCTTGTCGTATTTGAGTTCAACAACTATGGCAGGGCGGTGAGGCTTGTTGACAGGAACAAAAACCATATCTGCAAAACCTTTGCCCGTGGGAAGTTCGTGGAAGATTTTGTAATCTTTTATAGCCGCATAATACGCAAAACGTATTGCCACAGCCATTGCCGCCTCGCTGTTGATGTTGATAAACGAGGAGGCATCCGGGCGGCAGTCGTCAAAAGAACTTGCAACATATTGGCTATCAAGCGAAATAGTCTTTTCGACCAAAGTGAGCGAATTAGCCATTGCCTTTGAAATCCATCCCCAACCTGTTTTCGACAAAGTAATCCTAAACTCGCCGGCAACTTCGGTATTGGGAATCATAACACCGTTAGTTTCAGGATTATACGACAAATATCCGAGATGAACCAATAGAGTGAAAACATCATCGTAACTTTCGATATGCCTAAAATCGTTGCGAAAACTCGTAACTTCTATTGTTATCTCTTCGCCGTTGAGCAATTTTTCAATTTTCGGTTTTACATTGTTCTCATCAATGTGTATGTAAGGCTCTATGAATGTGTAAGATGCGGACTTTGCCCAATAACTGTTGTAATTACGGTTGTAAATCGACAGCATTACGGAATTGGGATTGAACATAGACCTTTCATCGCCGACGATATAACCGTCGTATGCGTGTTCCATCTGTTCCAAATCCATATTGTATTTTTCGCATAGAGTCTTAACCTCCTCCTTTGTAAAACCGTAATACTTGGCTGTCGGGCCCGGGTTGATGACACTTTGTTCCCTGAAATTGTTCATCGCCGACTGCGTTTCGTACTTGATAATCGGCAAAATACCCGTCATATATACCAAGAGGAAAATTTTGTTGGCGGAGTTTGCTTTGAACATCGAGCGCAAGAAGTTGACATATTGATCGCAAATGCTCTTATCCTCGTCCCGCACAAGCATATCCCACTCGTCGATTATCATTATGAAACGGTCGCCGGTTGTCTCGTTGATTTCGGTAAGAGCGTCAAAGAGAATGTTTTCTTCCTTCAAAAATGGATACGACTTCTTCAAATCAGCAACAATTTTCTTTTGCGCCACTGTAACAATGTCGCTCTTTTTGATTGCCGCAAAACGATTCCAATCTATGAAAAGCGTGGGATATTTGTTGAGATGTTTTTCAAAGTTAGGCGATTTAGCGATTTCGAGGTCTTCAAAAAGCCTCTTGGAATCCGAAGATCTGTCATAATAGGCATACGCCATCTTAGCCGCCACCGACTTGCCAAATCGCCGGGGACGGGATATGCACAGAAAACGGTCTTCTGTGTCGATATTTGAGTTCAACACATTCAGTAATCCCGATTTATCAACGAACTTGCTGTTTTTAACGCTTTCAAAATCGCTATTACCGTAGTCTATAAATTCGCTCATAATAATCACATATTTTAACGACGAACAAATTTAAGCACTTATTTCGGATTTCGCAAAAAAACTTTTCTTCCTTATTCCCACTTCACCAATATCCTAAACACCTTGCCCGGGGCATCGCTCCAAGTTTTCAACGCTTCGGCAGATTGGTTGGGCTCAATGATGCGGCTGATGAACTTTTCGATGGGGGCGTTGGCGTTGGAGAGGTATTTGATAACTGCCTCAAAATCCGATGGATTGGCATTGCGCGAACCCATAATGTCGAGTTCCTTCTTTACAAAAAGGCTCGTGGTAAGGGCGATGTCGGCTTTGGCGTAACCAATGCAAACAATGCGACCTGTGAACGCCACCTTACCCACCGCCAACTGATATGTGGGTGCAGCACCAACTGCCTCGATAACAACGTCGGGAGCGGGAAGATTCCATTCTGTGGCTGTGTTGTAGGTATATTTTGCGCCGAGAGTGCGGGCGAGAGCAAGTTTTTCGTCGTCAAGGTCGGCGGCGATAACGGTTGCGCCACGCATTACGGCACGCACCACAGCACCGAGACCCACCATTCCGCAGCCAATTACCATCACGGTGTCGGTGTCGGTAACTCTGCCACGGTCAACAGCGTGAAAACCAACGCTCATCGGCTCTATCAACGCCGCATCACGCAGCGAAACTTCACCGCAAGGAATCACCTTTTGCCACGGCAGGGCGATGTATTCCTGCATTGCGCCATTGCGCTGAACGCCAAGAGTTT
>JAGCDD010000089.1 GCA_017651345.1 Bacteroidales bacterium | reverse complement strand
TTGCAGGCGGTCTGCAAATACGACGTTACAGAGCCAATGTCGGGGTCGTCGGCATTGACGGCTAACGACTTGCCTATCAAGTGATAACCCTCAATCTTGGCGGTGTCGCTGCGGCGGTATTTCATCACGTCCAGCCCGTAACGGCTCAGCACGTTGGCTTCCTCGCCGAAGTATTTGATTCTCTGCGTATAAATCATTCCAAGCGTATCAACGTAGGCGTTCACGAGTGCATCGTTGTCCTCGCCCGCCTTCTTTATCAAATCGTGGTATATCTTCACGCCGTCGATGTAGATGTTTTTGCTGAATTGCGGGCAATTCTTAAAGACTTTCCAATACGATTCGCGGGCGTCGCTGTACGCCTCCACGTTCACAAACTCCTTGTACATAGAATATTCCTTGGCGCAATTGTTGTCCTGCGCAGCAGCGGAGAGTGCAACGGATAAGGCTGTTGTAGCCAATAATATATGCTTTTTCATAATCGCTGATGTTCGTTATTAATCAGCGGCAAAATTAGTAACAATATATTAATGAGATGTGAAAAAAATGTTAGATTATGTTAGATTTTTTTTTTGCGAATTCAAATACATATTTGCAAAAGTTGTACAATTTCCCGAAAAAAATTTTTACCTTTGCCATCGTAACAAAAACTTCGCTCGCTATGGAAACTCGCAGATACCCTATTGGCACGCAGACGTTTAGCACAATTATAGAAGAAAATTGTGTCTATGTAGATAAGACGGATTTGGTATATAAAATGACCAATGAATATCGCTATGTATTCTTGTCAAGACCTCGGCGTTTTGGCAAGTCGTTGCTGTGCAGCACGTTGAAAGAGTATTTCTTGGGCAACAAGGATTTGTTTAAAGGGCTTAAAATCGACGCATTGGAAAAGGAATGGGTGAAGTATCCTGTGATCCACCTTGATTTCAGCGACTGCAAAACCACCGACTTGAAAGCCATCAAATTGTATCTTTCAAAAATGTTGGCTGATTACGAACATCAGTATTCCCTGATTTCTGACAAAGAATACGAAAAAGAAAGGAAGTGTGCAAAAGATGCGGCGGATATTTCAAACGTCCGCTTAGGCTATATTATTCAGGCAGCATTTAAACAGACAGGACAAAAAGTGGCTGTCATAATTGATGAATACGACGCGCTGATGCTCAATGCGATACACGACGATGATTTGCAAAACAAAATCAGAGAGCAACAAAACAACTTTTTTTCGCCGCTCAAAGGACTTGACCCGTACATCCGTTTTGTCTTCATCACGGGCATCACCAAATTTTCGCAGATGTCGATATTCTCTACATTGAACAACTTGAAAGATATTTCGTTGTTGCCTGAGTTTGAGACACTATGCGGAATTTCGCACGAAGAAATGCAGACTGTTTTCAAGTCTGACATTCAGAGGTTTGCCGATAAAAATGGATACACTTTTGAACAGACCGTCAAGTATCTGAAGTTTAAATACGATGGCTACAATTTTTCGCCCGAAATGCGCGGAGTTTATAATCCATACTCTGTAATCAATGCAATGCACGACAAGCAATTAAACGACTATTGGTTTAATTCAGGAACTCCGTCGGCATTGCTGAAACTTATCGCAAAATTTAACATCCAAATGGAGGATTTTGAAGATGTGGAATGTGGCGTGTCGAGATTCAATCAACCCGTAGAAAAAATCACCGACCTTGTGCCGTTTTTGTTTCAGGCTGGATATTTAACGATAAAGGGCTATAAATCTGTCAATTATGGCATAGTTCCAACTTCGATTTATATGTTGGGCTATCCTAACGACGAAGTGAGGGCGGCATTGGCGGATTCGCTGTTCAGAGATTTTTACAAAGTGAATGACACGATGCCGCTTCGTAATGCTTATTTTGATTTTTATGCAAACGACGACATTGACGTTTTTATAGAACATCTAAAAATGTTTTTTGACGGTTTTCCATTTAGTCTCAACGACCAAAAAGAAAACGAAAAACATTATCATTCAATACTTTATACAGTTTTGACATCTTTCAGTGCAGACATCGTCGCCAATCGTGAGACCGCCCTTGGCAAGGCTGATTTAGTTCTCAATATGCCCAAGACAGTTTATGTAATCGAATTGAAATACGACCAATCGTTGGAATCTGCCAAGACCCAAATCCGCAACCGCCGCTACGCAAAGGCATATTTGGATTCTGGCAAGCGCATCGTAAAACTCGCCATAAAATTCTCGTCAAAGGACAGAAACATCGAGAGTTACGAGGCGGTGGAGGAGAAGATATAAATGACTGATTTTCTACAAGATTTCGGGCTAAATCGTGATTTTTAGTGTACATTTAGCCCGAAAGTTTGCATTATTCAATTATGCTTTCGGAATCGTCATTATGCTTGTCCTTATTTTTTTTTACGACTTCGCGGCTTGTGTTTGCATAACAATAAACACAAAAATGGCGGCAAGTATTGTACATTCCAATGTCCTTACTAATCATACAACCACAGATTTTGCGTTGACCGGGATCTTTCATCTTCTTTGTTTTTGGGGGCAACGGCGGAAAACCACCAAATATATCAGGCTCAACAAATTTGCCCGTATGAAGATAATAAACCATCTGAGGGTCATCCTTGCAAATGCGCTCAATCAACTCACCATCAATGCAATGATTATGTTCAACGCCTTGAAAATCACTTTGTTCTGCGCAAGTGGCAAGCGTGATGTCCCAACCTTTTTCACGCCAAGCCACCT
>JAGCDD010000088.1 GCA_017651345.1 Bacteroidales bacterium | reverse complement strand
ATTGTTTTTCAAGATGTTACATTGTTTAACAACACCGTTTTGGAAAACATCCGCATTGGCGACAAAAACGCCACCGACGAACAGGTGAAAGCCGCAGCCGAACTTGCCAACTGCACCGAATTCGTTGAAAATCTGCCTGATAAGTGGAACACAATAATTGGTGAAAACGGCAAAAAACTCTCTGGCGGCGAACGTCAGCGGATTTCTATTGCCCGTGCCTTCCTCAAAAACGCGCCAATCATTCTTCTCGACGAAGCATCCGCCTCATTAGACGTTGAAAACGAAACACTTATCCAACAATCGCTTTCAAAACTAATCAAAGGCAAAACCGTCCTCGTAATCGCCCACCGTATGCGCACCGTCCAAGGCGCAAACAAAATTATCACGATTAAGGATGGAAAAGCAATTGCATAGTAGTAGTTTTTTTGAGTTTATAAAAAAATCGGCGTGATTTCGCGCCGATTTTTTTTATGCTTTTTCTTTTTTATCTTTTGCTATTGTAATAATCCACAGCCACTTGTACATTCTTTGTTAATGCCTTGCTTGTGTATGTGGCACCTGAAACTGCGTCTATTGAGTTGATTTGGTTTATGTTGATGCCGTTGAATTTGGGTAGCATTTGATTTTCTACACGCTCTAAATACGCCGGAGTTTCTTGATTTTGAAGTATTTTAACTGATTGAATTTCATCACCTTTGATTGTTTTACTTATCGGCAGTCTACCGCCATATCCACGTATATCTTTGCCTAATTCTAATGTGTTGATTGTGTAAGAGTTATCGTCATTCTTTGTCATATTTTTGTCGCTGCACGATGATGCAAAGGCGGCAAATGCAAGTATTAATATTTTGTATTTCATTGTTTTATGTGTTTAAAATGTTACATAAAAGGACATATTTATATATTTTTCGTTGTGTTTGTCGGCTTGTTTGCTAATCATTGGGCAAACAGAATCGTAACCAACTGTTTTTGTGTATTCTACATCGTTGAGTCGATTTCCCTTAATGATAAAACCGTTTATCCTTGTGCCCAATGAAAATTTTTCAAAACTGTATTCATACTCAAACAATGCCTTATGAGCATCGTATTCTGCTGAATAATAGGCGTATGGAGCAAAACAGGTTTGAAAATCTACGTGTGGTATTGCATTGTTTTTGATTTCAACATCGTAATTGTTTTGGATGCAAATTTGGTGACTATATTCTAATCCTATTTCAAATTTATGGCATTTTGCTTTAAAAGAAAAATCGGTCTTGAAATCAGGAGTAACATTAAGATTTTTAATCTTATATGCATACTTAGAATTGGTTTCTTTACGGCAAAGAACAGCAGCGCCTGATTCAAAACCGATTTGATTATCACCAATTAAAAGAGCAAATCTTAAAGAGTTTTTGCTAATTAGGTTAGAGAATTTATAATTTTGTTCATCGGCTATTTTTCTATAATCGTAAGTAGAATTTGCCTCGTCGGTGATGTATTTTTCTAAGATATTTTCATAGCCTTTGCGTTTTAGTATATCGGTAAAACTATATAATTTTATATCATATTCTCTGCCGTGATATGCCACCGATATTGACGGCGATATTGTGTGGGTGCGAGTGTTGTACAACTGCATTATGTCGCTCTCTTCGGTGTACATTTTTTTATAGTCGTAATTGAGGATTCCCTTAATGGTAAATGGCTTATTCTCAGACGATAGAAACGACAGTTCCGCACCTGCGTTGTTGATATAGTACATTCGAGAAACGCCAAATGCCACTACGCTCTCTTTGGTGTCGTAGAGTCCAAAACCGTAGATAACAAAAAATCTCTGTTGTTCTCCCGGACGCCAATATCTATCGTGAAGATATTGCTTGTTTCGTGTGTAGTAACTGCTGAGCCATAATGCGTTACCCTTTTTTAAAACCTTGCCTGCACTCAATTTAAAAGTAAGAAAAGTGGTATTGTTGAGCACTCTTGGGTCGGTTAACCTATAAGCTTGTTCGCCCAGAAACTTAAAGTCAAATCCTATATGCCAATTGCCTGTTTTTTGGGAATATCCGCCTTGTGCACAATACGTTTCAAAACTACTGTCGCCCCCTGTGGAGTCGGTGATGATATACGGCAGGTATAGATCGGGATACCGCATCGCATTCCACGAAATGCCACGGTCTTTGCCGTTGGCGTAGAAGCATTTACCATTGAGAACGCCGTATTTTCCGTAATCCTTCACACCCGAGCCGCTTATTCTACTTTCGTAGTGGCTTTTGCCTTGATACACAAGGAAATCGCCATCTGTTTTGCCATTGCTGTACGATGCTACAATCTCTGCCGACGAACAATCGGAGGTGTCGTTCAGGTATTGCTTATTGATGGTGTAGAAACTTGCCGTTTGTGATAATTTATTATAAAGCATATCATCGCCTTTGGTTTGCGAATAGACGTTTGTTGCAATGATAATTGATGATATAATTATTGAGAATTTGCGAATCATTTTTCCCTGTTTTTAGCGATGTTTAAAATAAGTTCCATACCGAAGAAAGGATTGCTCCATTCGCGTTTGGTGCGAGCCGAAGTTTTGCTTGCGTACTGAGGATGTATATCGAGAATGCCGTCTACAAAGAACGAAAGTTTTGCATTGTCGCCAAACTCCTTGGTAACTTTAATGTTCCACATCATATATACCGGCTTGGTTTCTTTGGCATACGACAAAACGGTGCTCTGACGGCGCATCTGACTCCATTGCGTATCGTTTAAATCATTGATTTTAGCAGCAAGTTCAGGTGTTACTTGGTGAGTTTCGTTATTAAAATCAATGTATTCGTATGGTATTTTTTTGTATATTCCTTCAAAATTGTCGGAATATTGTTTGGTTTGAATCCAAATAAATTGAAAAAAGTTGGTAAACACCATACGGAATTTAGGTATGTGCGTATTAAACCAAAAGTTCGTGTTCAACCTTCCTTGTTTGTTTTTTTCATCAAGATTGTAGATTCCAACATACGGATACATATTGTTGCCGATGCGTCCGCCCGGATAAAAATAATAAGGCAGCGACGATCCGTAAACCGTGTAATAGTACGCTCCATTGATTTCAATGTTGGTTTCTAACGCTCTGATTTTTGGCGAAATAATGCGATATTCGATTCCGCGTTTTATTACTTTCTTTGAATTTTGCACCTGTGAATATGAAGCAAATTCGCTGAATTTATCCTCCACATAGTCTTCTTTTTCAGGTTTCCGCCCCGAAATATCTACATCAGGTTTTAGTTCTGAAAAAAATGGATAAGTTACAGCCTGATAGAATTTAAAGTAATCGAATCCAGATTTGGATTTTTCGTAAAATGCCGTTAATGATACCTCAAAATTATTGATATTTAAGTCGTAACCAAATTCAAATTTTTGATTTTTGTTTTCGCGAATATCTTTGTTTGTAGCATCAAAAATCTTGGTGTATGTTATCAGATGACGGTTTTCGGGATTGTTGGTATATGCGTTGAGCACCCAAAAATCTTTGTAGATTTTTTCGGGATAAAGATAGTCCATTGTGGGCAGTTTGTTTTCTGTTCCATATCCCAAACGCACTGTGTGATTGATAGTTTTGCCAATTGAATAACTTGCGTTGATACGTGGTTCGCAAATTATTTTATGATACAGCGCATAATCATCTTCAAGGTTCATCATCTGAGTAAAGCGGTAACCGAAATCTATTTTAGCCTTTTGATTTTCAGTGGGTTTATATAGCAACGACGATTGAATATACGCCGCACCTGTTTCAATTGCTGGAATTTCATAGTTTTTTCGCGGACGCATATAAGAATTGTCCGAAGGGAAAGGCGGCAGTTTTTCGTCTTTGATAACCGCACCGCCACCTCTGTTTTTGGATGATGAAAAATCGGCTCCGTATTCGAGTGTAAGATTAAGATTTTGAGCAAGTTCTAATCTACTTTTGATATTCAGTTGTGTATAAAAGTTGATTGGAATATTCTCGATATAAAAATCGCTGTAATACATTGTGGGTAAATAATATCCTTCGTTTTCGCCCTCGGAGTAGGAGAGCGGCATACTTTTGGGATTGCCTGTGATAACGCAGTAATGCCTGTCTATCAAATCGTTGACACGGTTGAGCGAACTTATCAAAGAAATATTTTCAATCCAAGGGAGGTTGAAATTTAGTTTTGCTTTCAACATCAAGTCAGTTTTGTTGTAATCAGCCTTGTAAGTTTCGTTGTATTCGTAAGTTAACTCATCTTTTTTCATTTTGTTTACCGAGATGGTCTGTGCAAATTTGAAATCCAAATCCAACGAATATCCCGAATTAAAATTTACTTTATTGTTGTAATATGCCTGAGCGGTAATTCGGGTGAATTTTTCCATCTCCTCGCGGATGTCGTCGTATGAGTAGAGATAGTCGGTGCCGATGTGAAGGTCGCCCGCCTTTTTGCCAAGCGAGAACCCCTTGCCGGCGTATACAAGTTTGTTTTTCAGGTCGATTTTTGCCCTAACACGAAGCGGCGAAACACCATATTTTGAGTTTACAATTATCTGACCTGCCGACATATTGCCATATTTCGACGACGAAATACCACGGTTAACCTCCACACTCTGAACGTGGTCGGTGCTTATGTAGCGCATATCCGTTCCCGAATTAATGCCTGTGCGAGCCTTAATCTGACTGTCGCCGCCTCCGCTGTACGAATTTTCGGTGATGCCAACCATCTGAATGCGCACTCCGTCAGAGGTTTGCGGCACTCCGTCGGACGTTACCGCAATGCCGAGCGATGTGTTTTTGTCGCTGCCAACCTGTCGGCTGCTATTGAGATTAAACTGAGTCATAGGGTTTTCGGAGTATACATTGCCCGGCAGAAGAACCGCCAAATCGGCGAGGCTCACAGGTTGCAGATATTCAATGGCAGTTTCGCCAATTTCAAGTTTATCGGCCTTGTGCCTCTTTGCCATCACCTCCACACGTTCGAGTTTGAAAGTGGCTGTCTGCATCTCTATTTCGAGATTTAAGTCTTTGTTTATGAGATTGATATCAATGTATTTATCTGTCAATCCCATACGTTTAACCAATAGTTTGTGATTGCCGCAAGGAATACGGCGGAGTTCAAACCTACCACCCTCGTCGGCCATTGTGTATATGTTCAAATCTTCGATTCCAACGGTGGCAAATCCTGCAAATCCATCCTCAGTTTTGATTACTCCTTTGATATTAAAATTACAATTTTGCGAAGCACACTCAAA
Organism: Bacteroidales bacterium; assembly: GCA_017651345.1. Classification (GTDB taxonomy): domain Bacteria; phylum Bacteroidota; class Bacteroidia; order Bacteroidales; family UBA3824; genus UBA3824. The sequence continues at coordinate 3,144 of JAGCDD010000088.1, read as the reverse complement.
AACAGTAAAAACCAATGAAATTATTATAATTAAATGTCTCATAATCTGTAAAAAATGCCGGAGAAATAATTCCCCGGCTGTTACATCAGTTATTTAAAGAGCATCGGAACTCTCATTCTATTATTTATTTCTCCATCCAACGGGGAAAGCATTGTGATATTCTACAATTTCGCAATCGTCGGTAGAATTGTTAGTGTCTTTGTAACCTTCGGCATCGTTACCCTTACGCTGAACCAAAAGTCCTGAGTGGCAACCTTTTACAAGTTGCTTGCCACGGTCAACGCTTTGAGGAAGAGGATTTGTAACGATGTCGGAAGGAATGTGTCCTGTGGTGATTCCATCGAGAATAAGGTCGGCTTTAACGCTGAGCATTTGTATTTCTACATTGTTGTTTTCCTTATCTTTAACAGTTGCAACCGAAGTGTTGGCTGCAAAAAATTCGTCGAGAGTAGCCTGTTCGCCGTTTTTGAGTTTGAAGATAAACGGGCAGTAGAATCCGCGTGGATGTTGATAAAATCCGCCTATACCGCCAAAATCGTTTTCAGCAGGGTAAATCTCCTTAACGTTAGGCACTTCGGGATTGTCAACATCGCTGGTATAAAGTTGCGGTTCGTAGATTTCAAAATCGGCACCCGAAAGGTCTACTGCATTGTCGTATTTGTATGTAACAGTGCGTTTTTCGCCGGTTGCCTCGTCGGTTTCTTCATACGAACCCTCGGTTTCTTTGTGGTTTTTAGCGGTGAAAGCAATCACAAGTTTTTCGTGAGGCTTAACAGGATGATCGTATCCCGAACCGGGAATTACAATAATACCGTGTACAGGCACTTTTCCGGCGTTGTAATACTCGTCGTACCAACTCTCTTTTTCGGTGCAAGAAGCCTGCATTGTGCAGCCCACAGCAAGTCCATCGGCATAGAGAATGTTGTTGGTGGGGTTGTAGAGCACCATATATTGATCAGGATGCATCATACGTCCCGCATTACGCTCGCCATTAAAAAATACCTCAGAGAAAATAAACTGATAGTCAGATTGTTGTGCAACAGTAGCAATCAGTTTTACATCAATTGTTTGGTTAGCGTCTTTGATGGTTACATTTTCTTTGCGAACAAAAATTGTTTTGCCATCGATAGTTTTTTCGAGACTAACATCGTAAGTGCCTATGGGAATGTAAATTTTAACCTTTCCGTTGGCGTTTTCGTCCAAAGTCTCTTTTTTGATATCAAAAGTGTAAGTGTCTTTTGACTGAACAGATGTGAGAGTAACAGTGCAACCATCTAAATCATTGCTTGATACAGCGCCGTCAACATCCGATTTAAGGTTAACAAAAGCGTCGATTCCGCTGTACGAATAACCATTGTTGTCGTCGTCATCATCGCACGAAGAAAGTGCAATGCTACCGCCTGCCATTGCCAATGCAAGGGCATAATTAATAACTCTATTTTTCATTTATTATACTGTTTTATAGATACTTAAATACTTATTTACAACATTCCGACTTGCCGTTTTTTTCACATTCGTCGGCAGAGGCTGTGGCTTCGGGGTCGTTTTTCTTAACGCAGCAATCGGCAAATTTTACTGATTCTAAATAATATTGAGGATAAAAATCCTGATTGTGCGATGCCATCCAATCGGTTTTTTCTTGATTTGCAATCTTTGTGTTTTCGATTTTGGCTTTGATATTTTCGCAGGTTTTCATTGAAGTTGAATCAGATTTTGCTGACAACTCGGCAAGACGGTTTTCTAATTTGATGATTGTGCTGTCTAAGTCGGTTTGGGTTATCTTATTGACTCTCAGCACACCTGTGATATTAGCGTTTTTGTTTAAAAGACATTGGTTAAACTTAGGAATGTCGCCTCCTGCAAGCACATACAATGTTGATGTAGAATCTTGAATATCGGTAAATGTGATATTGTTGCCGCAATGGCAAACACGTGTAACCTTTGCCTTTACTTTCACTTCCTTGTCAACAAGGTATTCGGCTGAATCTAAGAGAGTTTTGGGCGAATAAACGCCCTTGCAGCAATCTTTGCCGCTCTGATTTTGATTTGATGAACTATTGCAGCCAACAAACAAAGCCGCAATAATAAGGCTTGTAGTAATAATCTTTTTCATTGTGTTTACATTTGTCATTTTTTACGCTGCAAAAGTATGCAGCCAAAACAACCTCTGCAATCACTTAAAATGGGGATTTTTTTTGATTGATACTACCTATTATTTGCTAATCTTTATTGATTATTTCGTTTTTTTCCAATTTATTTTTTTGAATAATCTATATTGATATATATTTTTTTCCTTATCTTTGTCGCCAACATTTTAATCTACTAAATATTAACAATTATGGAAATTGTATTATACATTCTTGTAAACATCGTGTTCTTGCTGTTGCCGGCGGCGGGCATTTTGTCTTATTACAAACATTGGGACATAATGTTTTATATCTCTTCTATTGTATGCGCAATATTATGGATAATTAGCATACTACATTCATTTTCAATAGTATGGGTTTACGCTCTGGCTATATTATTGATTCCTCTTATTCTTGCGTTTTTCTTGAAACAGGCGGATGGGTATAATTATTTCTTGTTTGCCTCGTGCTTCGGCGCGTATCTTACGTTTGGGTACATGTATTTATATGGCTCGGCGTTGGGACATTGGAGTCAATAATCCTCACCCCATCACCACATCCAGCACCATCATCATTGCAAAACCGATTGCGAAGCCAATTGTTGCAACGTTGGAGTGTTCGCCTTGGGAGGCTTCGGGGATGAGTTCTTCTACAACTACGTAGAGCATTGCACCGGCGGCAAAGGGTAGGAGATAGGGCATTGTGGCTGTGGCTGCCGAGGCTAACAAAAGTACCAATGTGCCGCCTATGGGTTCTACAATGCCGCTGAGACTACCCACCATAAAGGCTCTTAAACGGCTGTTGCCGGCGCTGCGGAGGGGCATCGAGATTATTGCGCCTTCTGGAATGTTCTGAATAGCAATGCCTAACGACAATGCCAACGCTCCCGCCGTGCTAAAATCTGCCGTTACCGCGCCCGCAATTGCCACGCCCACAGCCATTCCCTCAGGAAAATTGTGAATCGTTACCGCCAACGCCAACATTGTGGTACGCGAAAGATGGCTCTGCGGACCCTCGT
>JAGCDD010000087.1 GCA_017651345.1 Bacteroidales bacterium | reverse complement strand
TTGCAATTTATTGTTTTATAGTAGGTTTGCTGTGTATTACTATTTTGTAGATTTCTCTTTGTAGACGGGTTTTACCACAGTTTTGTCTTTGTATTTAAACACATCAATGTGGTCGGAGGCAATATGTTTGGTAGAATCCTCTTCGTATGCGTTGATAATTACACCGTTGTAGGTTAATTTGTGCACATAAATCATTATGTCATTGACGTTTATGGTGTCGTAAAAATACTCAATATCGATAGTATCGTCGAGTAAAGGTGTGCTTACAAAATATCTAAAATGAGTACTATCGTAGCAACCTTTGTTGTAACTATACCAACAAGTTTTGCCAGCGGTATCAATTGCTATGCCGTCCCAATTAGAAAAAAACTGTTGGTTGTAGGTAGCATATTGAAGTGAAATATCCGTAAATGTAGTTATATACGAAATTGGGTAGGTAGTTTTGTTTCCGAATTTTATCATTTCTGCTCCTGTGCTATCGTAAAAATAGTATGGAGTGGTGTTTTTGTAAATGAAAAATCGGTTATCGTCTGATGTATTATTGTCAAACTTGTCGCTGCACGCACAAATAAATAGAAATAGTGCGACTAATAATAATGGTACTCTTTTCATGCAAACTCTTTATATTTTTTTTGCAAAGGTAAATAATTAATTTTTGAAACTATCTATTATTGTTTCAAAAGATTATTGGTTTAATGCTGAAAAAATTGTTTTACTTTGCGTAAGTTTTTCATTATCAGAGTAAAAAATCCGCCTACTTTATTTTTACGAGCGGCGTATAAATCTTCGCGCATTTTTTTTATAATATTGCTTAAAGAACGGTTGCTAATGCCGCCAACTCGCATTTTTATTGCCACTATCGGACAGTAAGCTACTGAAATTTTTGCTTGATGTAAAAACCTGAGCATAAGGTCGTAATCAGCAGCTATTTTAAGCGTTGTGTTAAATGAACCAAATTTTTCGTAAATGCTCTTTTTTACAAAAAATGTTGGGTGAGGCGGCATCCATCCGTATTTTAATTTGTTGATCGAAAATGTATCAGAATGCCAATATCTTATCACTTTGCTGGGGTTGGATCGGTCTACATATTCAAGGTCGGCATAAACCGAATCGGTATTGTTAGATTCCATTGTAGAAATCATTTGCGACAAAACTGTTGGCGAACCAAATACATCGTCGGCATGAAGAAAAACTATAACATCTCCTTGAGCAAGTCTAATTCCTTTGTTTGCAGCGTAATACATCCCTTCGTCGGGTTCGGAAACCACGATGTCGGGACTATATTGCTTTACTATATTTAAAGTATTGTCGGTGCTTGCGCCGTCTACCACAATGTGCTCCTTGTTGGGATAATCTTGCTCTTTGTAAGATTGCAGCGCGGAGGAAATTGTGGCAGCGTTGTTTTTGCAAAGTGTTATTACAGAGACTTTAATCATTTATTTCGCGGTTTCTGATTTTTACGGCGGGTACACCTTTATATATAGAGTAAGGCAATAATTCGGTAGAAGCAAGCGATGCTGAGGCTAATACTGAATGACTACGGCATATTGTTCCTCCTGTTACTACCGAACGAGCGCATAGCCAAACTCCATCTTCTAAGGTAACAGGAGCGGTAATAAGACAAAAGTCTGAACGTTTGTAGTTGTGGCTTCCTGTTTCGATTAGTGCATCCTGCGATAGACAGCAGTTGGCGCCGATAGTAACGTCAACAAGGTTATCAATGTGTACACCTTCGCCAATCCATGTGTTGTTGCCAATGGTTAAGTGCCATGGATATTTGATGTTGACACATGGTTTTATTACAACGCCTTTGCCAATTTTTGCTCCAAATATTCTCAATATCAAACGTTTGAGAGCGTTTAACGGTACAAAAGGCGAAACAAACACGGTATAGTTTATTACATACCACAAAGCGCGGACTATAAATCCGCGCCCTGTAGTGTAATGCGCTTTACTATATCGTGTAAGGTCGGTAGTATTCAATTACTTAACTAACTTGTTAGTGGCTGTGTCGGGGAAAACTACTGAAGGTTTAAACCTTTTGGCCTCTTCAAAATCCATAGATGCATACGATATTATAATCACAATATCGCCTGGTAGGGCTTTGCGTGCCGCAGGACCATTGAGACAAATGCAACCGCTACCATATTCGCCTTTTATCACGTATGTTTCGATGCGTTCGCCATTGTTTAGGTTTACCACCTGAACTTTTTCATTTTCAATGATATTGGCGGCTTCCATTAGAGCGGCGTCGATGGTTATGCTGCCTATGTATTCGAGATTGGCCTCGGTTACAGTTACTCTGTGTATTTTAGATTTTAATACTTCGATGTTCATTATAATGATTTACAAGAGTATGTTGTCGATAAGTCGAGTTTTGCCATCGTAAACAGTGATGCAGATAACAGCATTTTTGGGATACTCGCCTGCTATTGGTTGAAGCGTATCTTTGTCGGCTATTTCAACGTATTCGAGGCAGAGGTTGGCATCGGTGGCTATATTCTGCTTGATAAAGTCGCGGATTTGTTTTTGTGTGGCTCCGCTATCGGCTTTCTCTTTGGCGGCAAATAGTGTTTTGGATATTAATAAAGCACTTTTGCGCTGTTCGGGATTGAGGTGAACATTGCGGCTGCTGAGTGCAAGGCCGTCTGATTCGCGCTTGATTGGGCACGAAACTATTTCGCCTTCAAAATTGGGCATATATTTGCGAACCATGGCTTTTACTACGGCAATCTGTTGATAATCTTTTTGTCCAAAGTATGCATGGTCGGGTTCTACAATGCTGAGTAGTTTGCTTACTACTTGACATACACCGTTGAAATGTCCTGGACGATATTTGCCTTCCATAACTTCGGCAACCGAACCTAACGAAAAAACACGAGTGTCGGGCTCGGGATACATCTCTTCTACACTGGGAGCAAAAACTATATCGCACGAATTTTTCTCCAAAAGAGCAAAATCGGCATCTGGGTCGCGGGGATATTTTTCGAGGTCTTCTTTGTTGTTAAATTGAGTTGGATTTACAAAAATGCTAACTACAGTAATGTCGTTTTCTTTGTTGGCACGCTCTACAAGCGAAATATGACCGGCGTGTAAAGCACCCATAGTGGGCACAAAGCCGATAGTTTTGTCTTGAGAACGGAGTTTGGAAAGCCGCTGACGTAGCGGCGCAATCTCTTTGAATATTTCCATATTATTAAAATTTAAAAATTATTTGAGAAGGATGGTAAATTCCTTTGTGCCGGCGAACTCTATTGGCGAGTCGTTGGTTTTGCATTTGATTTGGACTTCCCACCATCCTTTGCGTACATTTTTCTTTTCAGATTTTACACGGATGAGGTTGTCGGCTACAGAATCCATGTCGGCGGCTACGGTGTAAGTGGCCATAAGGGTCTTTTTGGTGCTCATGTAGTAGAACCAACGAAACTCAAAGTTAATGTTCTGCGTGTTGAGTTTGGCAAGTTCCGATTGAGCAAATACTACTTCAATTTCTAAGTTAGGAATAAGAGTAGTGCCATCGGTTTTGGCCTCTTTGAGTGTAACCATGTTGCCGTCGCAGTTGAATATTACTTGCGCAGGGGTTAACTCGGTTTGCGCTTGCACGTATAGCGTGGCAAAAAACGCAATCAACAAGATGGTAATTCTTTTCATAGTCAGAACAGTTTTAGTTTTCAGTTTGTTCTATTGTTGCAAAATTTACGCCGAAATGAACCTACCAAGTGTTAATCTATTTTAAGATGCTTTTTGATAAGTTTGCGAAATTCCGACTCGTCTCTTGAACCTGTAATCTGGTTGCAGTTGCCCTCTATGTCAACAAATACAAGTGTAGGTATTGCGTCAAAATCAAAATATTGGGCGGCATCTTGGCATTTGTCGATGTCTACCGAAAAAACTTGCATTTTGTTGCCGTATTCTTTTTGAAGTTTTGCCAATATGGGGGCAATTTGACGGCAAGGTCCGCACCAAGTGGCATTGTAGTCGATGATCATAGGTACGGGACACATTATTTCGTCGGTTTGGGTATCAATACAGAGGGTATTGAAGGTTTTGTCTGTCAGTTCGATAACCTTTCCGTTGTTTTCGTATTGTGCGGGTAATGTTTCGGCTTCTGTTTGATTATCAGTGGGTTGCTCTGTAGGAACTTCGGTTTCGCGAGCTGCTATGCCAGCACCTCCACGTTCTTCGGTTTTGTTGTTGTCGGCTACAACAAGTTCGTTGGCAGTGGGAGTGGTGGTTTCGTCTACTGACAACATCTCTGAAGTTGAGCTATTCTTTATATTACAAGCTGCAAATGTCAGAGCTATAAGCGATAAGAGTACAATTTTTTTCATACAGTGATATGGGTTTTAACGTTTTACTTTTGTGCCGTAAAGATAGAAACTATTTTGCAGAAAAAAGTGAAAAAAATCATTTTTACTATTAGGGTGTTTAGCTTTTCGTGTGTCTTATATATGGAAAGCAACTAAAAAGCTTCCGATGCAATCAACAAGAAAATCAACTTTTTAAAAAAAACTGCTATGAATAACATATACTACACTCCGGCAAATATTGACGCTGATTTAATGGAAAGCGCCGAAACTTCATCATTAGTAGAAATGATAGCAACACTCGCAATGGATGATGCCGACTTTTACAGCGAGATTTAATGATATTTTGACCTAACAGAACTTTTTCTTTTACCTAAGACAGACACAAAAAACGGATTGCCTATGTGGTAATCCGTTTTTTTTATTGCTGTGTATTAATGTCTTACAAGATTAACATTGCGTCGCCGTAAGGTCCAAAGCGGTAGCCTTCTTTAAGTGCAATTTGGTATGAACTCATCAAAAAGTCGAACCCTGCAAAGGCTGCTGTGGTCATAAGCATTGTGCTATATGGGTGGTGAAAGTTTGTGATAAGGCTTGATGGAACGCTAAAATCGTAAGGCGGGAAAATAAATTTGTTGGTCCAGCCTTCAAATGGTTTTAGATATCCATTGGTAGAAACCGAACTTTCTAATGTGCGCAGTGTGGTGATGCCTACAGCGCAAACGTTTTTGTGTTCGTCTTTTGCCTTGTTTACAGTGTCAACACATTCTTGTTCTATAAAAATCTGTTCACTATCCATCTTGTGCTTTGTAAGATCTTCAACATCAACGTTGCGGAAATTTCCTAAACCAACGTGAGCTGTGATTTCGGCAAAGTTGACACCAACAATCTCTAACCTTTTCAAAAGATTTTTGCTAAAATGCAAGCCAGCCGCAGGAGCTGCCACAGCACCTTCGTATTTAGCAAATATGGTTTGATAGTTTTCTTTGTCTTCGGGTGTTACAGGACGGTTGATATATTTGGTTGGCAAGGGAGTTTCGCCCATGCTGTAAAGTGTCTTTTTAAAATCTTCGTACGGACCATCGAATAAGAATCTGAGTGTACGTCCGCGCGATGTGGTGTTGTCGATAACTTCTGCCACAAGGCTGTCGTCTTCGCCGAAATAGAGTTTATTGCCTATGCGAATTTTGCGAGCAGGGTCTACAAGTACGTCCCACAAACGTTGTTCGTGATTGAGTTCGCGAAGAAGAAAAACTTCGATTTTTGCACCGGTTTTTTCTTTGTTGCCATATAAACGGGCTGGAAATACTTTGGTGTTGTTGAGCACCATTACATCTCCATCGTTGAAATATTCTACTATATCTTTAAAAATCTTGTGTTCTACCGACTTAGTTTTTCTGTTGATAATCATAAGCCGCGCTTCGTCTCGGTTCTCGGTGGGAAACATTGCCACCTGCTTGTCGGGAAGTTCGTACTTAAACTTTGATAATTTCATTTGGCCGTAAACTTTTAGTTGAGTTTATTATAATAAGTTGCAACGGTGCAAAGATAGTAATTATTATTGATAATTTGATAAATTTTTTTCAAAATCTTCTATCAAAATTGCTGATTGTAAAGAAATATCGCCGATTTTGGTTCTTCTAAGTCCGGCAAGATAGGCTCCTGTGCCAAGTTTTTGCCCAATGTCGTGTGCAAGTGAACGTATGTAAGTACCTTTGCTACAAGCTACTACTGCTTTAAACTGTTTAGTGTTGTTGTTCCATTCGGTGATGTTGATGTTGTATATTTCGATTGGGTGCGGACGCATTTTTACTTCGTCGCCTTTGCCTTTGTGTGCAGAAATATAGGCGGGTTTGCCGTCGATTTTTTTTGCACTATACACAGGGGGATACTGTATTTGGTTGCCAATAAAGGTTTTAAGACATTCTTCTACGGTTTCGCGAGTTATGTTTGATACGTCTTTAAAGTTTTCGGGCTGGGTTTCAAGGTCGAAACTCGGAGTGGTTGCTCCTAATTGAACTGTGGCAATATATTCTTTGTCGTGGTCTTGAAACGAGGTTATCTCTTTGGTTTTTTTGCCGGTGCAAACAATAAGCACACCTGTGGCAAGAGGGTCGAGAGTGCCGGCGTGTCCTACCTTTATTTTTTTTATTCCAAGATGGGTTTTGAGCATATATCGCACTTTGTTAACAAGGTCGAATGATGTCCATTTCAACGGTTTGTCAAATACAAGAACTTTCCCTAACGAAAAAGGATCTGTGGGTTGTTGTGTCTGAATGTCAGGCATATAAATTGTCTTATTTAATGTTTATATTTTAGTTTTGCACGGCGTAGTTGACGGCGTATTTTGTAAAAATTTGGCGGCGGCACGGGGTCGTATCCGTGAGTGCCCCAAGGGTTGCATCTTAGTATTCGCCATGTGGCAAGGATTGTGCCTCGTATTATGCCATGATATTCAACAGCTTGAATGCAATAAACCGAGCATGTGGGGGTATGTCGGCACGAATCGGGCAGCCATGGCGAAATGCACAATCGGTAAAACTGCACGGGCAGAAGATAAAGTTTTCTAATTACAGCCGCAAGTGTCATTTACTAATTCTTTTACCTGCGAAAGTTTTGCGTAACATTCGCGGCAGAGCGGTTCGTATGTGTTTTTTTCTCCGAGACTTACCAATTTGTCGTCGGCAGACAGACGGTGCGAGAATTGAGCCACCGATCCACAGCGCGAACAAATAGCATGTACTTTGGTTACATCGTCGGCAATGCACATCATTGCACCCATAGGTCCAAACGGGCGACCAAGATAGTCCATATCTAATCCGGCGGCTATAACTCTTGCTCCACGAAATGCTAACGTTCGGCAAACGGCGGTAAGTTCGTTGTCAAAAAACTGAGCCTCGTCGATGCCAATTACTTGAGAATCTTCGGCAAGTGCAAGTATGTCAGCACTCTTTGATACAACAATAGATTGCACAGAGTGTTTGTCGTGCGATACTACGGCAGTTTGGCTGTATCGAGTATCTGTTGACGGTTTGAATATTGCAGTTTTTAGTCCGGCTATTTGAGCACGGCGCAAACGGCGTATGAGTTCTTCTGTTTTGCCCGAAAACATTGAGCCTGATATTACTTCTATGCTTCCGGCGTGGCATTTGGGTTCAAGAAACATGACTTTTTTTGCTTAAGTTTTTGGGCAAAATTAATTATTCTTGGGCGATTTTGCAACTAAGAATTCTGCAAAATTTATGTCATCGAATGTGGTAATTTTGATATTGTTTTTTTCGCCTTCTATGAGGTTGATTTTTTCGCCAAATTGCTCTACCACAGATGCATCATCGGTAAATAATTTTGTATAAGGTAGTTGGTACGCTTTTTTAAGTACGTCGGCATGAAACACTTGAGGCGTTTGAATCAATTTTACCGAATTGCGGTCTATGATGTGGTTTTCTCCGTTTTCTTCAATGGTGCGTATCGATTCGGGAGGATTGATGCAAGGAACGGCGTTGCCTTTGAGAGCAGCCTGAGTGTAACATTGTGCTATGCAGGCTACTGACACAAGCGGACGCACTCCATCGTGAACGCCCACAAGGTCGATTTCGGGCGAAAGTGTGTCTACTGCGTTTTTTACCGAAAAAAATCTTTCTGCTCCGCCTTTTATTATTTTGTAAGCGTGTGGTGGTATAAATTGTTGCGAAAGTTTTTTCCAAAAGTCGATAAATGCTTCGGGCAATACCAATAGCACTTCGATTTCGGGGTCGAAACTGCGAAACTGATGTATAGTGCGGCAAAGAATTGGCATTCCACCGAGGTCTAAAAACTGTTTGGGCGTACTCATACCCATGCGTAGGCCTTTGCCTCCCGCCACTATAATAACGGCGCGTTTCATTCGGCAGAAATGTTGATGTTGTCGGCAATGTGTTGAGCCACGCGCTTATTAATTTTTTCGGAAAGAATATTGAGATTGTAGTTTTTCTTTTCAAAAGTGGCAAGTTCTACAAGAGCTACGGTTTGTTTTCCGAAAATTAGCGGTATAAATATAAGGTGTTTGGGCGAACCTTGACCAAGTCCCGAAACCACTACTTGAATATAGTTTTCGGGTATGTTGTCGAGTTGAAGAGTTTTTTTGTCTTTGGCAACCTGTCCGTTGATACCCTCGCCGATTTCAAAAGTGCGGTCGGTATCGGGAGTGTAGTATGCGTAAGTGCTTTTGATTTCGTATTTTGCAATTTTGGGATTGTAAGCGTAAGCCACACCTTGCACAATGTCGAACACTTTTGCAAAATTGCTGAGCAGTTTGTCGAAATATTCGTTGAGGTCGGCAGTTTGGTCAAGATCGGCAGCAATTTTATCTGCCACTTGGTCTAATTGCTTGCTTTCTTCTGCCTCGCGTTTGGCTTTTGCTTGTTTTTCTTGACGAAGTTTTTCTTGCTTGATTTGTTCGTTGTTTTCTTCGGCATCAGAGCGGGCATTTTCGTCGGAAATCAATCGGTCGTTGCTGCCACTCTTGATAGATAAAAATTCGATTTGCGATTCCATAACATTGGCAGCGTGGAATTGTTTTTTAACATATCCTGCCATAATAGCAGCTGCAAGTGCCGAAATTGCCGCAAAAACTAAGAGAATAACCTTGATAAATTCTTGAAGGGGAGGTAAAAATGCAGCGGTTGCCACAATAATACACACTATTAACCAAATAGTTAACGCTGTGGTTATATTTTTTTGTGCTTTGTCGAATTTTTTCATGGTATAATTGTCATTTAAGGTTTTTCAAATAATCTATAATATTGTTGGTAAACATTATATGGTCTACTTCGGTGATTTTGATAGCAGCTGTGGTCATGGTTTTTACCTGACATTCATCAGGATGTTGAACAATAACCGTTCCGCCAGCATCTTTTATAGCTTTTAATCCAACAGCTCCATCTTTGTTGGCTCCCGAAAGTAGTATGCCAATGGCGTTGCTTTTAAATGTTTTGGCTATAGAACAGAATGTTACGTCGATCGAAGGTCGCGAATGGTTGATGGGTTCTTCGGTAGAGAGCGAAAACTGATTGTTGGCGTCAACATACATGTGATAGTTGGCAGGAGCAAGGTATGCAATTCCCGGCATAACGGAGTCTTTGTCGTAAGGTTCGCAAATCGGTACGTTTGATTTTAACGAAAGTGCCTCCACAAAGCCACCTCTAACGTTTTTTAAGCGGTGAAGACATAGGAAAATGGCATGAGGATAGTTTCGCGGTATGCTTGATAATATCGCTGTTACTGTTTGAAAACTTCCTGCCGATCCGCCTATTACTATATTTTGCATAATCTTACTTTTTTACATAAATGTTTTCGTTTTTCGATACCGGAATAAATGAACCACGGAAATCGCATCCGGTGAGGTTTTCGCGTATGCCTATTATAAAGAAGCCCCCGCTTACAATGGTTTTTGCAAGCGAATCTATTACTGCTTTTTTGGTTTGAACGTTGAGATATAACATCCTATCGCGAAAGAGTACAAGGTTGAATCCGTTGTCGGGCGGAGGTATGCCTATGATTCCGCGTTTTATAAAAATAACGTTGTTGAGCAATTCGGGCGAAAAATAGTCGTATTTATCTTCTTTGGTAAGATAATGGTTTAAATCGGCATCAGGGTCTATTTTTTTGAAATTAGCTGAGCTGATTTCTATTTTTTTCTGTTCGATATATCCGCTTTTGGTATCGTTGAGAATTTTTTGCACAGGAGATGTGGCATAAACCGTACATCTATTGAGAATGCGTTTGCGATGGAGAATCGTTAATAGTGAAAATAGTTCATCGTCGCCGCATATTTGTGGTACCCAAATTTTGCAGAGGGTTTCGTTTTTGAGCTTTTCGATGATGGTGTCTTCAAAAAACTTCCACATCGAAGCATCGCGAAACATTTCGGTTGTGGGTACAAACAATTCTGATAAAAATAGGTCGGCAAAATAGTTGTCGGCTATTAGTTTATTGATAAGACGATCGGGCGACTGTACTCCATGCATATACATCGACCTTGACATACGGTGCATAAGAATATCTTGCGCAAAATATGTAAAGTCTACATCGCGCAGGGTTCTTACTGTCGAGATTATTTTTCTAAAATCTTCGTATGGTATGGTTTCAAATTCGTCGATCATCTTAAAATACTTTTTTGTTGTAAATGAGACCTTTCTTTTCGTATTTGGCACTCGGCGGACCAATTATGCTTTCGTGGATGCCCAAAACAAGCGATCCAAATGGGTCGAGATAATTCCAAAAATCGATAAAAAGTTTGTTTTGAAGTATGGTATTGAAATATATCAACACGTTGCGGCACAGAATAATATCGTATGCAACATCAAACGGATTTGGTTCGGTAACAAGGTCGTGCTTTTTAAACACTGCCTTGTCGAGAAATTCGGGCTTAATTTTAAATGTGTCTTTTACTTTATTGATGTCGAAATATTTTTCGTGCGTTACCACAAGATGCTCGTCGAAATTGTAAGGGTTTTCGCACAATACCTTGTTAAAATTTTCAAGAAATTCCGAAATAGACCTATAACTATAAACGCCAGCTTTAGCGGTATTTAAAACGTCGGTGTTGAGATCGGTGGCGTAAATATGGCAACGGTGAAGCATACCCATCTCGTTGAGTAATATAATCATAGAATATACTTCGAGTCCTGTGCTGCATCCGGCGTGCCAGATATTGATTTCGCGTTTGCTGGCTAATCTTGGGAGAATGCGGTATTTTATTGCGTGCCACACCTGAGGGTCGCGAAATAGCTCTGTGGTGTTTACGGTTATCTCTTTTACTACTTTCTCTAAAAATAATCTGTCGTTTTTAACTTTATTTATAAGTCCATGGATGTCTAATTTATAGTCCATCATTATCTTTTCGGCGCGACGCAGAAACGATTTTTCTGAATAGTTAGAAAAATCGTATCCTGCATAGTCTCGCAGTGTTCTTATAAATGTCAATATGTCAGGGTCTTCAAACATTTTTATTATTTACAGTGCCAATAAATCCTGTTTTAAATTATGATAGTTCAAATATAATACATTTTTTGCAAATGCGAACTATTTTTGGCAAGTAATATAATTTTTTTTGTTTTTTTAATAAACGTCGCGTTCGTAGCCGAGCATTGGTGGCACCATTTGAGTCTTGTTGCCACTCACACCCACAGCTTTGAGAGCCGGTAGATTTTGTAAAAGTTCGGGAAACTGTGCAAATAAATTGTTGCAGAGGTTAAAGTCAAAGAGGTTTGTTAGCAACGAAACTGAGTTGGGCATTTTTGAAAGTTTATTGTTGCTCAAGTCGAGAAAAACAAGAGATGTAATTTTAGTCAAGCTTTCTGTAAAGCTTGTGATATTATTGTAACTTAATATAAGTCGTTCTAATTGAGATAATTGCGAAATCTTTGTTGGGATAGTTGTTATTCCACAGCCCGATAGCGAAAGCCTTGTGAGTGTGGTGATATTACAAATTTGCGTCATGTCGCGTATTTTGCAATTGTCTAAGTACAATACTTTTAGAGCCTTAAAGTTGGCTACCGATGCCGGTATTGTGGCAATTGTGTTGCTTGCAAGCATCAACGATTCAAGCGTTTTGATTTCGGTGACGGCAGAAGGAAATGCGGCTATCTTGTTGAACGAGAGATCAAGTTCTTTGAGATTTTTTAAATTTGATATTGAAGCCGGAACAGTGGTTATCAAGTTGTTAGATATGGTAATGGATTCTAATGCCGGACAATTGGTGAGTGGCGAAATGTCGCTTAATCTGTTGTTGGCAAGTGATATGCGTTTTAGTTTTTTGAGATTTGATATCTCTGCCGGAATTTTGCTAATAGCATTTTGGTCGGCAAATATATAGCGGAGTTCGGTAAGCTGAAACAACTCTGCAGGGAGTTCTGTAATAGAATTACCTTGTAAATATATGGCTTTTAGACTTTTAAGTTGCGATATTTGTGAAGGCACCGCCGATAGACTACGGTTGCTGAGGTCTAAAACCACACAATTGTCGACACTACCAAGTGCTTCTTCCATGTTGGTAAACATTTTTTGTTTGGCAAGCCATTGCTCATTGTAATAGCTTTGTGCCGAAACTATTGCTCCTGTCATGAGCATCAATGCGAGAGATATTATAAATCTTTTCATTTTAGATAATTGTTTTCAATGTTTAACATATTATTTATTAAACAAATATAATGCCTATTTTTGGTTGCTTTTCTGCCCCGGGCGCATTCCACAGCGTTTTTGATGCCGCCCAAATAATAACGTTGCACCCATGGTAAAACGCACAAAATTGCTGTCCAATTGCCATAATGCTCGGCTAAATATACACCAAGTAACGCAAGCGAACCTAATAGCAACTCCGATGATAATCCGTCTACCACTCTCAGTGACATATATTGTCCCGTTCCCGGAATCAAAGCGCTTGATATTCCGCATATTAGCGGCGATGGGTGACGTTGTTTTTTAGCTTTGCGAATTATTTTTTCGATTGTGGGCTTTTGATTGTCGGTAACTGCTTTAAAAAAACACTCTTTGCTTTCATCGAAGCGCTGAAGATTGAAATAGCAAATGCCAAGACGTAGGTTTATTGCCGTGTCTAATCCTTTGTTTCCTTCCGAATCTATTTGCAATAATGCTGCTATTGCGTTAAAGTATTTTGTGGCTGATATATAGATATCTGCCTTAGTTAAAAGTATTTCGTTATGATGTAACTTATTGTTTACTTTTTGATATGTTTGGTTTAAAAATAATTCTGCCTTTCTAATATTCCCCGATGCTGCATATATTGTGGCTGCTGCTATGTATTTTTGGGGATTTGAGCTTGAAGTATCAAATAAGATAGCACGTTGTATCTCTTTTTGTGCCAATAAAGTATCGTTGTGGGCAAAAGCATATAGCGCAATGCGAAAAACCGAATCGGCATTTTGACTGTATACTATGCTGTTAAAAAAGATTATTATACATATAATCAATAATTTGCGCATCTCTAATGTGTTTTTGTTGTAAGTTGTATTTCTTTACCGATTTTATTGTTCCGAAAATGTTTCCTGTGTAAAAACAAATCGATACAGCAGCAAAAAACAGCGGATACGGGTCTTTGAATCCGTATTTGTGAAATCCGTACGCCACGTGCATATAGTCAAAACACGTTCGTAGCAATGCTGTAATGCCTTCGCGTATGTGTCCACAGTATATTCTTCCTGTGCCGGGCAAAATCGCTGACATTGTTACCGCTGGGAACATCTTTTTTTGTTTTAATTCTCTGTTTGTGAATATTTTAACTTCGGGTAAAAGCAATTCTTCATTATTAACGGGCGGTAAATTCTCTATTATCGACAGACATTGTTTAATGTTATAACTTTTTATGATATATGGTGATTTTATCGAATCGCAATAATTGTGAGCTGTAGCATAATTGCTATTTTTGATAAGGAGTTTTACATAATCGAAATATATTCTGTTGCTATCTTTTGCTATTGGCAAAATGTGCTTTTTAAATTCGATAACTGCATTATTATAGTCATAGATAAAAGAATAACATTCAACTGCTTTTAATGCATAATCTAAATTATTACTAAAAGTATTATTTGCCAATGAAGAATACTCTTCGGCTGCAAATTTGTATTGTTGTGTATTATAGAGATATTGTGCAAAAACCTTGGTATGGGTGGTGTCGTAGAGATTTTGCCCATACGAAAGATTTGCTACTAAACAGCATAAAAATATATAAATAGAATTCTTCATTTTTTTCTATTCAGCGGATAGTCGATATGCAGGTTATGGATTTGGTCAAATTCGTATTTTGAATGGTCGGCACCGCTGCATCGTATTAATCGGTCGAAAGTGTCGGCAAATCCGTAAAAAAATCCATTTTGACTAAATGTCATTATGCTGTATTGCGAGCACGATGGGTAGAAAGAGCATTTCTGTATATCTTGAGGCGATATTATGCGCTTATAAAATGCGAATAAACCATTGTACATTTTTTTTTCTTCGTATTCGCATTTGCTACCTTGTTCCGAATGTGTTAAAGAGTTGATTTCTGTTGAGTCCGTTGTTTGTTTATCTATTTCAATGTTAGAGTAAATGGTTTTAGAGTAGATTTCGTTTTTGCCGTATGATACTGAAATAATGCGTGTGGGTATATCTGTACCGTTTGTCGTTTGGTAGTCGTAATAAAATGTCTTTGCAATTATTTGGTTGTTAATATCGTACATTACTTCTGCATCCAATCGGTTGTTGGTTTGCGAGGTTACTATTTTAACCACCATGTCGGGTGTATTGAGTAGAGTGTCGGTATAATTATTATCGAGCATGTATGTAATAATCACCGATTTATCTTTTTTTTCTACCGAAACGGGTTTGTAATTGAAATCAACCGCTGGTGTGGTAGCAAATCCATTGTTGACGGCTCGGTAGAGAATGGAATATTTTAGCTGTGGTTGTTCGCTATTTACAGTTATTGAGGCTGTAGTAGGTTTTATGTATTTTGTTACAAGTTGTTGACTGCGTTGACTATATCGCGAATGACCTTTTGAAACTATATTTATTGTTTTGCCATCGGTTATTTCTTCGGTAAAATCTGCCTCTGCCGAAAAATGAAATTGAGCTTTAGCATTGCTTGAAAAAATTAGCAATACCGCCGTTGCAATTATCTTACCGAGAGCCATTTAACAAATCCTCCCACTGCCGCGCCTGTTAAACAGCCATAAATTGCAAGTTTCACCTCGCGACGGTCGCCGTGCTTGCAGGCATAAACAATCGCCACTGCAATGGGTCCCGCACCTGCTCCGTATAGTGTGTAAGTGCCAACAGCCGATATCAATGATGTGAAAAGAAATGTGGGCATTCGTCCCGGCATCGATGATTGTGGTTCGGCTAAAATAATATTGTATGTATCTGTAATGCTGTATGTTGCAGAAATACTATCGACTACTGCAAATTTTTCGGCTAAGCCTTCGTCAGAAAACGGATCTGGTTCTCCACCATCGGCATAACTTTCTGAAAAACAGAGTAAAAGCAATATAAGCATTAACAGATTTTTCATATTATTTGCTTTGAAATATACGATCGAGATTGATGTTGATGTATTTGTTGAGAAGTTTTTCTAACTGTTGGAGGTCGTTTGCCGATAATGCCGATATGTTAAACGAAGGAAATGTGTATTCTTCGATACTTCCGGTGTTTTTGTTTTTGCCTCGAACAGTTATGGTTATAAATTTTTGCAAGCCAAAAAGTCGCTTGGTAATTACGTATTTGTTTATCAATTTTTTCTTGATGCCAAACTGCTGATGTTTGCGAAATAGGGGATATGCCCAAAAACGACGCACCACAATCGGGTCATCATCGTCGCAAAAACTAAAATAGCAAGGATTCATCAGTACCAACAATAATATATGCAGTGCGGCAAAAACGCATCCTACAATAAACAATGTTTTGAAATTATATTTGTCGAAATATGTGTACACAAAACTGCCTACTGATGCAAGACCCGTAATAATGTATGCAAGGCGATATTTTTGTGTGGCTAAACTATTATCTATAAGCATTTTATTGTGTTTTTAAATATTTATTTGATTGTAAAACGAAAAAGCCTGACAGATATCTTCGTAGGTGCAGTTTACGTCGTATTGGTATTTGCCAAATTGGCTTACAAGCGAAAATGAGATTTTTCCGCCTGAGTTTTTCTTATCGTGGTGCATTAGTTCGATGAGCGTTTTGTAGGTTTCCATTCCAAAACGGAACGCAGGGAAATATGTGCCTATCATTTTGGAAACTTCGATAAGGTTTTGCAACGGAAATCCCATGTAATGATTGCTCAAAAACAATTCGCATATAATTCCTGCCGCCACAGCTTCACCGTGCAATAGGGGAGAAGCTGTTGAAAACGAGTAACTTTCGATTGCATGACCAATTGTATGACCGAAGTTGAGCATTTTCCGTACTCCTTTTTCGGTGGGGTCGGCAGATGTAAATTCGTTTTTAATTTTTATGGATGTTTCTACCAACTGTGACAGCAATTTGTAATCGGGATTTTTGGGGTCGAATGGCACGAGGCTTTCAAAATAGTCACGGTCTACCAATAGCGAATGTTTTATCATTTCGGCAAATCCCGAAATAATTTGGCGTTGAGGTAGTGTTTTTAAAAATGCTGAATCTACTATTACTTTGTAAGGGTTGTTAAAAACTCCAATTTCGTTTTTAAAATTCTGAAAATCAACAGCAAGTTTTCCGCCACACGATGCATCTACTTGAGCAAGAAGTGTGGTAGGCACATTTACAAACTTGATTCCGCGTTTAAAAAGCGAAGCTGCAAGTCCGCCCATATCGCCAATAACTCCTCCGCCAATATTTATAAACAGACTTTTGCGGTCGGCTTCTCCATTACTCAATTTTGACCAGATAACACTCAATGTGTCAATATTTTTGTATTGTTCGCCGCTCTTAATTTCTATTACAGAGGCACCGCTTTGGCTTATGCAGGGTAGGAGAGGAAGGCAGTGTTTTGCGGTATTTTCGTCTACCAATGCAAACACTTTTGACTGCACACCTTTAATAATATCCGACAAAATTGCGTCGGCGTTTTGCGTACATACTACATTTTCAGGCAGATTCATGCTGTGTTTCGTGTTTAAATTTGGTTTCAAAGATACAAAAAAAGTTAAATATCTACCATCTTTAAATGTAATTCTACTTTTTTTTGTTTTTTTATAATGGTGTAATAAAATTATTACTACCTTTGCGCCATTAAATAAGGTAAATAATGCGGACGGATTTGGTTTGATTGCAACCGCTTAAAAAAAATGCTAAAGCAACACCGCCTTCCCTTATTATTACCCCCTGTTTTTTTAGTAATTAATTTAGTAAACGATTATGTCATATTATTTTACATCTGAATCAGTTTCTGAAGGACATCCCGACAAAGTGGCAGATCAAATTTCTGATGCACTATTGGATGAATTTTTAAAATTAGACTCCGAAAGCAAGGTGGCTTGCGAAACTTTTGTTACCACAGGTCTTGCGGTATTAGGAGGCGAGGTAAAAACCGAGGCTTACGTTGATGTGCAGCAAACTGCCCGCAACGTTATCAACAAAATTGGCTACACCAAGGGCGAATATATGTTTGATGGCAACAGCTGCGGAGTAATTTCGGCTATTCATGGTCAAAGTCAAGATATTAACCGTGGCGTTGAACGTGAAGACCTTGATAATCAAGGCGCAGGCGACCAAGGTATGATGTTTGGCTATGCCGTTAAAGAATCGCAAAACCTTATGCCTTACAGCATTGAACTTGCTCACAAACTTCTTATTGAGCTTGCAGCTATCCGTCGCGAAGGCAAACAGATGACTTATCTTCGTCCCGACTCTAAGAGCCAAGTTACTATCGAATACGGCGACGACAATGTTGCTAAACGTATCGACACCATTGTAATTTCTACTCAGCACGATGAGTTTATCAAAGCCGATACTCCCGAAAAACAACTTCAAGCCGATAAGGATATGGTGGCTAAAATTACCGAGGATGTTAAAAATATTCTTATTCCTCGTCTTTTAGCTAAACTTAGCGACAACGAAAAGGCTTTGTTTAAAGGCGATTACAAACTTTTGGTTAACCCCACAGGTAAATTTGTAATTGGTGGTCCTCATGGTGATACTGGTCTTACTGGCCGAAAAATTATTGTAGATACTTATGGCGGCAAAGGCGCACATGGTGGTGGAGCTTTTAGCGGTAAAGACCCTTCAAAAGTAGACCGTAGCGCTGCTTATGCCACTCGTCATATTGCCAAAAACCTTGTAGCTGCTGGCATTGCTGATGAATGTCTTGTTCAAGTGGCATACGCAATTGGTGTGGCTCAACCTGTTGGTTTATACGTAAATACATACGGCACAAGCAAAGTTAAGATTAGTGATGGCGAAATCGCTCAAAAACTCTTAAAGATTTTTGACCTCCGTCCAGCTGCTATTATTAAGCGATTGAAACTTAAAAATCCTATCTATTTGCCCACCGCCGCATACGGACACTTTGGTCGCGAACCTTATACACAAAACGGAATTGAGTTTTTTACATGGGAAAAACTCGATTATGTAGATACTATTAAAAAGGAATTTGCACTTTAAGTCGTTTTTTTAACGTCTTATACAATATTTGGCAAGGAATATGGTTATTTATATGCAACCATATTCCTTTTTTGTTGGTTAGAAACAAAAAAGATTTATTTTCGTTAATAACTATGAACTATTAATTATCAATTGTTTATTAATGCATTATGATTCAATTTAAACATATATTATTGGTATTTGTGTGCATATTCGGTTTTGCTCTGAATGGTCTTTGCGGTAATAATGGAAATTCTCCATTTATTCCTATTGATGGAGGAGTATCTGCGCTTATAGCTGCTGGCGTTGCCTATGGTGTAAAAAAGTACCGTGATTATCGTGTGAATAAAAAAGATTTGGACAATTCTTCAAAATAATTTTTTTTGTCCATGCCTTCAAAGTTTTACCATAGTTGGTCTCCTTTGGTAAAGGTATTATTCAACCTTTCGGTGGCAGTAGCCGTTGGGTTGTTTTTTTATTTGTTTCTTAAACAGAATTATTTCTTCTTTGCTTTTTATGAAGAGGGAGTTTATCTCTTTATAGAGTTTATTACAACGTCGGTAAAGATGATTCTCAATCTCTTTGATTTTAATTGCGAATCCTTTGGCAAAATTATTTCAATTACCAATGGTGCAGGGGTTATTCTTGATCGTGGTTGTGTAGGACGTAACGTATTACTTGTTTTTTCTGCTTTTATTATAGCCACACCTGCTGAGGTTAAGCGTAAAATAATTTATACTTTTGCTGGTCTCGGTGTTATAGTTGTTTTAAATATCATTAGAATCATATTGCTGATGTTGGTTGGGCAATATTATCCTGATTATTTTAATTTTACCCATGAATATCTTTTTAAGTATACTCTTTATGCTGGAGTGTTTTTGCTGTGGGTATTTTGGGTGCGAAGATTCAGGTTTTCATCTTCTTCTTTTTCGCAGCCGGAAAAAGAACGTTGTTGAGTATCAGCCTGTAGCCGGGAGAATTTGGGTGCATATCGAGGTCGGTAGGAGGGTCGCCTACGTAATGTACATAATCTTCGGGATCGTGTCCGC
>JAGCDD010000086.1 GCA_017651345.1 Bacteroidales bacterium | reverse complement strand
GCTACCGTTGGGTTTATTATGAGTGGGTTCATGTGTTATTGCGTTGATTTTTAGTGGTTCGGCGGCGGTTACTTCAAACTCTTTTTTAATGGTGCAGCCTGCTTGGTCGGTGATGGCTACGGAGTAATTACCTGGTTTGAGGTTGGTTTGACGCGGGTTTTCGCTGCCGTCGCTAAATTTGTATTCGTATCCGGGCACTCCGCCTATTGCCTGAACGCTCCATTTTGCATTGTCGGAATAGGAGCAGGTGGCGGGAGTGGTTTCTATTGTGGCAGTAAGTTCGTTTTCGGGAGATGATATGCTAAACGATTTTGATGCCGAACAGCCTGTGCCGTCGGTTACTTTTAAAGTGTATGTACCTGCTTTGAGGTTTTTGAGGTTGGCGGATGTTTCGCCGCTCTGCCAAAGATAGTTGACGGGCGATTGAGCATTTTTTACCTCGGTGGTTATTTCGCCGAGACCAACAGCCTTGCAGGGCGAATCGATGGTTTCGCCAGAGATTTCTATGCCACTTTCGGGTTCGGATATTGTGATGGTTTCGGTGATGAGGCAATTGTTTTTGTCGGATATGTTGATGGTGTAGAATCCGGCTTTGAGGTTTTCTTGGGAAAGGGTCTTAGCCTTGTTGCTCCACGTGATGTTGTATGGTTCTGTTCCGCCGGTGGCTGTTACCGAAATTGAGCCTGTGTTGTTGCCGCGGCAGGCTACATCGGTATGTGTGTGAGTTATGGTGAGGCCTTCTGCGGGTTGGTTTATTACAAAGGTGCGCTCAATGGTGCATTTGTGTATGTCGGTGATTACCACGTTGTAAACACCTGCGGGAGCGGCGGTGAGGTCTTTGGTGGTGGCTTCGTTGCTCCATTGGTAGTGGTATCCGGGCGAACCTCCCGAAACTTTTAGCGTTACAGCTCCATTGCTCATACCGTGGCAGTTAACATGTGTTACTGTACCTTCGGCTTCAAGTATTTTTTCTGGTTCGCGTACTTCGGCAGTGCGGGTAAGTTCGCAGCCGTTTTTGTCGGTGGCTTTGATAGAGTAAATGCCTGCCGCAAAACCAGGATTGATTTCTTGTGCGGGTTTGCCCTCAATTTCAAATTTATATGGCTTGTCGCCGCCCTCTGCGTCAAATGCAATTTCGCCGTTAGCTTCGCCTTTGCATTGCGAGTGTGTTACCTTGGGAGCCATCTTGAATGGTGTTTTTGGAGCGGTAACCTCAATAGAATCCCATACAAAACAGCGGTTTGCGTCGCGCACTATGCAGCCGTAGATTCCATAGCCTTGGTTTACAAGTTCGGTAGATTCGGTATCGTTGCTCCAAACCACGTAGTAAGGTTCTGTGCCACCGTGTACATCGGCGGTAAGGTGACAATCGTGGTCGCCATAGCAGCGTATTGGAGTGGCGTCAAGTTTTATGGATAGTTTTTCTGCGGGTTCTTCGATGGTGATTGACTGTTGGAGTTTTGTGCCCTTGCTGTCTGTAACAGTAACGGAGTATGTTCCAGCTTTGAGGTCTTTGATGGTTTTGGTCTTTTTGCCGTTGCTCCAAAGGTATTTGTAGTCGGGAGTTCCGCCTTTGATAACGGCTGTGGCAGTGCCTGTTGCCTCTCCTTTGCATTTAACATCTTCTTTTTCGATTGCCACTTGCATAGGTTCGCGATATTGATAGCGGAGAAGCCTGATTTTTCCCTTGCGGTCGGTTTCGATTTCTACCACGGGAGCGCCAACGCCTTTTACAAACCATCGGTAGAATATTGTGCGATCTTTTACGCTGTATTCAGGAGCGGGACGCCATCCCATAAGGTGACTGTTTTTGTAGGCGATGATGTTTTTGGTAACGGTGTTTTTTTCGCGGAGGGCAAGATACTTGTCGGTGGGTGTGCGCACTTCCATAACGGTGTCGAAATACGAAGTGTGACTCATATCCAAGTCGATACGCACACTATCGGCAAACTGCGCAAGTCCGTAACTCGAAATAAATTTTTTGCTTAGACTATCTTTTAGAAACGAACCTTGCTTGATGGGAAACTTATATACATCAAGATCTTGCGGAAAAATAAGTACCACAGCGGCTTTTAATCCGAGATAATCGTTGATAATGCCCTGCATACGCACAGCGTTGGAGTCTTTGGTGATAAATTCCATATCGCGGCGGCTGTGAAACTTAACTAATTGAGCATTAGGAAAAAGTTTTCCGTAGCGGCTGCGTTCTTTTTTGTAGATTCTAAGGGTGTCGAAAGTGTTGGGTTCAATGTCGGCAAGGTTCCACTTTTTTGATTCTAAATCGCTGATAAACAGTTCTTCGTCGGGTTGAAACACCTTA
The DNA here is from genome assembly GCA_017651345.1 of Bacteroidales bacterium. Taxonomy (GTDB): domain Bacteria; phylum Bacteroidota; class Bacteroidia; order Bacteroidales; family UBA3824; genus UBA3824. Next base: position 22,241 of record JAGCDD010000086.1, on the reverse strand, counting down.
ACGGCGTAGATATAACCGTCGCCCTCGTTGGCAAAGTCTTCGTCGGTGAGTTCTATTTGACCCATAGCCGATGCTGATGCCAATATCATCGCTATTATTATAAAAGTGTGCCTTGCCATATTGTAGGTTTTAATAGTTTGACGGCATAATTTTGTCGCCGCCAATGGTTATATATGTCGGAAACTTAGATATTTGCGTGCCGTTTTTAAAGTAAGGCTTTAAGGATAGTTTTACACGCGAAGCGTCGGCATTGTTGGTGGCAAGACCGCAGCCAAAACTGAGAATTTTGTCGCGCGATTCGCCTTTGAGCACTTCCAAAAGGTCGATTGTAAACTCCATCGGCATTGTAATTGACTGTCCGGGTTCTATTTCAAATGGCTGATTCATAGTGCCTGCGAGGGTTTTAACGTCGTCGATCCAAAGAATGTAGTCGAATCCGCCGATAGCTGCCGTGCGTTGGTTTGGGTTTTTGGCTTTTACGTTGACAGTAAGGTTAAGGTCGAATTTCTTGTTGGTGAATGCTTTAACCAATTTGGCGGCGTCGATAATCGAAAAGTCAGAATACTTCTTTTTTTGCGAAAAATTGATGTCTGCCACTTTTACATTGTTAACGTTGATAAAGTCGAAATCACATTTTACAAACGATGCCAGTTGACTAACGCCTTTGCAGCCTGCCACAAATATTGCGGCTATAATCAGTGTTACTATTAAAGATTTGATTTTCATAGGGTTTTATTTATTTCGGTTTATGATATAATCGGAGAGTTTTATGAGAGATTTTTTAGATTCGTTGTCGGGTAGGGGAGCGAGCATTGCCACCGCCTCGTCTTTTAATTGTTGCATTTTTTTTACAGCGTATTCTACGCCTCCGTTTTTGATTACAAAATCTACAATTTTGGCAATGTCGTCTTTGGATTTTCTTTTTTTGCGGAAAATCTTTTTTATCGAGCGGCTTTCACCATCTTTGTCGGTTTGAAGGGCATAGATTACGGGGAGGGTAAGTTTTCGTTCCTGAATGTCGTTGTATTTAGGTTTGCCAATAGCGCCGGTTTTTTGATAGTCGAAAAGGTCGTCTTTGATTTGAAAAGCAAGACCTATTTTGGTGCCAAACTGTTTCATAGTTTCCACTATTTGTGGGTTTGCTCCAATCGACTGTGCTCCTGTGGCGGCGCATGCGGCTAAAAGTGTGGCGGTTTTTTTGCGAATAACCTCGTAGTACGATTCTTCGGTAATGTCCATACGGCGGGCGTGATCAATTTGGTCTAATTCGCCTTCCGACATCTCTTTCACTGCCTCCGAAACGGTTTTTAAAAGGTTGAAATCGTCGTTTTGAAGACTCATCAGTAGACCCTTTGCCAAAAAGAAATCGCCCAAGAGCACTGCAATCTTGGCTTTGTAAAGTGCAAAAATCGAAAAAAGTCCGCGGCGGTAAAAACTTTCGTCTACCACATCGTCGTGTACAAGGGTGGCGGTGTGCAAAAGCTCGATAAGAGCGGCGGCTGTCTGTGTTTTTTCGTTGACAGTGCCGAGCATTTTGGCGCATAAAAACACGATAATGGGGCGCATCTGTTTGCCCTTGGTTTTTAGCGCATAACGTACCACAAGGTTTAGTTTGCGGCTGTCGGACTTCATCTGCTGTTCAAAATAGGGCTTGAACTTTTCCAACTCTTCCGCTATCGGTGCTTTTATTTCGTCTAATGTTGACATACGGTTTTCGCTTTTTTAAAAAGTAAAGGTATAGATATTTGTGCAATAAGCCAAATAAAAATTGAGGGAAGGGGAGATTTTTTTTGAAATATTGTTTATTTTTGCATTGATACTATGTCAAGATTACAAAATAGATGAACCTTTTCGACACATTGTTTTCTCCATCGGGTCAGGTAAAAATACCTGATAGAGATGTTTTTGATGCCGAGGAGTTTGTTAATGCAGTTAACAATAAACTACCTGTCATCAGTCATACATTTGAAAACAATGTTTATAAGGCAGTTGTGCGCAATAGTTTTTTTCGTTACCACTACGACCTTACATTTGAGATCGGTGAGTTGAATGTGGATTTCAGATTCTCTAACACAAATTTTATTATTATTCTGCTAACCGCGTTGCTTGTGGGTATGTTTTTGTTCAAGGGGCATCTTAGTACGTATATTTTTTGGGGTACGGTTACTTTTTTTGTGCTTTATGGAGCTAATTTTTTTGCGGTAAAAAACTACATTTCCTCTGTGTTGGAATCCGTATTAAAAGTTGCTGATCCAATGCCTGATGCGCCGATTAATTCAAGCGTTAGTATAACACGACAAAATGTGTGTCCTGCGTGTGGAAAGTTTCTCACTGGCTTTGAAAGTGCTTGCCCCAAATGTGGACTCTATCTTTTGGGCAACGCCAAACCAAAAGAGAGCGTTTCTAACTTAAACGGATGGTCGTGGACGTATTGGTACAAGGAGAAATGAATCAATTAACATTTTTTATGCTCTTGATGTTTAGGGTATCTCTGCTTTTGTGTGTCTTTTAGATGATGATATACCAAAATTAACTAAAACATTAAACCGCTATGACACCTTACACCATCGAAATCAAAGCACGCTGCCAAAACCCCGAGCGTATTAAAGAAATACTTGAAACCGTTAACGCCAAGTATCAGGGCTGCAACAACGAAACCGACTCGTATCTCAAAGACAACAGCCATATCCTCAAACTCCGCGAAAGTGGCAACACCGTTACTATATTTAAATACACCGAGGAGACTACCACCGGAAAACTTTACCGCCACGTGTCGAATAGTCTTATGAAAGACCTCTTGATTAAAACCTGCGGTTTAGACAAGGTGGTAACCAAACGCCGCGAAATTTACATTATCGACAATGTAAAAATCAATATCGACCAAGTGGAAGGTCTCGGCAATTTTGTGGAAATTGAGGCTGAGAGCGACGACGAAAACTATTCGTCTACCCTCCAAACTTGCAAATTCTACCTTAGCCTTATGGGTATCAAGCAGCGCGATGTAATTCCGTTCTCGTATTGCGATATGCTCCGCGAGGCTGTGTAAGATGTTCCTGAATATAACTTGCTATATAACCTTTACGAGAGAAAATTTCGCCGACACTCGAAGTTTTCTCTCTTTTTTTGTAATTTTTTGCCGTTGCGGGCGTTAAGATATAAACACCTTATTAATATGAGAAAATTTGCATTAGCGTTTGTTTTTATGCTTTCGGCTCTGTGCCTTAATGCGCAGGATTACGAAGAGTACCTTTCTTTTGGCGAAAATGCCGACGACCAAGATACCGATTTTCTTGGTTTCTGCCTTTTGCCCGGTAGCAACCTCTTGGAGCGTTTTGTAGAGATTCATATCAATCCCGATGGCACTCTCAAATACACATACCTTACCATGGACGGATTTGTAAACCGTGCCGCAGGTCGCGAACGAAGCGCAGCAAACTCTAAGGGTGCCGACTATTTTGCTAATTTCGGTATCAAAAACCCCGGCATCGTGGGTGACCTTTGGAAACTCCGTTACACAGAATATCCCTACGCCACGCAAGATAAGCCCGAACAAGGATGGAGCACCAACGATTCTATTCCCGTATTGCCCTCCGAAGCGCAGATGGCTATCCTCAAAAAATACGGCATTTTTAAAATCAGCGACTACTGCTACGGCTTGATGGCATTTATGCTTCTTCACGATATGGAAGACCCCGCATGGATCGAAAAATACAAAAACGCTTCTTATCAAGGCGGAGCTGTTCCACAAAACAACAACAATATTAAGTTCGATGTTATAGGCAACGAAAATCGCAGCAACAACAACGACGAGGAAAATACTTTTGTAGATTAAAACTCTCTGTAAATAGTATTGTAGCGCATAGCGATGATGGGCTCCGAAAATTCGGTTTCTACCTTGCATCGTGCGTTTTGCGACAATTTGATAGAATCGTAGGCAAATAGAATTTTGATAACGGCATCGGCAAGGCTCTCGTGATCTTTGGGTTTGGCAAGTCGTCCGTTGACTCCGTTTTCAATCATTTCGGGTATTCCGCCAATGGCAAACGCGGCGCAAGGTGTGCTGCAAGCAAGCGATTCCATAATGGTGTTGGGCAGGTTGTCTTCTAACGACGGACTTACGTACACATCTCCTGCCGAATATAGTGCGGCAAGGTCGGCGTCGGTTTTAATATATCCCGCCTGAACAATCTCGTAAGGCAGTTTTTTAAACGGGCGGATGTCGCCTTTGCCAAAAATCAACAGCGTTATCTTTTTGTTGTATTGCGGATTTTGACTGTGTATGTGATGCAATGCTTTAATAAGGTATTTGTAACCCTTGCGGTCGTCGCTGTAATTGTCGGCTCCGCATAAAATCACCTTTTTGTCGGACGATATTCCAAACCGTTTTTTAGCGTCTTCCTTGTCCATTGGGCGGAAAACTTCGGTGTCGATTGGGTTTGGCGCGTGTAAAATTTCGCAATCGTGCATCATACCCGATTTCTTGGCAACGTCGGCAAGCCAATTGCTGCACGCCACAAATTTAAGAGTGTTGCGTCCCGGAAGACTATTTTTTGCGGCAAAAATCTTGTGCGAAAGGTCGTTGTTGCGTCCTCCGCCGAGATATTGACAGTTGCCGCACTCTTTGATATAGTTTTCGCAAGTGTTGGCGTAATGACAAATGCCTGTAAAATAATGCATATCGTGCATTGTAAACACTATCCGTTTGCCTTGAAGCATCAATTTTTTGATGGCCGAAATTGAGAGCATACCTTGGCTTGTCCAATGAATGTTGATAACGTCGGCTTCCTTAACAAGCGGATGGTCGGCAATACCCATTACACCAAAACTACCAGTGTCGGCACGGAAAAGGTTTTTGCGGCGGAGTTTTACCGCAATCGCCACCTGAATACGCTCGGCAAGATATGCGGCTTTGTTGACAATCTTTTTAAAAATATTTGTGTTAACAGAATATACTCCTTCTGTGTTTGTAAGTTTATCTCTTACAAGCATTTTTACATCCGTGCCGTTTTTTTTGAGAGCGTTGAACAACCTCAGGCAGGCAATTGCTGCGCCACCTTTGCGGTCGGATGTTGATATTAGGAGTACTTTCATCTGTTGTGTCGGATTTTATTTCCGACGGCAAATGTAAGTTTAAAGTGTGTTGTTTAGTTTAAGCGTAATTTAAGATTATAAGAAACATTAATAATCTGCGTACCAATAGATAATGTTAATTAAAACTCCTTTGTTTTAAACTTTACAATTATGGGATTGTCCTCCACTTGGAACTCCTCCAACAGCTTTTTGTCGCTATCGCTTAAGAAGGGCATTATTTCGGGAATGAACTCTTGGTAACTGTAATCGTCGATAGGAACCGCCCAATCGTTGCCACAAGGTGTGGATCTTAAATAAAAAGGTGCATATTTTTTCTCGTTTGAGTGTGTGTAAGGTATTACAAAATAATGTCCTGATTTCTTGTCTCTTACAACATATTTGCTTTCGTTGCCTATAATGGTGGAAATATCAAAAGTCTGAGTTGTGCCATTGTCACGGTATCGTCCTGCAATGAAGCCGGGAACTTCCGAAAGTTTTAAACCTTCTTTTTCCATATCTGATTCTTTCAAACGGTTGTCGAACTTAAACACATATCTCGGAACAAGCTTTGTGTTTTGTATGCTATAGACTGTGTCGGCACGGCTATACCAAGGAGCTTCGTCCGATTGTCCAAAATAGCGGGCGCTTGGAGAAACAATCAATAGTGGTACTTTAAATTGAGCCTGCATAGATCTGTATTTGACATTGAATGCGGTGTCGGTGATAAAAAACTTGTTTCCAAGAGTATCGTTTTGGCTGTAGTCTGTACAATGAAAAACAAACTCATCACCAAACCTGCTCATACCATAATACTTAATTGGCACTTCGCGTTTTTCGATAAAATTGCCGTCCTTGTCAAAAATTGTCCAAGTTTGGGTGTTGTATACATAGAGCTTTTGTACTTTTTCGTCCCAATACCAATGACTCCAATGGTCAATTTCGCCCGGACCTGAGCCTTGACGGATGAACTTGATAAAGTTGCCGTCGATGTCAAATATTTTGATTGCCTCGGCAGCGTTGTTTACGTTGTCTAACATAAAAATTCTGTCGTTGGTAAACAGCATATCGTCAATGTGTTTGAACATAAAGTCGCCTTTGAGCGGAATAAGCGTTGCCGACTCGATAATTTGGTCGTTGGGTAAAGGCTCATTAATGTTTGGGTGGTCTACGTCGATAACGGTTAGACCGTCAGAGGTTTGTGGTGCTTGGCTTTCGCACGAAAACAATGTGCAACTTGCAGCCAAAAATGATGATAGTAGAATACTTTTATTCATATCTTTATATAGTTATATTTTTGGCTCAAAGATAACAAAGTTTTAATTATCTGCTATGTTTCCAATAAAAATCCTATTCCCCTTCGGCAATTTTTAACTCTGTTTCACTGAGTTTTAGGTGCGAGTAGGCGTCGGTGAAGGCATCGTAAGATTGCTGATATAGAAGTTGGGCTTCGAGAAGGTCGCTCATTTTGGCTGTGCCGGCGGCGTAACGGTCGCTAATAAGGCGGAGATTTTCGGAGGCTTGGTCGATGCTTTTTTGGGCAATGGCAAGTTGCTGTTGCGATTCGGATACACCGTAACGGGCTTTGTGGATGCGTATTTTTAGCATTTCGGCATTGGAGGTGAGTTGGTCTTGGGCTTTTTCGCGCTCAATGTCGGCACGTTTGGCAGCGTGCGAACCTCCCCACCAATCTGAAATAGGTACGTTAACCGTGGCGAACAACATTCCAAAACTGTGGTCGTTGTCTAAAAGGTTGTGATAAGTGTAACCTGCGCCCACAGCCACCGACGGCAGGTTTTTACCCACAGCCATCTTTTTTTGCAGTTCGGCGGCTTCCACACCTTTTTGAAGTAATTGATATTCCGCAGTGGATTCTACCGCTTGGTTTGGGTCGGTGGACGATTCGCCTTGCGCTATTTGGTCGGTGGTGTATTGCAATGTAAAAATGGTGTCGCTGAGGGCGCAGTATTGCTGCAAGATTAGTTTCATCAGCGAAATGCCATTGTTGATTTTTACGCGTTGCAATTCAATATCGTTGAGACGGAGTTGCACTTGCAAAAGGTCGTTGCGCACAGCCACACCCGCCTGCACAGCCGTTTCTACATCGCCATAAATTACTTGGAGCAGTGAATCCACAGCGTTGACGGTTTTGAGTTTTTCTTGCAGACTTACCGTTTGCCAAAAATATTCTGATGTGGTTTTAATAATCTCGTTTTCAGATAGTTTTAGTTGCAATTGACTAACAACTTCGCCCACTCTGGCAAGACGGTTTCCGTTATAAATTTGTCCGCCAGTAAAAATAGGTTGCACAGCCGTTACCGCGCCAATAACACCATCTTTCATCATTGCAATGGTGATAGGATTGCCAAGAGCGGCGAGGGCTTCGGGCGGAAAACTCTGTTGCAATGTGGCGCCAAGTTCTTGTGGAATATAGTCTGAGGCGTTGATTTGCGTTTCTGCCATCTCTTTGTTGGCGTTGAACCATACGCCCACAGCACTTACCGAGGGGAAATATTTAGTAAAAGCCTCCTTACGTTGTTGACGAGCCGCCTCCACATTGTACCGTGCCGACGACATTTGAGCGTTGTGGCTTATTGCCGAATCGCAAAGTTGCTCTAACGTGTACGAATTTTGTGCGGCTATATTATTGACCTGTAATATAGTAGATAAAAGTAATGCGGATATAAAATGGTGTTTCATAATTATTCAACAGTTTGTTATTTAGTGTCTCTTTTATTCACCTTCCAATACACCACAGGCAGCATAGTTACAGCCATTATCAGCGAGCCGATGCCGCCAGCAAAGATGGTGACGCCTACGGGCATCCAAAACGACGATTGCGCTATTATCATCGGCACAACGCCTACCGCTGTGGTGGCTGTGGTGAGAAATATCGGTACCATTCGCCTTTTGCCTGCGTCGAAAGCGGCACTGCGTATGCTTGCTCCGTGCGAGGCTATGTTGTCGGCGTGTTCAAAAATGAGGATTTCGTTGCGCATTATCATTCCCATAAGGGTAATGAGTCCAAAAATTGAGGTTAAACCTAACGTCCTGTCCATCAAGCCCAAACCTACCAACGCACCCGGCAACATCAGCGACAATGCCGCCATACATATTGTGGTGATGCCATAACGTTTGAAGTTAAATAACAGGAAGAAAAACACTATCACTAAGGCGATAGCGATGCCGCCATAAATTTGCGGAAGTGCCTCGTCGCCATATTCGAGTTCGCCGCCGGTTTCGCAGCGGACACCCTGAGGCAGGGCAATTTCGTTTTTCATTATGTTGTCGATGTGTTTTTCGATGGGCGATGTAAACGAACCTGCGGCAAACTGACCTTTTACCGTTATGCAGCGTTCGCCGCCTCGGTGCATTATGCGACCTTGACTCCAAAGTGGCTTTACATCAGCAATTTGGCGAAGCGGAATAGTGCTATTTTTACCCGCCTGACCTGAAATTAATGTCTGAGGCGATGCTATGCCGATGTTTTCGATGTCGGCAAACGAAAGCGGAGTTTTGTCTAAAATGGTGATACCGAGTTCGTAGTCGCCTTCCCAAATGCTTCCAGCGTTGATTTCACCTGTGGCGGCGGCAATGGCAAGTGCGGTAGACGAGCGTGTAAAACCAGCCTGTACTGTGGCTACGGGGTTGTTTTTTATGTTGATAAGTGGAAACGGTTCGTAAAAATCACTGTGAACCCATTCTAACTCAGGAATCTCTCGCATACGGTCTTGAAGGCGTTCGGCAGCAAGGCGCAACGAATCGATGTCTTCGCTATAAAACCGGTATTCTAATTCGTCAACTTCCAAATAGTCAAGACGTTTGAATTTAACGTATGCCATCGGAAACGCCTCCGAAAGTTGCGTTTGATATTGGTTGAGAATTTCTAACGCGGCCTTGTCGTCGGTGCAGTTAACAATCATTTGCGCAAAGTTTTTACCTGCCATCTGCGGTGCGTAGGCGTCCATAAATCGTGGCGACGAACACCCTATAAACGATGTTATGCTTGTGATTCGCTCGTCGTTTTCAATTACGTGGCGCACCGAATCGGCTATTTCGCGAGCCTGAGCAATGCCTTTGTCTTCGGGCAAGAAAATTTCAATGGCAAATTGATCGCGGTCGGCAAAGGGGAAAAGACGCACTTTGAGGTTTGGCGCAATCAGCGATGAAAGAAGAATTATGCCAATGCCGCAAATTATTGTAAACCAAGGTTTTTTGAAAGTATATGCCAGCACTCGGTCGTATACTCGCTGAACGGTTTTGGTAATTATGTTGCCATCGGTTTTCACCTTTTCAGGCTTGATAATCTTCACTTCGAGAAACGGAATCACCGTAACGGCAAGAAACAGCGACACCATCAGGTTGATGGTAATGGTCATTGGAAAATCTTTGAGCGCATCGTGAAACGTGCCTTTCATCGTTATCAAAAACGGGAAGAAAATTGCACATATACAGATAGTTGCAAGCATCATTGGCATAAAATACTGTTCGGCGGCGGCAAGTGCGGCGCGACGTGGTTCTAATCCTTTGCCCACGTACTCTAAGTATCCATCAATCATTACGATAGAGTTGTCTACAATCATACCTAAAACTACAATAAGCGCGGCAAGGGTAACGATGTTTAACTCAATACCTGCCAAATACATTATAGCCACTGATACAAAGGTGCTTAGCGGAATTGTTACCGCAGCCACCACGGCAGAACGCAACGGAAACAGCACCATCATTACCAAAATAATTACCGCCATAGAAATCAAGAGGTCGCGCAAAAACGAACTTACGCTCATAGCCACCACTTTGGGCTTGTCGGCAATGCGGGTGATGGTAACATCGCCGGGTAAATCGTTGATATAAAAATCGTTGAGTACCTGCTCCACCTCCTCGCCATATTGCACAACATTGTTGCCGGGAGTCATTTCCATCGAGAGAAGCACGCAGGGGTGCCCGTCTTGCTCAATACACGGCTCGTTGGGAGGATATTCGCGGCGCACATCGGCAATGTCGCCCACGCGGACGGTCTTGCCTGTGGAGGGGTCGCTAAATATAATTTGGTTGGCGATTTCGGCTTCGGTGTTGTTGGTAGATGCCACGTGCAGAGGCACTTGAAGATTGTCATTGTTGATAGAACCGCTCATTGTGGCTAAGCCTTGGCTCTGCAATTGAGTCAGCAAAAACTGCTGTCCAATGCCATAAGCCTCCAAACGCCGACGGTCGATATAAATAGAGATTCGCTCTTTTTGCTCGCCAAATAGTTTGACGTTTGCCACCGATGGAATACGGCGCAGACGGTCGGAAAGAATATCGGCGTAACCCTTTAATTCTCTGTAACTACGGTCGGCACTTTCAACGGCTATCAGCAGTGCGGAAGTGTTGCCAAAATCGTCGTTGACAATCACAGCCAGCACACCCGAGGGCAATGAGGGTTTAAAATTGTTGACGCCGTGCTTGATTTTGCTCCACACCTCGTCTTTGTTGTTGACATTGTCGTTGAGCCTCACCATCACAATTGCCATTCCGTTTTGCGATGTGGAGGTGGTTTTGTTGCGGTTAACTTCCGAAAAAGTAAACAGATAGCGTTCCAATGGTTTGGTTACTTGCTGCTCTATCTCCTCGCTTGTGGCTCCGGGCATAACAGCCACCACCACTCCCTGACGTATCACCACGTGCGGAAACTCGTCTTTGGGCATTACATACATTCCGTAAATGCCCGCCGCAAACAATATTGCCACTATCAAAAGCGAAATTGAATAATGCTGCAACGGCCATTTGAGCCAATTCATCTTGTTTTCCATAATTAATAAACTACTTTTGTGCCTTCGCTAAGTTTTTGATAACCCTCTGTAACAATGATGTCGCCGTTGTTTACGCCGCTTGCCACCACAATTCTGTTGCCGATGAGCGAGCCGGTGGATACTTGTGCGCGTTCTACCGTGCCGTTGCCGAGCACACGCCACACAAAATATGTTCCGTCGAATCTTTTTTGAACGGCGGTAACGGGCAAGGTGATAATGTTTTCGGTTGTGTTATTTTGAGTGTTGAGTAAAAAGTTTACCTCGGCAGCCATTCCGGGCAGAAGTTTATGGTTAGAGTTGGCAACGTTGATTCTTACGTCGTAGGTGTGTGTAAGAGCGTCGGCAAGTATTCCTTTTTCGATTTTTCCGCCCTTTGTGCTAATGCCAGCCGCATCCACTTTGATGTCGGTTTTGGTGTCGTGGGCAATGTTGGAAATTTCCTTTTCGGGAACAGATACTTTGATTTTAACGGTGTTGATGTCTAAAATTGTCACCACGGGTTGCGACGGCAGTGCTGTTTCGCCTGCGCCAATAAACTTTTTGCCAATTATGCCCCCAGAAGGTGCTGTAAGGCGTGTGTCTTGAAGATTTTTTTGAGCGGCTTCTAATTGCGATTTGGCCTGAGCGGTTTTGCTAACTACCTCTACCCATTGCACTTCTGCCATTGAACCTTTGTCGTGAAGCATTTTGTAACGTTCAAGAGCGTCGTCGGCCTGTGCAGCGGCTGCCTTGGATGCTGCCAAAAGATTTTGCGCCTGAGTATCGTCGATTTGGGCAATTAGTTGACCTTTGGTTACTTGCTGACCTTCATTTACAGCAACGGTTTTAACCACGCCCATATTTGTAAAACTTACCGACACGGCTTGGTTTTCTTCTACAATGCCAGTGTATACACGCTGCGATGCGTTTTGGGTAACTTCAACGGTTTCGGTGGCAACCCTTGTGGGCAATTTTTCGCGAACCTGCTCGTTTGAGCCGCAACCCATTATCGTCACCGCCGACAATAGCAAATATATCCTTTTCATTTCAATTATATTATTTCACTGCAAAGATATGGTGTTTTTGCACATATATTATTTCCGATTTTTCGATAAAAATGTGCTATATGGGAGATTATTGTCGGGATTCAGTCTTTGGTAAGGAAGTTACAAATATTTTCGATATTCTTTTTTGAATATATACACCTTAATAAATAATTTTGTATATTTGCAATGTCAGAGTTTTACAACTGACAACATAAAAGGCGTTTACTTAACGCTTTGCCTTGGTATTCAGAAACTTCGCAACTTTCTAACAACACCCAAGACAGAGTGACGGTAGATGCCCATGTTGTATGTACAATCGGCTTATGCACTTGTTGTATAGGTTAATGTTACATATATACGTGGGTCTATGCGTTGCTCGTTTCGGTGTTGTGGGCAATGCGAAGGCCTCTGGATGCGGGACGAGCCAAAGTATGGTAACCCACGTCTTTTTGTATATGTAAATTTCGCTTTGGGTTGCGGCAATTGTTTAATATTTAAATTCTTAAAAAATGAAGAGAATTTTAATTGTATTGAGCATTGTTGCATTAAGCAACACCGTGTCATTCGCTCAGTTTTCTACTGAAACTCTCTTGAATGACGAACTTATCGACCAATGGGACGGTAAAACTGACGGCAAGTTAAAATATGATAAAGCCGTTGAAAATCAAAAAGATGTTTTCGTTATTAATGACGAAGGAGAAGTGGAACGCACCGAAACCATAAGTTATTCGGGAAAAACCACAGACGACATTTATGCCGGAATAAAGGATTGGCTATCATCGAAGGATACCAAAAACATTACTTTTTATGATGACACCAAACGTATAACAATTAATTATTATTCTGAGTCGGTTGGTGTAATCCTAAAAGTTACGGCAGATACTAAAATTCACGTTCATTTTGTTGCTGCCATTGATGTGAAGGAAGGTGGAGTGAAAATCACTTACAGAGATTTAGAGTATCTTCAAGTAAAGACACATCTTATGACTGGCGGGTTTGAACAAAATCTAAACGAAGCCAAGCATTTACCTGCAAAACAATACGCACCATTTGGAAGAGATATGAGTAATCCTATGATGAAAGGTTTCTGTCTCACGTGCGTACATTTTGAAAAAATGAAAGCAAGAATCCAAAAAATAATTAATGAATAGTGATTTGTCTATTCCTATAACAACGAATAAATAATATCATTATATCAACGTCTCTAAGAAAGTATTTCTAATAACCCCTCACACTGCTCATCCCTTCGATGTAGGTGTGATGGGTTTATTATATCTCTACAAATCCCTTTATTTTATTAATAAGTGCCTCTGTTAATGGAAATAACGGTTCAATATCATTTTTCTGATAATCAACAAAATCTTCATAATCCGATGACTGCCGCATAACAAACAAACGCCGCATAAGAATGCCATCATCCTCAGAGAGTTTTCCTGTTTTAACAAAATGAAGGTGCATCATCGACTGTACTCCTGAATGACTATGTGCTTCAATTTTTACACTTATAAGCAATGCACTTGCGGCATAATAAAAGGCATAGTAAAGTCTGTTGGCGGCAACGCTATACATACCATAATTTAAATTACGTTGAGCGTACTCTAATGTATTAGCAGCCTTTTCCAAACGGTACAAAACTATTTCGCGCCTTTCTTGGTCTGTCATCATATTCTTATGCCATCCTTCATTACGTTGTACTTAAACAATGTGGGTCGCGAATTATCCCATTGTTGGCGGGTATATATCAATGGATTAATTTCCATTCCACGGTCAAGACCCATTACCCAAATATCGTAACTGAGTTTTTTAAACTGTGTTTGCGACACTTCGGGAGTATCAACAATGATAACAACATCCCAATCTGAATCGGAGCGTGCGTCACCACGTGCCCGGGAACCAAATAAGATGGCTTCGGCAGTAGGGTCGGCAGAGCGAACAGTTTTGCTTATCAACGATATCACTTCTCTGTTATTATTTTCCATTGCTAATTCAGATTATGCATTTCGCTGTAAAGATACAAAAAATGACGAAAAAGAATACCCTCTTTCGGGAAAAACATTCAAAAAAATAATCTACCCTGATATTTTACAATTAAATTTAGTTTCTTTGCATTAAAATTGAATCGATACCAATGCACCAAGAAGAAGTAACCCTCCAAAGCCTTACCGATAACGACTGTATAAAAGTAAGTTACAGCGACAACGATATTGTTGTTGTAGACGATGTGCAGCAGTTTGCCGAATTTGGCTCGGCTCATATTTCTCTCAATGGTATTGCTGTGTGCACTTCGGGACGTGTTACGGCAATGATGAACTCCAACAAGGTGGAACTTAACAAAAACCAAGTGGCTGTTGTTCCCAAAAATGCCATTATCACCGACCTTATGCTTAGTCCCGACTTTAAGTTGAAGGCTATGTTCTTTTCTGATAGAATGTTGCAGAGTTTCCTCCACGAAAAAATCAGCATTTGGAACGAAACTATGTACATTCACCGCAACAATATTTTAACTCTCGATGATGACGCCATACTCTTTTACGACCATTTTTATTCTATGCTAAAACTTGTAATGGAGTGCGGTCCCAATCATATTTATTATAGCAACGAAGTAATTCAATCGCTACTGCGAGCGGCAATGTTGGCATTATGTGGGGCAATGAAAGCCTCTATTAACAAGAATGTTAGCGACCCTTCGGTAAAAATGCGTTCTTCGCCGTCGGTATATTTTCAGCGTTTTCTCAACCTATTACATTCGGGCGATGTGCGCAATCGCAGTGTGCAGTATTACGCTAAGCAATTGTGCATTACGCCCAAATACCTCACCATTATTTGCAAAAAACATTCTGGCAAAACCCCTCTCGAATGGATAACGGGTCAGGCGATAGAAAACATCCGCTACTATCTCCGCGACACCGACCTCAGTATCAAGCAAATATGCGATATCTTAAATTTCCCCAGCCCATCGTTTTTTGGCAAATATGTAAGGCAACATTTGGGCGTTACACCGGGGAAATTGAGGAGCGGGGAAGGAAAATAAAATTATCTATTCACCCAATTCTCGATACTAACTTCTGGCATTAACGAAAAGTGTTTTACATTGTCGGTAGCCACTATCAAATTGAAATGCCTTGCAGTAGCACCTATAAGAATATCAAAATCTTCTACATTACGTCCTTCGCTTGCCAAGTGGTGTCTAATTTCTGCGTAGTCTTTAATGGCTTCTGAAATAGGAATAATATCTATGTCGTTTTTTAGGTCGTTCACCTCTTTAAGGTGTCTATCCACACTTTTGCTGTGCAATGCTCCAAAAAGAAGTTCTGCGTAAGTTATTTCGCTTATACATAAATCTTTGCGGTTGTATTTTGCCATTATCTCGGCTACACCGTTACGCTTTTTAAAGTATTCGATGCAAATATTTGTGTCAAGTATATATTTAGCCATATTAGTCAAAATTTGCGACGTTTCGGTTTTCGTTTCTACCGTTTCGATTTTGTTTGATGATATACTCTATGTCATCGTCATCTTTATCGTTGGCCCAACATCCTGCAAGTGAGCGAAAGTTTTTGTCTAATTCTTCTTCGGTGGTATCTTTTGTATTAGCCTTTACTCCTCGTAATGAATTAATCAACAGCGAAACGAGTTCAAGTTTGGCATTCTCGCTAAGAGTTTTTAACGATGGCCAAAGAGGTGCTATGGTGGGTGAATAAATAGAAGCCTCCATTTTGTTGTAGTTTAATTGGTTATATACTGCAAATATACATCATTTATTATAAACATGCAATATTATCGGGCGGAATTTGCATTTTTTTCTCAAATTCCGCCCGATAATAATTCTTTCAACTATAAAAAAAACGCGGCGAAAAAATCTTCGCCGCGTCTATTATATAAAGTGTAGTTTATAATCTACAACCCTTTGAATAATATTAATTCAACGTAGGCAAGGGCGATGGCGATTACACCTACCACAATTCCTATCAAAGCCATATCTTTTTGTTTGATAAAGCCTTTGGCGTAAGCCAATGCGTTGGGAGGTGTGCTAATCGGTAATGCCATTGCAAACGATGCGCTGAGAGCAAGTCCGATAAGGAGTGTAGAAATGCCGCCGTAGGGTTCAAGTTGCGGAAGTATGCTTTTGCCAACTGCCAGGAGGATAGGAATCAAAAGTGCTGCTGTGGCAGAGTTGCTCATAAATGTACTCATTACGCAGCAGAGAAGTCCGCTACCGATGATTATGAGCATTGTGGGCCAACTGCCAAACGGAATGGCTTGTACAAGGTGCTCGGCGAGTCCTGTTTTTTCGAGACCAACTCCGATTGCAAAGCCGCCGGCAACGAGCCAAAGTACATCCCAGTCGATTTTTTTGAGGTCGTCTTTTGTGAAGATGCCTGTTACGGCAAACACGGCCAACGGTATCAAAGCAACAACGTTAGAGCTGATACCTGTGAGTTTTTCGGTTACCCAAAGGAGAATGGTAACTATAAATGTGATAAGCACAATCCACGATTTGGTGTCCTTGAGGTGGAAACCGTCTTCGATATGTATTTCGATGGTTTTCTGAGTGAAGGGGAACATCTTCAGCAAGATAAACCACGCGATAACGAGGATAATCAAAGCGAGCGGAACCATATAGAGCATCCATTCGCCAAACGAGATTCTGAGGTCGAGACCCTCAGGATCGGTTAAGAATTTCATAGCCACCATGTTGGGAGGTGTTCCGATAGGAGTACCGATACCGCCCACGTTGGCTGCAATAGGAATTGAAAGCGCCAATGCGATACGTCCTTTTCCTGTGGCGGGAAGAGTAGCCAAAACCGGCGAGAGGATAGCAAGCATCATAGCGGCGGTGGCGGTGTTCGACATAAACATAGAGCAAACAGCAGTTACCACTATAAAACCCAAAAGCACCATCGGCGACTTTGTGCCGAAGGGTTTGAGAATAGCCTTGGCGATACCTGCGTCTAATTTATACTTGCTTGCAATAATCGCCAACACGAATCCACCCATAAAGAGCATGATGATAGGGTCGGCAAATGTTGCCATAATATCTTTGAATGGAATTATTTTTCCGAAATCGGGATCTACTTCGGTAGGAATTTTCCCGTCGGGAGTAAGCACATAGCACAGAGGCTTAAACATACTTGTAGAAGTTGTGAGCAACATTAACACCATGATACTTACCGATGTGGTCCAAATAGGAATAGGTTCAAGAATCCACATCAACGCGGCAAATGCGAAAATTGCCACAATGCGCTGTTCCACCACCGAAATGTCGAACGGGAAAACCGTTCCTGGCAGAAGCGCAATAATCATTGGAATACCCAATGCGATTGCGAGTTTTATTATCTTACTCTTTTCCATTATTATAATGATTTTACTTAATTTTGTTTAATTTTTTCTAACCGCAAAATTAAAAAAACTATACGCACGGCGACTCCCTTTTTATGATTTTTTTGCTCTGGCAGAAATTTTTCTCTATTCCCTTTCCCAAGTGCCCCAAAAAGAGCAGCACTCAACATTTTGAGAAAACTGCACTATTGGGCGAAATAAATTTTGAGAAAATTGCAGTTTTTGACGAAATTATGTTTGAGAAAACTGCAATATTGATTATATTTGCACTGAAAATGAAATAGTTGGTATGTTATGATATTCAAACGTAAATTATACTCCGAAATGCTTCAATGGAAGCAACAATGGCAAGGTAAGTATGCTTTACTTATAGAAGGCGCAAGGCGTGTTGGAAAGTCAACATTGGCGGAAAATTTCGCCAAAAACGAATACAAGTCGTATATCTTGATTGATTTTTCAAAGTCGTCGTTGCAGGTAAGGGAGTTGTTTGATGACATCAACGATTTGGATTTCTTCTTCTTTAAACTCCAAGGTATTTTTAAGATACAATTGATTGAACGACAATCTGTTATTATTTTTGATGAGGTTCAGAACGAACCGAAGGCACGGCAAGCAATCAAGCATTTGGTCAAGGACGGACGTTATGATTATATTGAGACGGGTTCGTTGATTTCGATTCGCAAAAATGTCCAAAACATTGTAATTCCGAGCGAGGAGATGAGTATGACCCTCAATCCTATGGATTTTGAGGAGTTTTATTGGGCGTTGGGCAATGATGTAACTCCATCGCAGATGAGGCAGGTATTTGAGATGAAACGACCCGTTGGCGAAGCACTTCATCGACGTTGGATGCGCGATTTGCGTCTTTATATGCTTGTGGGTGGTATGCCACAGGCAGTGAATGCCTATTTGGAATACAACAATTTGCAACAAGTGGACAAGGTAAAGCGGGAAATATTAAAACTTTACGACACCGATTTTCACAAGATTGATTCGTCGGGAAGGGCATCCCTGATTTTTAAGGATATTCCTGCGCAACTTTCGGGCAACGCTTCGCGCTATATGATTTCGTCGGCGATTGGCAGTCGTCGCACCGATAATACCGATGTTATTATCTCGGAGATGTGCGAAAGTCGTACAATCAACATTTCGTACCATTGCACCGACCCTAATGTTGGACTAAGCCTTCACAAATCGCTTGATGCCTTCAAGATTTTTATTGCCGACACAGGTCTGTTTGTAACGCTCTGTTTTTGGGACAAGGATTACACCGAAAACATTATTTATGAGAAACTTCTGAGCGATAAACTTGAAGCAAACCTCGGCTATATTTACGAAAACCTTGCTGCTCAGATGTTCACCGCCTCGGGCAATAAGTTGTTTTATTACACTTTTCCAACCGAAAACGAAAAACACAACTACGAAGTTGATTTTCTACTCTCCCGTGGCAACAAACTGATACCTATTGAGGTGAAGTCGTCGGGCTATAAGACGCACAAGTCTTTGGACCTTTTTAGCGAAAAGTTTTCCTCTCGGATTGGCGAGAGGATTCTCCTTTACACCAAGGATTATAATAAAGAAGGTATGGTTCAATATATGCCGATGTATTTTGCGGGGTTAGTTTAAAAAAATCATTTTGTGTTTAATCAAAAAAAATGCATATATTTGCGTTGTATAACTTTTATATTTTGAAATAATATGGCAGATAACACACCACCACCAATACCGCAAGAACAACCAAAAACTCAGCCTCAGCAGGTTATCGACCCGCTGTTTTTGAAGTCGGAGGACGCAATTCTTAATGGACTTATCCAGCGCGAGTGCGAGAAAATCGGTTTCGACACATCGAAGCATACCCTGGCGCAGTTTGAGAAAAAGAAGATGACCGCCACTTTTATCTCGGCGCCCATCAACCTTATTATTATAGTGCTTTTCCGCACTTTCCACTATGCTGATTGGGTAGCAGTGGTGCTTATTGCTATCAACCTATTGATTTGGCGTAAGTTTCAAAAGTCTGATACAGTGAATTTTCTCAAAATGGAGATAAAGCGACGTCCGCGTGAAAAGTTCTCTGATGTGATAGCCCCGCAACTATTCGACAAGTGCACCGACAAAAAATGGCTTCGGCGTATTATTATGATTGCCTTTACGTTGGTTATTCCATTGGCGATGTTTCTCAATCCGCACGTTTTTTACGAGGAAACCGGCGATGGCGTGCACGTGCGTTTCTACACCGAGGGACTGATCAACAACAAAGAACTTGTGATTCCCGAAACTGTTGACGGTAAGCCTGTTACTGGTATACGTGGCGATGTATTCAGGCGCACTGCGTTGGAGAATGTTACCCTGCCCAACACTATCACCATTATCCGTGGTCACGCTTTCGATGGGTGCGAAGATTTACAAACAATCAACCTGCCTACAAGCCTAAAATCGCTCGGAGCATACGCCTTTAACGAATGTAGCCGTTTGGAACGTGTGGAGTTTCCGCCAGAATTGGCCTATATCGGCGGATACGCTTTTAATGATTGTTGGCAACTGCGTATCAACGACTTGCCGCAACAGATGGATTCTATTGGCGGATATGCGTTTAACAATTGCAGTAATATCTTGAAAATCACTCTTCCTAAAAATATCACCGAGATACACGCCTATTGTTTTTCACATACTGAAATATCCACTATCACAATACCCGCCTCAGTGGAACGCATTGGCGAACAGGCGTTTAGTTACACATCGTTAGAGGAGTTGAAATTTGAAGAAGGTTCGCAGTTGCGACGCATAGGCTCACGGTCTTTTTTCTACACAAGGTTGACCGAAGTGGTGATTCCTCCGTTGGTTGAGGAAATACGAGGTTCTGCGTTCCGCGAATGTGAGCATCTTAAAACCGCTAAGATACCAAAAAACTGCACCCTTGCCGACAAGGTTTTCAAAAATTCGCCAACCGAAGTAGAACGATATTAATAATCAACCGAAAATGAGATTTATCCATCTACTATACGTCCCTACATTGGCTTGCGATATGGCTTGCAGGTATTGCTACCTCGAAGACAATACCAAAGACCGTATGCAGCAATACAAACCTTTGGAAACCTTGCAGTTTGCTATCAACAAACTCCGAGAGTCTGATGTGATGCCTTTTAATATTTCGCTACACGGTGGCGAGGTGTCCACGCTGTCGCAAGAGGATTTTCACGACGTTATCAAGTTTATCAACGATTATTACAAGGATAATTACGAAACTATCTCCACGGCAGGATTCCGTGTGGGACGTCCGCATATCAAGACCAACCTATATTCTATCGACCGCCATATCGACACCATCAAGCAGTATAACGTGTCGATAAGCGGAAGCCTCGACCTGCCGCTCTCGCTGCACAATCATTTCCGTGTTACCAAGGGCGGAAGAATTACTTTAGATAGAATACTGCAAAACGTTGAACTTTTGCGCGATATTCCTAACAAGAAAAAAGTGTCTGCCACCATATTTGCCGAGCATTACGCCAAGATCGACAACATTATCAACGACATAAAGTTTCTCCACAGGTCCACGTGCCTGGATATGAACGATTTCAACTTTATGATCGGGTTCGACTACAACTCCAACGGACTTCTTCATCCGCTGAGCGAGACCGACCAGGTGGAGTTTTTCAACCGTATGCACCGCGAATTTGATGGAACGGATTTAGATAAGGGCGTTAACGGTGCGTGGTTCAATGAGTTTAGTCCCGACTACTGCACCAACTGCGACATCTGCGGCGAAAAATTCTTCCTTTTGGAGAAAAACGGCGACATCTATTCCTGCGTGCGTGGTCAAGGTCACAAAGAGTTACTTTACGGTAACATCTATCAAAACACTGTTGACGAGATACTTAACGCAGCCACTTCAAAAATTCTTGCGGCACACAACAATGTAGGTTTCAGCCCCGAATGTGCCGCCTGCCAGTATCTATATTTGTGCAAAACAGGCTGTCCGTTTGTAAAGAATGTTTACCATTCTGCCAAATCTTACACTTGCCTGTTGCAACAAGAATTATACAAAAACCGCAACTATTCGCCCGACACTAACCCGTCGGACACTGCTTTCAACTATCTCTTGAAGGTTCATCCCGACCTTGCCAAGGATTTTAAGCCGGTGGTTTATCAAGAAAACTCGCTCTTAGACCTTATCAACAAGGATCCGCATCTAAAATATATCTACGACCCCGATTCGTTTTTACTCGAAGTAGGCGGCGAGCGTTATCCATTGCAATCGCAACTGCTCAAAAACTGCCGCGAGATTATCCAGATTTTCGAAGGTTTCGACGTGCTTATCCGTGTGCGCAAGGAGGTGCTCGAAGCCGAAAGCGACTATCCGCAAAACAACGCCCTGTTTATACAACTCCTCAGTGGCGACTGTCACGTGTATGGCGACGAACAACGTCTGAAACAAAAGCACGTGGCTACTTTGCAAGTTTACAAATATGTTTTGGAGGATTGCGAGGACGAAGGTTTTTACGTCTACAACATCACCGACTTTTTAAAGAGTTACAAAAAATACCTATCGAAAGAGTATCCCAACAATATATTCTTTACCACCACGCATCTACGTGATTACCATTATATTAAACAAAAAAACAACGCATACTACCACATAGCGGCTGTTAACCTGCCGTTTCAGAATGTGGAGTTTAATTATTCGGAGGGCTTAATATGATCAACAAACCGATAGAAACCTACAACGACCTTGTCCGCGCCAAAAACACATACGATTTTGCCGCTAATTACCCTGATATGGACAACGGTACGCTCAACTTTATCTACGACTTTTCTGACACCATTGGAGCAAAAGTTGTTGGTAATGAGAATCAAATCCTCTTTTATGTAAATGCAAAACTCGTAAAGACTATTGATATGAAGATGTCGGAAGGCGCTGCAAAATATTATTCAACTGTCCAAATTGTTGACCGCAGGTATTATGCCACATTCAAAATTTCCTCGCCGTCTTCTTCTTCGGGAGTTGCCGCCGGAGCCGCCG
>JAGCDD010000085.1 GCA_017651345.1 Bacteroidales bacterium | reverse complement strand
TATATCCTAAATACCATAAGAGATGTAACGAACTGCAAGGGTCTGCTGAACTATTAGAACAACCATAGTCTGTTTTGATACTTTGACCTACAATTTTTATCAAAGTTGCCGCTTGATCGTTATAGTCATAAGTGCCAACTTTAGTTTCATTGTTAAGCATATTCCAATTAAAAATAATATTATTCATCATTTGAGGATGCCGCCAATATGTGATAAGTTGTGCCGTAGCAACAGCCACACAACCTGCTTTATATTTTGTACTGTCGGGACACGATCCTCCGACTTTTTCATTATACGGAGATGTTTGGTACCAATTGGTATTTAGAAGCGGTTTCAACTCAGCTGTGGTTTCTACGGTTGTTTGAGTATTACATAGGTTTGTAAGTAAAATCTTCTGTAAAAGTCGCTTAGCTTTTGATAATGAATGGGATTTAATTGTGTTTGGATTAATTCCAATTTTATCATAAATAGAGTTTTCTATTGAATCTTGTTGTTCTTGAGTATTGAATATGCACGATGCAGCATAGTCCTTGGCATAGTTAAGAAATATGGTAAATGCAGGATTATCATTGTCTAATAAAAGGTTGCCAGTATTTGAAAACGCTAAAATCTGTTCTGGTATACGTACATCCGCAGAAACAACGGCAAAACCACCATTGTGTGAATTAATGACATATAGTGTGGTGTCAAAATCTATTGGATTTGTATATTTCGTTAATCTATTACTCGGAGTGCCAAATGCAGTTACCGAAACACCACTTTTGGACATAGGTTTGTTGTATCCTATCATTTTTAATGCCACCTTAATAGCGGAATCCTTGTCTATTTTCGTGGTGCCATTGACCATTTCGGATAATAATCCGATTTCAGAGGAACTGAAAAAAATCTCTTTTGTGGTATCTGTTGTATATACAGGTTCAATCATTGGAATATTATCTTCTTCCATATAACCCATATTGTTATTGCAGGCAGTGATTATCATAAATGATATCGAAAGTAATAATAGCAATCTTTTCATAAGCCATTGATAATATGTAAATTAGTAAAAAAATGAATAATTATTGTTCACTTTTCAAAGGTAAGCAAAAGCCATAATAATGCAAACTATTTAGGTCCATAATGGTTGTGAAACTCTTGTAGTGCGGGTAGAAGCATAGGTATGTTTTTTATGTAACCTGCAAATATCTGAGAATACAACTTGAATATATTGTAGGCTTCGTCGTACTTTTGTTGAAAAACAAGTGCTACGAATTTAAGTACACGGGCCAACGCTAAGTTAATATGATAATTTCCTAAAGGTTCTAAATTATAAATAGCACGGTTGATGCATTGCTCGGCTCCGTCAAATTGTCTATAGTAGTGCATAAGAAAGTCGGCCATTTCTAATAGGGTAGCGGCTTCGGTTTCGGGGTCGCCAGTACCACCTGCCACTTCCACTGCCTTGGTCATATATTCAAGTCCGAGATTTTTTTCGTTGCACTGCACATTATACCTTGCTTGCGACGAAAGCACCTGTATTTCAAGTTCGATGTCTTTTTCGGTTTTGGCGAGTTCCACAGCATTTGACATCAATTTTGAAATGAAATTGTAGATAGTTAGCGTGCTACCGTTGAAATCGATAGTAGCCGCCATCTTGCCGCAGTGCTCGGCAAAAAGCGTTGCCATGTTATAATATTGGTGGGCGGCAGCATCCCAAAGGTCGCGGGCAAACAGTATGTCTAATGCCTGTTGATAATATTTTACCGCATCGTTTAAGTTTCCGAGTTTGATATGTATCTGAGCCACAGCGCGGAGAGCATTGCATTTTGTTTCGATGTCAGAAGCAATGTCAAATATGCGCATAATCTGACTTGCAAGCGATAAGGCTTCACTGTCGCGATTTACAATAGCGTTGGAAATTGCTCTGCTAAGCAATGTATTGATGATTCCTTTGTTGTTGTCGTCTTTTTTGTAAAGGTGAAGTGCCTTTTGATAGTATTGTGTGGCAGTTTCGATGTCGCCATTTGAATTAAAAATAGCGTTGGCAGCCGAAAGAGCGCAGCCAGCAAGTGCGGAAATATCTATGTGAAATTTGTTTTCAAAAGTGTCGAAAGCCTTGCGGTAATACTCTGTAGTTTTTTTGTCGTTGCCTAAACGCTCGTACATAAGTGCTACGTTTTTAAGGTTGTTGAATAGGCCTTCGCTTTTAAATTCTTCTTGGTCGTATTCTTGGCATGCCTTGTTGTAGTATTCGAGGGCGCGATTAAAGTAACCTATTGTGTCGTAAGTATATCCGATATTGTTGCAGATGTAGGCGGTGCGTGTGTGCGATTCTGTTTTTGCGCTGATATCTAATGCAGTGGTGTAATTTGCCACCGCCGCAAAATAATCTTTGTTTTCAAAAAAGTAGTCGGCAATGGCGGTGAATGCCTGCACAAGTTTGTCGTTGATGTCGGATTCTGACACTTCTTCGCCGTGCTCTTGCTTCATCTTTTGCAGAATATCCACAGCCGAGGTGAGACATTCGTACCCTTTGCCACGGTTTTGTGTGTGCATAAGCGCGTCGGCGGCGTGTATTAGTGCGTCTGCTTGTCGTCCGGGTTTGTCGGCTATGTTGTAATGTTGAGCCGACAATATGTAGTTTTCCGCCGATTGTTCGTAATTGTTTTCTTCGTAGAACAAGCCCATTTCGGCATACGAAGCCGCTAATAGTTCGGTGTTGCCAATTTGTCGGTAGGTGTCGATTACCTGATGCTGACATAACAGAGCCTCGTCGGTGTTTCCGTTGTCGTTGTGTAGGTAGGCAAGTGCCGACAGCATATCAGCGTACATTTCAAGGTCGTTGTCGTTTCGGTATAGTTCTATTGCCTTTTTGTAATAATCTACGGCACGTTCATATTCGTACATTTCGGTATACAAACAAGCCATAGTGCCATCGGCAAGAGCCTCGGAGTGGGTGTCGCCTAAATTTCGGCTCAACTCTATTGCTTCTTCTACAAGTTTTTGAGCTTCTTTGTATTCGGATAGCATACGCATAGAGTCGCCGGCAAAGGTAATCATGCGGATGTATTCCTTTGTGTTGTTGATGTTTTTGTATAGTTTGGCGGCGTGAAGGTATGTAACTTTGGCTTTGTTGTATTTGTTGTTGCGATAATAGAGCATAGCAAGCGAACTCAGATTGTAGGCTTCTTGATCCTTGAGTTTCGCTTTGTGATATAATTCAATGGCTTGGTCGTAATAGGTTTCGGCACGTGCGGCATTGTTTTGCTCTTCGTAGATGTTGGCGAGGTTAGAGTAGTTGAGCGCAGCGGCGGCGTTGTCGCCAATGCGAGTGTTGATGTTGAGTGCCTCGGTGTAATACTGTGTGGCGTTTTCGTTGTCTTTTTGAGCAAAATATATGTTTCCAATATTGTTGCATACAGCAGCAAGAGCAGCATCGTCGTTGCTTTGCTGCGAAAGTTCAAGCGATTTGTTGAAGCACTGTATTGCTTCTTCTATATTTTCGTTGCCGTAATGAATGTTGCCAATAGCGTTGTAGTCGGCTATCATTCCTTCAATATAGTTGTTGGCGTGGTCTTCTTTAAGGGCTAATTTGTAGTACCGAAGAGCAGTCTCGGTTTCGGATTTTTGCGAATATAGTGCACCTAAATTGCTGTATGTTAATGCAATGCCATACTTGTTGGGCGCATTTGAATCATTCTCTAATGCAGCGTTGAAATATTTTTCGGCACCGTTGATGTCGCCGTTGTTGAGCAGCGCAAGACCTATGTTGTTGTAACTTATTGATATCTTGGCAGTATTGCCAAGCATACGGTCGATTTCCAATGCTTTGTGAAAGTATGCCAACGCTTCGGCAAATTTGCTCTGAGAGTTTTTCGACAGACCCATATTGTTGTAGCAGTTGGCAAGGTTGATGCGGTCGCCAGTGTGGAAACATAGTCTGAGAGCCTCTGTGTAGTATTTTTTTGCTTCGGCAAAACGGTTGTCGTTGTCGTAAGATAGTCCGAGATTGATATACGCTTTGGCAAGAATGTGCGGCTTAACGGCTTTGGTGCAATAATCAATCACCTCCTTGAGTAGCAAATACGCACCTGCATTGTCTTTACCTGAACGTTTGTGTGTGGCAAGGTCTATTTTCACCAGAGCAAGCTTGTCTTCGTCTTTTTTTTCGGTGTAGCCTTTGAGCGCGAGATTCAAAAAATAGTCTGTAGAAGTATGGTTGTTTCGGGTGAGGTACACCTTGCCCAAAGCATAGTAGCAGTCGGCTAATGCGGGATGATTTGGGTTTCCTTTGAGATAGTCGATTGCTTTTTGTATGTATTTTATAGCCTTGTCGTGATCCGAAAGGTATAGATATTCTTGACCTACAAAGTAATAACCTGCCACTAAGTAGTATTTGTTGTCTAATTTTTTTGAGCAGCCGAGCAATGCCGTTCCACATTCGAGAGCCTCTTTGTGATATCCGAGCCATGATAGGGCAAGGTATTTGGCTTGTAATGAAGTGGCGCGGTATTCCCAAACGGCTTCCGACGAGCGGTAATGAGCTAAAGCGTTCCAAGTTTTGTCGGCGAGTTTCACAGCCTCGGGCATTGATGGCTTTTGTACTGCCGCTATCGTCTTGTTTAATAATTCTTTGGGATTGCCTATTCCATTTTCCTTGACGGCTGTGTAACGGTATTTTGAATGTGCAATAGGCTTAGGCAAAACGTCTTGCAAATGATTAGCGTTTGAATAGAAGTTCAGATTATCAATTATCCATCTGCCGTCTATTTGCTTGATGTCGCCGTTTTGCTGCATATAGTTGAGCAAACCTGTAAGAAATGCGGGATTGCCCTGTGTAACAGAATGAATTATGTTGGCAGTGTCTGACGGAAACTCGTTGCCAGTAAACATTGTGGATATCAGGTCGGCTGTGTCAGATAGTTTCAACGGCTCGGGAACGAGTTCGCAAAATCCTCCTGTTTTCCATGCTTGGGTGATGCTGCCTATTTTTATTGGAAACAGGTCGCGCGAGATGCGGTTGATGAGCGGGTCTGCCTTGATAACCTGATCTGCCATATTGTACGCCACCACAGCCATGATTTTGCAATTATTGCTTACAATATGCTGTGCAAGAGCGTATATCATATTGTAAATGTCGGGATTGCAGTATTGAAAATCGTCGGCGATGATTATTGTTGGATTCTCTGACGAACTGTCTTGCAGATATTTGAAAAAAAAGTCAGCCGCTTCGTCGGGCGAATATTTTGCAAAGCTGTCGCGCTGCTCTTTGGATGGCTTATGCTGCGTAAGAGTGTGGTAAAGCATGCCATACGACAATGCCTCGCTTGCACAACGGCATTTGAACGATATTGTGGTGCACATAGATACGGCGGCGGTTTTCTGTGCAAACATTTTTGCCAAAGCCGATTTGCCGCATCCCGATTTGCCACCTATGAGCACAATCTGCCCCTTACCGTTGCACACCTGCTCGTAGAGGTTGTGCATACGGTGGAGTTCTTTTTCGCGTCCTACAAATATATCTGTCTTGCTCAACTCTTCTTTTTTAAGAATCCGCCAAGCACTTTCATCAAAAGGCTGATGTTGAGCGGTTTGGTAAGATAGTAGTTGCAACCTGCCTTAATGGTTTTTTCTTTTTCGTCGCTAAGGGCGTAGGCGGTTTGCGCTATAATAATAATATCTTTGTTGAACTCACGAATGGCACGTGTGGCTTCGTAACCGTCCATTACAGGCATCTTTATGTCCATAAGTATCAAGTCGATGTCTGTTCTGCTTTTTGCTATTTCCACAGCTTGTCCGCCGTCTTCTGCCCAAATTATCTCTGCGCCTGTTTCGGCAAGAATTTCGTTCATTAACATGCGGTTCATTTCTTCGTCTTCTGCCACCATTATTTTTTTACCATTGAGGGTAACTTCGGCATCGTCCGACGAGCCTGATGCTCCGTATTCGTCGGCTGTGTTGAGTTCAGGGTCGTAAGGAAGAGTAAAGAAGAATGTGCTGCCTTTGCCTTCTTCGCTTTCTACCCACATTTTGCCGCCGAGTAGTTCTACAAGTTTTTTAGATATGGCAAGTCCAAGACCTGTGCCTTGTTGGTTTTTGTCGCCTTTTTGTTCTATTTGACCAAAACGTTCAAATATTACTTTGATCTTGTCTTGAGGCATGCCTTGTCCAGTGTCTTTTACATAAAAGAGCAGTTCTTCGGGGGTGTTGAATCGGTAGCCAAACTCGATGAAACCTTTGTCAGTAAATTTCATTGCGTTGGTTATCAAGTTGTTGATAACCTGTTTGAAACGGAATGGGTCGGTTTCGATTTGGAATTCGTCAGATTCTACCGAGTTTTTAACGGTAAAGCCAATTCCCTTTTCTTTGATGTTATTTATCTGATATTGCGAAATATAGATTTCGTTCATCATTGGGTTGAGTGGCTGTTTGCGCGTCTTAACTTTTAGTTGTCCTGCCTCTATCTTAGAAATGTCGATAATGTCGTTGATGAGGTTGAGCAGGCTTTTGCCGCTGCTTACGATGAGGTCTAAGTATTTTGCTTTAGAACCTGTAAGTCCGCTTGTTTTTGCCAAAAGCTCTGAAAATCCGATAATTGAGTTCATCGGGGTGCGTATTTCGTGGCTCATGTTGGCAAGGAATGCCGATTTTAGTTTGTCAGATTCTTCGGCTTTTTGTTTGGCTTCTATTAGTTCTTTTTCCCATTGTTTGCGTTTGGTGATGTCGCGGATAGTGAGGGCGCATCCTTTGGCGGTGTCGGTATCGTAATACGACACAGTCATGTCGGCAATGTATTTTTCGCCGAATTTATTGACGCAATAGCCCTCAAACGGAGCTTCGGTGTATTTGCACGAGCCTGTTTCGAGGAATTTCTTGACCTCAGCCTCGGCAAAAGCACGACGGCTTTGTTCGGGTTGGAGCAGGTTGAGCAATGGCATACCTTGCACTTCTTCGTTGGTGTATCCTGTGAGCTTTTCGGCAGCAGGGTTGAGCGATATTACTTTTACTTTTTCGTCGGTTACGATAAGTGCCTCAAAGGCGTTCATGCTCAGTTTAGTGTAAATCTCGTTGGTGGCTTTTTCTTGCAGCACGGCTTTTTGGCGTTCCGCCTCGGTTTTGGCGATGAGCTGGGTCATTTTGTCAAACTCGTGGTAGAGTTCTGCCACATCATCGTGGTTGTTGGGCAGGTTGATTTGCTGGGTGTAGTCGTTGGTGGCGTTTGCTTTCTTGATATGCTCCGTAAGTTGGTTAATAGGGTAGGCGAGGGGCTTAGAAATCAACCGCGAACTGATCAGCATTATCAGCAAGGTGATGAATATTGTGCCTAAAAACATTGCCACAAAGTAGTTCATCTTGCGAGTAGAAAGCTCGGCTGTAGATATTTCAACATATACCGATCCTACAATATCTTTGTCTAAGATGCATGGTTTTGTAATGATGAGGTATCCATCGACGAAACGCGAAGTACTTTTGGGTTCAAAAGTAGGCGGTGGGGTAAAGTCTTTGTTGTTGGCGTATGTGTGGCTGTAAAACTGTTTCTGGTCTGCGTCGTAGAATTGCACAAACTCAATTGCGGGAAACGATTTGTATTTCTCGCATCTAACTTTGAGGTCTTCTATTTGCCGCATGGGAAGACAGCCCACTCCATCATCGGCAAACATTTTGGTAATGCCTTCAAATTTGGTTTCAAAGTCATTTCTGTTTGCTGTACTGAGTACGGCAGTGCTGCAAATGTAGCACAATATGGCGCAAATGATTACCGCCGCGGTTACTCCGATGGTAATTTTGCTTTTTATCGGTAGGTTAGCAAAAGGATTCATGATGTGTCTGTTTCGTCTTTTTATTTAATCAATATATTGGTGACCGGGGCTCAGAAGCGTTGCTCTAAACATTAATCCGGAATCTATAATGGTCTCTTTTTTAAATAGATAGTCGGTACTTGCTGCCTTTTGTTCTATAAAAAACATACAGCCGTAATTTAATAAATTTTTGTTATTCGATAGCGTTAAAATCTTCATTTTTTTTAGTTTTCCTTCTAAAATTTCGTTAGAGATGTTGGCTGTGTGGTCAAAGAATATTACTTGGGCGTCTTCGATATTTGTTTGGTCGGTGTAGATGCGTAAAGAAATGGGTTTATCGTTGAATTTTTGTGATTTAAGTTCGTTGGTAATGTTGTCTAAGGGGTCGGGCGAATTGGCAGCTATATATATAATAAAGGTGTCCTGCGGAAGAGGCTCCGGCCAATATACATAGTGGGCAAACTTCAGAATGTTCTGATAGTCGAACGTTTGCGCCTTTGTAATATTTGGTAGTATACTGAGCGTTACAAAGATAATATAGAAAAATAGTTTTTTCATTATTGAGTGATATTCTTATTGTTTTCGTCGTTGTTATTGTTTTCGTCGTTGTTGTTTTTTGTGTAGCTTTCTAATTGAGTTTCAAGGTTTTTAACTTTGGTTTTGAGGTTAGCCTCTATTTTGCGGAACTTGGTGATGCGTTTTTCGAGTTCGCGCTTGAAGAATGCTTCTGACGCAGATGCCTTGTCAAATTTTTGACGGTTTTCTACATTCTGACGCTTAGAATCAGTAAGTTCGCGGTTGAGCTGTTCGATATCTTCGGTAAACTGCTTGATCTGCTTTTTCATGTTTTTAGATTCTTCGCTTACCGATGTGTATTGCTTTTGTATTTTGGCGAGTTCTTCTTCGGTGTTGAGCTGTGTGGTAACGTCGAATGCAAGGCAGAGTATTTTTTCTACTGAGTTGTCAGAATTGTAGATGGGCACAAGTATGTTTTTGATCTTACGTATCGAATTGTTGATTTTAAATTCAGAAACGTAGGTTTCGGTGCTGCCCTGCTTAACGCTGTCCCAAACACGCTTAAAGTCATCGTATTTGGCAAGGGTCAATTGCAATATTTCGTAGATGTTTTTGCGCTTTATATCGTTGACATCCAATGTGTAACGCAAACAGAATTTTCGGTTGGCATCGAGAGTTTCACCTTTGAGACTAAATACTGCGCTCATAATGGTGCGGTTGAGGGCATATTGAGTTTTTTCTATTTGCGATAGTTCGTATTGAGATGTTTCTACAAGACTTGTAAGGGTTTCGATTTCGCTGCGGAGGTTGGCTTCTTTTTCTTCCATCTGTTTTGATTGCAGACGCGATTGTTGAAGCAGCTCGGCTGTTTGTTCGTTGATTTTTGCGTTGGCAATGGTAGATGCCACGTTTTCAGAAATACGCTCAACAAACGATATTTGATATTGCTCAAATTCTTTAAACGATGCAAATTCCATTACACCATAAAGTGTATCGTTGTAGACAAGGGGTACAAACATTATGGCTTTGGGCTTAGCCTTGCCAAGTCCCGAACTGATGTCAGCATAGTTGTCGGGCACATTGTTGAGCACAATTGTGTGTTTTTCCATTGCGCAGGCACCTATAAGACCTTCGTCTAACTGCAAGGTGCGCTTGTGAAACCTCTCGTGTCCAAATGCAAACACTCCATATAGTTCAAGTATTTCTTTTTCTTGATCGTTGGGGTCTTTGGTGCGGATAAAGATACCGCCTTGGTTTACATTAATATAAGGTACAAGGTTGTCGATAACGGCGTTGCTGAGCTTGTGAATATCTGAAACGCTGTTTCGCAGAATATCACTAAATATAGAGTGACCTTCGGTAGCCCACTGAGTGCGTTTTTCTTCGGCAATACGTTTTTGTTCTTTTTCGCGAGTTTCTATCATACTGTCGCGCATCGAAACAAGGGCTGTGCCTATTGCATTATTTTTTATAGATACCTTATATTCAGCGTCTAAGTTGCCATCACGAATGTCGGATGCAAATTCGGCGGTTTGTTTTAGCGAGTTGGTGAGCGAGTGGAGCGACCGCAATATCGAATCAAATTCGGTTGTGTGCAATGCTTGAGAGTTTGACCCTGTTTCTATTTCAAAATTTCCTCCGGCAATTTGTTTAACAATATCGCGGAGTGCGGTGAGGGGTTTGGTTATGTATCCCGAAATAATTATTACTGCTATAATAAAGATAGTGAGCAGCAACAACGAAATTATTACCGCCGAACCTTCTGCTTTTAATTGGTCGGTTTTGAGCGATATGGATGGGGTGATAGTGATCTGCGCAAAAAAATCGTTGGTGGATGGTATCGAGATGCGTTTGTTGTGAATATAAACGCTTTGGTTGTCGTTTTCGGCAAGGTTGGTTTCAATATCGGCAGAAAGGTTTTCGCCGGTTTTTTCCATAATATTGTATTGTTCCTCGGTAAAACGCAGAGTTTCTGTTATATAGTGGTTTTGAAATTCTTTTTTGCGCGAGTAGAATATTTTGCCGTTTTTGTCGGCGATAATTACGTATTGGTCTGACGGAATCAGCTCGTCGAGTATGTTTCGATAATATTTTAGGTCGATGTCGGCACCAATTACACCGGCAAATTTATCTTTGTGAAAAAACGGTATAAGGCACACAAGCGTGTTGGTGATTTCTCCATCGATGTCGAGAGCGAGAATTTTTGACGCAAGGTCGTGCTTGGTATCACGATAAAGGTCGTAAACCTCTGTGGATGTGGCGAGTAAATCGTTGGTGATTTCGGGAGTGTCGGTGTTTTCGTGACGTGTAATTTTGCCATACCATCCAATAGGAAATCCGGGATTTGTGTTTACCAACAGGCTGTCGCTATTGGTGAGAATATATGGCTCGGAAATTAAAAAAATAGATTTAATTGTCTGATCTTTTTGTAGATACAACGACAGAGTGCTTACAGATATGTCTCTTGCTGAATTTCCAGTC
>JAGCDD010000084.1 GCA_017651345.1 Bacteroidales bacterium | reverse complement strand
CGCCGTGAACACTTGCGGTATCTTTAAGTTCGAGCAACTCTACAACCGACAGTTTGCCGTCTACCTTGCCGCTGATGTTTGCCACTTTGCACGAGATTTCGCCCTCTACCACGCCCGATTTGTCGATTACGAGACGCTCGGTAAGGCTGATGTTGCCTTTGAGTTTTCCGGCAATGCGTACGCTGCCGTTTGATTTGATTTCGCCCACAAACTCGGTGCCGAAGGCGATGATACTGGTATTGTTGACTGTGTCAGTTTCAATTTTTGCCATGTTGTCAAGAGATATAAGTTAATTTTGGCGCAATTTAAAAATAATTTTTTAAATACGCGCTACTCTTCGGGAGATTTTAATTCAAAATCTTCCATAAATTTAGTTGTGTACTCTCCTGCGCAGAAACGTGGGTCGTTCATCAATTGCAAATGGAATGGAGCGGTGGTTTTTACGCCTTCAACTACGAGTTCAAACAATGCTCTCCT
Source organism: Bacteroidales bacterium (assembly GCA_017651345.1). Lineage (GTDB taxonomy): Bacteria > Bacteroidota > Bacteroidia > Bacteroidales > UBA3824 > UBA3824. The sequence continues at coordinate 16,137 of JAGCDD010000084.1, read as the reverse complement.
CATCTTGGCTATTGCCTCTTCGCGGGTTTGTGCCACTGCCACCAGCTTGATAATCATCGAATCGTAGTACGATGGAATCTGATAGCCTGTGTAAATGTGCGTATCCACACGTATGCCGTTGCCTCCGGGGAGGTGCAAACCTGTGATTTTGCCCGGGCACGGACGGAATCCGTTGAATGGGTCTTCGGCATTGATACGGCACTCGATGGCGTGAGCCTGCGGATAGTAGTTGCGAGTAGAGATTTTTGCTCCGGCTGCAATACGTATCTGCTCTTTGATAAGGTCGAGATTGGTAACTTCCTCAGTAATACCGTGTTCTACTTGAATACGAGTATTCATCTCCATAAAGTAGAAATTGCGGTGAGCGTCTACAAGAAACTCAACTGTGCCAACGCCTTCGTATTTGATAGCACGAGCGGCTTTGCAGGCGGCCTCTCCCATTTTGTGACGGAGCTCCTCGGTCATAAAGGGCGAAGGAGTCTCTTCCAAAAGTTTCTGGTGACGACGCTGAATAGAGCAGTCACGCTCAGAGAGGTGGCAAACGTTGCCGTATTGGTCGCCAGCAATCTGAATTTCTATGTGGTGAGGTTCTTCGATGTATTTTTCAAGGTAAACTGCGTCGTTGGCAAACGATGCGGCTGCTTCTTGACGTGCTGCATTCCAAAGGTGCTCAAACTCGTCTTCGTTGCGGATAATGCGCATACCCTTGCCTCCGCCACCTGCTGTGGCTTTAAGCATTACTGGGTAACCTATGCGTTTTGCCTCAGCTTTGCCTTGTTCCATGGTGTCGAGCAATCCCTGAGTGCCGGGAGTTACAGGAACACCGTGCTCAGTCATAGTTTTGCGGGCAGTGGCTTTGTCGCCCATCATAACGATTTGCTCGGCTGTGGGACCTATAAACTTGATACCGTGCTCGGTGCAGATGCGGGCAAACTTGGCGTTTTCCGAAAGGAAACCATAACCGGGGTGAATTGCGTCGGCGTTGGTGATTTCAGCTACCGAAATAAGAGCCGGAATATTCAAATACGACTTAGCAGAAGGTGGGTTTCCGATGCAGACAGCCTCGTCGGCAAACTTCACATGCAGCGAGTCGCGGTCGGCGGTGGAATATACTGCCACGGTTTTGATGCCCATCTCTTTGCAGGTGCGTATAATGCGCAGGGCAATTTCGCCACGGTTGGCAATTAATATCTTTTTAAACATAACCTATCTTTGCTTAATTAGGGTTCGATAAGGAAAAGAGGCTGGTCAAACTCTACGGGAGTGCCTTCTTCTACAAGGATTTTGGCAATTTTGCCCGAAACCTCAGATTCGATTTCGTTGAAAAGTTTCATAGCCTCGATGATGCAGAGCACCTGACCTTTGGTAACCTCGTCGCCAACATTAACATAGATAGGCTTATCGGGTGAAGGACGGCGGTAGAAAGTGCCCACCATAGGAGCCTTAACTGTGAGGAATTTTTTGTCGTCTTCCTTAGCGTTTTCGCGATACTCAATAGGAGTTGTAGTAGTGGTGGCAGCCTGGATGGGCGATCCCATCTGCTGAGCCATACCCGAAATCATAGGCATCTGGAAAGCGGGCATCTGAAAGTTTTCGCCACGGGCAATATCCTTGTCGCCGGCGGGGAATTTTACGTTGAGTTTCATATCATCGGTCTGAATGTCCACTTCGGAAATTCCGATCCTTGAAACGGCTTTGATAAAATCTTGTACTTCCTTTAAATTTGCCATAATATTTTTATTTTTTATTAATTATCAAACTAAATTACTGTATCACTACGAGTTATAAGCCCATTTTAGGTAAAGTGCACCCCATGTAAAACCCGCTCCGAACGCAGAAATGATTATGTTGTCGCCCTTGCGGAGCTGTTTTTCCCATTCGCATAGGCAGATAGGAATTGTGGCTGATGTGGTGTTGCCGTAACGCTGGATATTAATCATCACTTTTTCGGGAGCAAGTTCCATGCGTCGTGCTGTGGCGTCGATAATGCGGAGGTTAGCCTGATGCGGCACAAGCCATGCTATGTCGTCGGCAGTGAGGTGGTTTCGTTCCATAATTTCTACTGAAACGTCCGCCATGTGGGTAACAGCCGCCTTAAACACGGGTTGACCCTCCTGATATACAAAATGTTCGCGATTTTGAACGGTTTCGATAGTGGATGGCGACAACGAGCCTCCCGATTTCATGTGGAGGTGTTTTACACCCGAACCGTCAACACGGAGAATATAGTCTAAAAGTCCAAGCTCCTCGTCAGATGGTTCTAAAAGCACAGCCGCAGCGCCGTCGCCAAAAAGCGGACAGGTTTTGCGGTCGGTATAGTCGGTGATAGCCGACATTTTTTCTGAACTTACGAGGATAATTTTTTTTTCTACTCCCGACTGAATAAACTTAGAAGCTGTAACTAAGCCGTTTAAAAAACCAGAACAAGCGGCATGAAGGTCAAATGCGAAGGCATTTTTCAATCCCGCCATATCACAAATTTGTATACCCGAAGCTGGGAATACCATATCAGGAGTGGTGGTAGTGCATAATACCATGTCGATTTCCAAAGGGTCGATATTTTTCTTGCTAAGGAGGTCTTTAATAGCCATAGCACCCATATAAGCCGTAGCCTTGTCCTTGTCTTTAAGTATTCTGCGTTCCTTGATACCCACGTGCGATGTAATCCACTCATCGCTTGTGTCGAGCATCTGCGATAGTTCGTCGTTGGTGAGACGATACTCAGGAACATACATACCTACCCCGGTAATAACAGCGTTAGTCTTTGCCATAAAGAAATATTATCTGAAAAAAACAAAAAAGACAAATGTAGGAACATTCCGCAAAGGGCGCAACATTCCGCCATCTGTCTAAATTTCATTCTGTTGCAGCATAATGCTACTCAGCGGCAGCGGCTGACTTGTCGATAGCGAGTTGGCCTCTGTAATATCCACATTCGGGGCAAACTGTGTGCGACTGGATAGTGGCTCCGCAGTTGCTGCATTTTGTAAGGGTGGGTGCTACCGCTTTATAGTGGGTTCTTCTTTTGTCTCTTCTCGTCTTCGAGGTTTTGTGCTTAGGATGTGCCATTTTTTAAAATATTTAATACGTTATACCTTTTAATTATACAATTTCAAAATTCATAGTTGCGCAACTGATCCCATCTCGGGTCGGTTTCTAATACATTATCGTGCGCCTCAAGTACTTCGAGGGTGGCACTCATATCGGGGTCGCAAGTGGGCAGGCCGTCGATACCGTTGGGGTGCACTCTTCTTGCCGGAACGCTCAGCACTATATATTCATATATATGGTGCGAAAGGTCGAGCTTTGTCTCGTCGTACGAAAGCACGATTTCGTCATCGGCTTCGGCAGGGTCGCTTGTCTGATCGCCAAACTTAACGGTGAGTTCAAAATATCCCTCAATCGGGAGGTTGAACATACCAAGGCAGCGGTCGCACTCCACTTCTACTGTTCCTCTGATGTCGAACCCAAATTTGAGCGCATACTCCGAAATATCTGCCGTTACATCAACGTCGATTTTCCCGTTTTGGAACTCCGATTCGGCAAATTGTGCAAAAAAACCACCGTCGAGATGGAAATTCATCTCGTGGCGTCCTGCTGTCATCGTTTTGTAATCTACTACAAAGTTGTTTTTCGCCATAATCGTTATGATGTAGAAATTGGCGCAAAAGTAAAAGGTTTATTCAACAAAAACAAAATTTTTGGTTAAAATTTTTGCATATTCTCACGTTCGGGCGATTCTTCTGTTATAACCTTGGTCTGAACAGCGTTGGGATTGTCTTCTACGGCTTGTATCTGCACATTGCTTTCGGGCACTGCCACGCTTATCACTTTAAACGGACGGTTGTCGTTGTCGTAGAGAAGATTGAATGTTTCGCGGAATTTTACGCTGCCACGGGTAAAATAGCGTACTTTGGTTTTTCCATTGAGAATATCGTTCCAAAAGAGGTCGAAAGTAACAATCTCGCCTTTGGTGAGGGCAAGCACGTCGCGAATGTTGTGACCCAAGATATCGTTCTTTTTGTAACCTGTGGTGTCGAGAGTCTTGTCGCGGAGGTCGAGCACAATGCCTGTGGTATCGTAGCGGGTGATGATAGAAGTTTGCGAAAGCACATCAAGAATAGCCACAATTTCGCGTTCGGATAGGCGAACCTCATCTTGAGCCTTTTTGATGTCGGAATACGATGCCGCAATCTCTTTTTCGCGGCGGGCAAGTTCGTTGCTCTGCGTAGAAAATTTGTTGAGGAGTTCGGCACTATTGATATTCTTTTTGATATTTGATATTGTAGACGCGATACGTTCTGCCACATTGTTGAAAAACTGAATCTGATAATCGCCAATCTCTTTGAGCGAGGCAATTTCGATAACGCCGTGAACTTCGTCCTCAAACTGCAACGGCACAAGCAACAAGCACGACGGTTTCTTTTCACCCAAACCTGATGTAATATAAAGGTATCCTTCGGGAACATCGGTCATATAGATAGTTTTACGTTCTATGGCGCAGCGACCTACAAGGCTTTCGCCAAATTCTACCGTGGTGGTAAGTTGTTTTTTGCGGTCGAACGCATAGGTGGCTTTCTGCTCTAACACCTTTTTGCCGTCGCGCTCTTCCGACACAAACATCGCGCCCTGCAATGCTCCAAGATATTTTACAAGGTAAGATATAATTTTGAAAGCAAAGTCGTTGATGTCGGCGTTGTTCATACGGAGAAACTCGCCTATCTGCGCCAAACCCTCTTGAGCCCAAGATAGTTTTTCGTTTTCTTCGATACGTTTTTTCTCTTCGATGCGGGCGTGGAGAAGGTTTTTCTGCATCTCGATAAGCGCCGAGTCGAGAGCGTTGTTTTCTTCGTGGCTATCAAAAGTGGCTTCAAGGTCGCCGCGACCCATACTACGCGCAAACTTTGTGGTACGCATAATACGGTCGGCAAGGAAGTTGACCGAATTGTATAGTTTCTGAGTATCCTGATCAGAAGATTCAAGTTTAGAAATTTTGTCGAAATCGCCGTTGCGGAGCTTTTGCAATACGCCGTTTACCTCGCGCATAGGCTTTGTGGCAAAACTCAAAAACATATATGCAAAAACGGCAAGCAACAAAAGTCCAAAAAACGTTATAATAATAAAGGTGTTGACTCCGCTAAAAGCCTTATGGCGAAACTCCGAATAATCAACTTCGTAGCCGAGAGCCCATGGAGTGGTATTGTCTTTAACCTCAACGGGATAGAAATTGATGCGGCAATGGTCGCTCTGCGAAAAATCAAAAAATCCAATATGACGGTCGGAATATGTATAGTCGATAGTGCGGAGAGTGCCGTCGCTAAGTTGGCGGGCAAGACCTCCCATTTGGTCGATGCCTGCGTATGCATCTTTAAAAAATGTGTTGATAAAATCGGGATTGGGGTGAATGGCAAGTTTTCCGTTGTTGGTTAGCACAAACACATTGCCTTGAAGCTCAAGCGACTGACGGTTGAGAATCTCTTCGATTTTAGAAAGGGGAATTTCTACAGCAACAGTACCTGCAAAAGTGCCTGCAACCTCGATTTTGGTGGCAACGGCAAACACATAGCGTGCCTCGGTGCGCATAAACGATTCGTTGCTACTGAGATACATATTGGTAAAAAGGTTTTTCACCGTTCCCGTTTTCATTTGGTAATAAGTTTCGTCGCCAACTTCGCCTTCAAGGTCGAGAGTATCGGTGGTGATATAAGGCAAACCATCACGCAAATACGACCGCATTACATAACGTCCGTATGGCTTAAACCATTGAGGATTAACCTCAGAATATTCCCAAGTAACAACAAAAGAACTAAATTCGGGATTTTCAGAAACCAAGTTGCTAAGAGCCTGATTGATATACGGCATCATATCGTAGCCGTATTTTTCGTTAGCAGAAGCGAGCATATTGCTGATAGTACCCGCCGTTTTGATTGTAGAATTGATATAATCGGATATTTCCATCGCCTTGGTTTTGGTAAGATTGGCGGTAGAAAGCGAAGTTTCGCGAATAGTATTTTGATACTTACCATATATAAAAACGGCAAGACCCGCGCCGTAAACAACAAACAGCGCAAGCACCAACATTATTATGTTTTTGTTCTTCCGGTTCATAAATCAATTTTTTAGACACCTATAACAAATAGTTACAAGCAATTATCAAACCATAATGCACAAGTAAACAAAACGGGCATTATAATTTTTTCCAAAGATATAAAAAAAATATTTAACGAAATATATTTTTTGAGGGAAATAATTTAATTACTGCGATAAGTTTCAACAAACCTATCAGCAGCTCGTATCATTCGCGAAATCTGAACAGCATTTTGTGCAGTAAGTTCGTAATCAGGGGCTTCAAATAAACCCATCGACAAATCTATATACCCGCTTGATGGCACATAAATCTGAACTAAACTTCGATGCTCCACCACATGTAGTGTCAACGATGGATTGAAATCTCGTAAATACTCCATCACAGACATTATGCATTGTTTTATCTTATCATCAATTACTATATATGTAGCACCACCAACATTTTGAATACCACTGTTGGTAACAATCATCTCTACATCTTTCCAATTTTTAGTGTAATATTCAAACTCCAAAAGAGTGCCAGTGAAGCAATCGTCGCTAAACAGATATAAATTATAAGTATCAAACTTGCACATGATACTATTCTCTTTAAGATAATCGAAGTTGAAAAACTGAAACTCGTTAGTGGGTTTTGATTTCTTATTCCGCCTTCGTTTAACCTTAAAAGATTTTACAGTTTTGTTAAATCTATTGCATATAGAAGTAAATATTTTTTTAGGTAACAATCTGTTGAACAATCTTGTCATTAACTTGCCGATAATTGCAAAAAGCGATAACATACAGGACCACCAAAGTATAATAGGGTCACCCTTTTCAGCAAAAACAACAAGTACCAAAGCCAAAACAAATGAAACAACAAACACAATGATAACCAATGATATAATCACTACACGTGCAAAACGAGAATTTCTTTTTGTAATTATTTTTATTTCGGGAATGAGCATATCAGCAATCAATCTATCTTCTAATGGAATAGGCAAAAGCAGAGAAGAATCTTTTTCAGCAAACGATTCTATCAAATCAGAAGCATCAAAAATTCTTTTCAAAAGACGAATATCAGATATAAGTCTATCTTCATAAACAGAATCTGAAACTGATACTTTAAGGTCAAAGTGATTTTCGCGAGTATAAACATAAATACAAATAACATCATTATCTATCATCAAACGAAGATAATAACCAAAATTCTCTTTCAGTGAGACAAACAGGTTGTAAAAAGCCTTAAATTGGGTTTCATCAATACTTAAATTTTTAAAAAGAGAATAGCATTTACATTTAGATGAAGACTTTACTAAATAATAACCCTCATTATCCAATTTACCATCGTCAGAGAATAATAACTGAAAACCCAAAGGTTTTTCCATTTTAAATTTCAGCAACAAAAGAGTATCGTATGTTTCTTTTTTTGAAAATGAAATCTTAGAATAAAACTCCGAACAATACATCACACAATTACTACAATTGAATACCATCACATCTTCATTTTTATCTGATAGATTATGACTTAACATCTTCACTCTAAAGTCTCGCGACTTAAAATAGTATTTTTTAAAACCATCAATCTTCTGCAGAATAGGTAATAAGACCTCCTTTTTGTACATACGTGAGTACCAAAAATGCATTAGAGGTATTTCAGGTTCAATACCATATTTTAGCACAACGAAAATAAGTATGGTTACAAAAAAAGGATGCACTAATTCATTATCATCACGAATAAGACACAAGAATATTGCGGCAAAAATCGCAGCATTAACTACATAATAAAAAAATTTGGCTCGTTTTAGTTTCCAAAATCCGTTATCAGATTCTTTAATTATATCTTCAATATTCAATTCGCTGATTTTCATCCTGTAGCTAAATAGTATGAGAATTAGAACTCCAAAAATAAATATTTTTTGAGATTAAGGGCAAAAAAAATTTTTCTCACATTACCGAAACCAAAGGACGGGTGATTGCGTATAAAAAGATGTGTTTCATGTTCGAGAATACTTCTTTTTTTAGTTGTTTAATTGAAAGCGGGACAAGTTATTTTTGGCTTGTCCCGCTTGTTTTTTTATCAACTAAATACCGCCCATTTAGTGGCAGAAGAGCATTTCTCTATATTTGGGCAAGGGCCACATCTCGTCGTCGATAATCATTTCGAGGGCGTCGATGCTCTTGCGGATAGAAGATAGATAAGGTTTTACAGAAGTGTTGTAAGCCAATGCTTTTTGCAAATTGGTGGGCTGGGTGCAAGCCTTATCGCGTTCGGTTACCATTTGAGCCACATCGTTTTTAATTACAAGAATCAGTTTAGATATTGTTTTGATGGTATCGAGACGGTTTTCGATAAGTTCGTCGAAGCCTAATCCCTTGGTACAGTTGTAGTTTTCTACCAAAAGGTTTTGATAGCGAATAGCTGTAGGGATAATATGGTTGAGTGCGAGGTTAGCTATCACAAGCGATTCGATATGTATCTTTTTGTGATAGTTTTCGGCATAAATATCCTGACGTGCCGAAAGTTCGCGCTCAGAGAGAACTTTTTGACTTTCAAAAAGTTTAATAGTGCTACTTAAAGTATAGGCTTTGATAGATTCGGGACAAGAAGTGATATTCGACAAACCACGGCGTTTTGCCTCTTCTTTCCATTCGTCGCTGTAATTGTTGCCCTCAAACAAAATGGGCGAAAACTCTGCGACGTAGTTACCTAAAATCTTTAATACAGCCTCGTCGCGATTTGCACCAGACGAAAGCGATTGCTGAAGTTCGTTGTTAAATGCCTCTAACTGAGCGGCTACAATGGTGTTGAGCACAATAAGAGGACAAGCACAGTTGGCACTGCTGCCCACAGCACGAAACTCAAACCTATTGCCTGTAAAAGCAAACGGCGAAGTGCGGTTGCGGTCGGTATTATCTAAAAGTATTTCAGGAATTTGCTCAATATTAAGATTAATAGTGCGTTTGGCAGCGGCATCGAGGATTTTTCCATTAGAAGTTTCCTCTTTCAACAGAGCAAGAGTTTTGCTGAGGTGTGCGCCGAGAAATACCGAAATAATAGCAGGAGGTGCTTCGCTTGCGCCAAGACGGTGTTCGTTGCCCGCTGTCATTATGCTTGCACGCAAAAGGTCAGAATTGTTGTAAACAGCCTTGATAACGTTAACCAAGAATGTTAAAAACATAAGGTTAGAATCGTGGTCTTTGCCGGGCGAAAGCAGGTTGATTTTGCCATCGGCAGCAAGCGACCAGTTGTTGTGTTTGCCCGATCCGTTTACCTCGGCAAATGGTTTTTCGTGCAAAAGTATGCGGAAATTATGTCTACGGGCAGTTTTCATCATCAAATCCATCAACAACATATTGTGGTCAACGGCAAGATTGGTTTCTTCAAAAATAGGCGCACATTCAAACTGTCCTGGGGCAACCTCGTTGTGTCGGGTGCGCACCGGGATTCCAAGTTTGTGGCATTCAACCTCCAAATCAGCCATAAATTCTACCACACGCTCAGGAATAGAGCCGAAATAGTGGTCGTCTAACTGTTGGTTTTTGGCAGAATTGTGTCCCATAAGTGTACGTCCGCAAGAAACAAGGTCGGGACGTGCGTCGAACAATGCCTCATCAATAAGAAAATACTCCTGTTCCCAACCAAGAGTAGAGATAACTTTCTTAGTATCAGGCAGAAAATAGCGGCAAACAGCAGTAGCTTGTTTGTCGATAGCATTGAGAGCACGCAGAAGCGGGGTTTTATAGTCTAACGCCTCGCCGGTATATGATACAAAAATTGTTGGTATACAAAGAGTTGAACCAATTACAAATGCAGGCGAAGTGCAGTCCCACGCAGTGTAGCCGCGAGCCTCAAAAGTGTTGCGGATTCCACCATTAGGGAAACTCGAAGCGTCGGGTTCTTGCTGAGCAAGCACCTTTCCGTCAAACGATTCCACTGGCAAGCCATTGTCAAGGGTAAAAAACGAGTCGTGTTTTTCGGCACTTTGGTCGGTAAGAGGCTGAAACCAGTGTGTATAGTGAGTAACGCCAAGTTGCAATGCCCAAAGTTTCATGGCATTAGCCACATGGTCGGCAAGTTGACGGTCGATACGTTTGCCCTCGTCCATTGTCTGCTTTACCTGCTTAAAAATAGATTCGGGAAGGTATTTAGCCATCTTGCTTTGGTCAAAAACATTGCAAGCGTAAAAAGTTATACTCTTGTCGTTTGAATGGTCGACATGTACGGGACGGTGCCCATATTCGCGTTCTAACGCTTTGAATCTGCTGATTGCGGTCATAATTAGATAAAATTATTGCAAAATGATGGCGCAAAGATAAATATTATTCACGATATTACAAGATAATAATTAAAGAGCATTAATCACAATATAGCGTCCCACTTGGCACTCAATGCATCGTTTTGGTCGGCAGAAATCGTTGCGTAGATAGAGAAACGCTTGAGAATCAAGAGCTGAGCGGGCTTGTATACCCTGACTTTTCATAAACTTGGTAACAGAATTGTTCTCAGGAGGAATCTGCTCTAAAAACGACACAGCACGCTGGGCAAATTCGTCATTTTTGTAGTACAACGAATGAGCATAGAGAAACGGACATACAAGATTGATTACAAGGAGATTGAGCGTTTCGCTGCCGAGTTTTGCCAAAGGGGTGTCGGGTAAAATTGAAAAACTTTTTTTATCAACATCGATATCAAAAAGTTTAAAAATGTCGGATAAGTTTTGGGCATCCAACATTTGCGAAAAAAGATTCTCAGAAGTGCCTACAAGCATTGCCAACTGCAAAATTCTACGGTCGGGAAAGTTTACAGGACGAATGCCGGCAAATTTCCACAACGATGGGTCGATGGGCGTGAGATTATATTTCTGCTTGTGATAATAGTATTCGCGCTGAATGTTGAGATACTCTTCTCCCGTGAACTTTTTTAGCGAAAAAAATCCCGCCTGACCATAGAGAATTGCTACTATGTTGCTGATTTGATGACGGTTTTTCTCCACAATCGAAAACGGAACCGACTGCGCCAACTGCTTAAACGGAAATGCATTTTTGCCTAACCCAAATGCCGAGGCGAGAGTTTGCCAAAAGGTCTCATTCCAATCACCATTATTGAGTTTAAGAGCCTCAAGCACAGACATTGCTTTTGATTTAAGACGTTCGCTTGCAAGGCGGTCGAAAAAAGATGCTGTTTTCAACTCACCAAAACGCTCAAACCCACAGCGGCAAAGGTCGAAATCTTTTGTGGTGAGCAGGTTGTGATAAACTTCGGAATATTTCTGCTCAAATGGCAGTACAAGCGTGGGCACAAGGTTGCCTTTGGCATCTTTGAGAGGTTTATCATCTTGAAAAACTATATGGAGAATAATGTTTGAGTACGCTGGATTGTCATCATGACGGTGCATTTGCCAATGCGATGATTTAACATGAAGTTCGATATTTCCTGCCCAAAGAATATCGCCGATACGTATTTGAGCATCGGTAATATCGGGTCCAGAATCATTGTTGGTAAATCCGGGCTTAATTATGCTGATACTTTCGCCTTGTGTGGTTACGAGTGCCGACTGTGGAAAAAGTCTATTAAACCAAATAAAGGACAAAAGTTTTTCGTTCATAAATAAAAGTTTGAATTAAAGAGATTTATATAGAATTATTTACAGTTGCGCATTAGGTTTAGCGATGAGATTTTTAAGGCGTTCGATCTGATACTCCTTGCCTACTTCAAGCACTTTGATAGCGGTTTCGGTAAAATAATGGTGTTTGGTCAGAAAATCAACCTGTTTTTGATTCCACGCATCAATATCGAGATTGCTACCAAGAGCCTTCAACTCATCGTAGAGCATATTAGAAACAGGAATAAAGTCAGTTCTGCCAAGGTAAACGAGGTCGGCATCGCAAATAATGCGCTCATAAATATTTGTGGGGTTAGGCGGAAGTTTTGTGGCAAGTATCAGGCTGCAAATTCTGTCAATCTGATCCTGTGTATAGTTGTAATTTGGCAGAATATCGCGAGCAATTTGAGTTCCAAAATATTCGTGATTTTCAGAGCCCACAATGTAGCCGGTATCATGAAACAAGGCTGCAGTTTTGAGCAAAAGAAGTTCTTCGTCGCTAACGCCTTCGCCATAACCAAGAATCTCCACTTGATTGATAACATCGATAGTGTGTCGGGTGTTGTGGTAATAAAGAAAAGGAGGCAGCTCACGGTCAAGCTTATCAAGAATAAATTCTTGCAAATCAGTAAATTGACGAAGCAAATATTTTATTTGGAAACATCCGTTGGGGTACACTCCCCTATTCACATTTACCGAGAAATCTTTTTTTAGACGTTTAATTTGATACATCTCTAAATCGCGGTATTTCACAGGGATAACACCGCAAAAGTCGGTTACAAAAAACTCTTTTACAAGTTCGTAGGTAAAAACCGAAATATTGATTTTGTTCACCTCGGCAGCGGCGGCAATACGCGAAGCATTGTTTACGGTATCACCCTTGATGTCGTAAGAAATTTTCTTGCGACCTGATGCAGTGGCGGTTACAGGTCCTGTATGTATACCTATTCGCAACTGCCAAAATTTTTCGCCATTGGTATCGGCAGCACGGTACGAAATGTTTTGCAGATAGTCGTTCATTTCTAACGCTGCAAGAACCACATCGATTGGGTTTGTAATATTTTTGATAGGTATTCCTCCTGCACAGAGAAACGAGTATCCGATAGTTTTGCTCACCTGCAGACGGTACTTTTCGGCAATATCGTTGAAATGAAACATCACCTGATCAAGTTCGTCGATAGCCTCAGCAGAGTTTTCGCAAGAGGTGAGACTTGCTGTGGCGCGGATGTCGAGATACATCACGGTCACCATCTTAAATTTTAGCAAATGCTGCTGAGGGGTGTCAACTTTTACACTTTCGGGCACATATTGAGCCGGAACCACCGAAAGTATGCTTTCAAGGCGTTCTTTTTCGGCCATAAGCGAATCGTACATTGCCGACAACTGTTTAAGTTGCTGACTTAGTTCGTTTTTTTCGCGTATAAGCGATGCTATACGGTCGGTAGAATCAATATTTTCCGAAACGTCGGTCATCTATTTTTTTTATGCAGCAAGTTACAACAAAAAAGAATACAAAACAAAAAAAACTGCGAACAAATCATCAAAAAAATTGGAATGATTTATTCGCAGCGTTGAGCGGAAAAATCCGCATAAATTTATCTTTTAAGAATCCAAAGACCGTCGTCGCCAAGTTTTGATTTGAGCGATGCGATAGCAGCCTTAGCTTCTTCGCGAGTCTTAAACGATTTTACCGAAACGCGGTTGTACTGACCAAAGGGGATAAGGATTTCGGCATTGAAACCTTTAACTTTGAGTTTGTTGCAGAGGTTCTGAGCATTGCTGTAAACAGTGAACGAACCAGCAATGATGTAAAACATATCGCTTTCGTTTACCACAGGAGTGGTTTCAGGCTGAAGATTGCCCTGCTGATCTTCGAGCATAATGGGCTCTGCAATAGTGGTGGTATCGATATAGGGAGCCTGATCACCAAAGGTCAGTTCGCTATCGTCGGTGCCAAAAGGATATGCGAGAGTGTCGCTGTTGTCGCTCGATTCGTTGCCTTTGTTGCCTTTGCAACTTACCATAAGAACGGCTAACGTAAGAAGTGTTAATCCAAAGAGTTTAATTTTTGACATATCAATTCTGTTTTTAGTGTAATGTGTTTTGTTTAAAAATTTGGTATAAAGATACTGACTTTTTGTAATACAAACAAATTTTTTTTCATTAAAAATTTGTAACTTTTTAATCGGCAACGGCTATGGCGTAAGTTTGCTCTTTGAATGTGGCAGATTTTACCGATTCAGAACCGTCGATACGTGCTACAAAACCTTCAAACACTTGTTTATCTTTGTTGGATGTGCAATAGTAGATTTCACCCGAAGAGTCGATGGCAAAATCAGTTACGTTGCTGTGTCTGTCGGTAATGCGGCGAAGATGTCCGTCGGAAATATTATAACTAAAAAGTGTGATTTTTGGACAGATGTCTTCCTCTAAAATATCGGTTTCTTCGGTGAAAACCAAATAGTTGCCATCGTTTGAGATTTGAAACTTGCAATAATCAGAAAAACCTGAATTGTCGTCGGCGCAGAGGTCTTCGGTTTCGATAACGCGTTTTAATGTGGCAATTCCATTTTTAAATTGGCAAATATAAATACGGCAAATATCGTGAAAAACAAGTATGCGACCGTCGGGCGAAAAAACTGGATTGTAGTAATCGTTGTCGGTATCGAGCCAATCAATATCGTCAACGGCACCAGTTTCGATATTGTAAATCACTGGTTGCCAATGGCTATAAAGTGTAGACTGACTATTAAGGGCAATATATTTTCCATCATTGTTCCACGAACCCATAAAGGCATTACGAGGAGGTAGGTCGAGCAATGTAACTGTTTTTGTTTCTATATCTATAAGTTTAATTACACGATATCCTGGACGGCTGTACGACGAATATGCTATTGTTCTACCGTCGGGCGAAATATCAAGTTGAGCACTTGCCACATCGAGTTTAGCAAGGTTTTCGAGAGTGTTGCCATAATATACGGTATTGTATTGAGCCACAGCAAAAAAGTAATCGGGTTGCGAAGATTTTTTTACAGTAGTAGGCTTAGGAGCCGACATTGTGGCCATGCAACTCGACGAATCGGTAGTTTTAAAGGTAGTGGCATTTTCGGGTTCGGGAGCCACACACCTCGACTTGCAAGCCGGGATTATCAAAACGAGCGATACTATTATACACAAACGGGTCATAAAACGGTAGAAAAACGTAAGTTAGTTGTTGTCAAAATCAAAGATATTTAAGTTTAAAAAAGTTGACATACGCCTCCATATCAGTTTGTGATTGCACAAGAGCGTAGTTGGTACGGTTAATTACAAAGGGTATAAAGTCGGCTTCGGGTTCGAGACTTTTATAGTTTGCCACAACAAACTGTCGGTAAAAGTCTACTGCGGTATTCTTATTCGCAAATGAGGATACCACCACAAACTTGAATCCTTCGGTGAAATCCCTGCTGCTAACATCGTATTCCATAAAATTGTTGTCGGCGCAAAACTTCTGCACAAGATATTCGGTTTGTCCGGCTGCGGGATTGTCGGTTTTGAATGCCAAAACAAAATAGTGCGCTGCGGTGTAGAGAGTGTCAAAACGCTGAATGTCAAAACGTCCCGAATTAAGAGAAGACAATTTGTTTTGGGCTGCCTCGTTAAGATCGCTTTTAGGGAAACGCTTTACAAATGTTTCTAATACAGAGCGCATTGCGGGAATATTTTGCATACGTCCGTGAGCTCGGGCTTCAAGATAATAAAAGTTTTCGGCAATCTTGAGGTCGGCATATTGGGTTTCGGCATTGGTGCAGAGGAGTATGCAATTTTGATACATTCCGTTTTGGAAAGAGTTGAGAGCATTATTGTAGACACTGAGAGCCGAATCTTTGCGAGCCTGAACGTTTTTTTGATAGTTGGGGTCGCCGAGGATTTTTGCGTATCCACTTTCGGGATAATTAGAAATCAACTGTGTTTTGGTATATTCGGCAAGCGACTTTTCGCCCTGATAATTATACAATTTATATAAGGTGTAGAGCGATTGCGGCATAAGGTAGTGGTCGGGATTTTTTTGATTGAGATACAATAGCGTTTCGATAGCCTTGGCAGGGTCGTCCATCTTTTCGTAATAGACATCGGCGGCAGCAAACCACGAATCGGCTTCGATGTTTTTAGAAATTGTCATAGCCGAATCGGTCATAGGCAGATTGCGAAGATAATATTCGGGCATCTTGTTGTTGATAGCCGATGCAGCTGTGTCTTGAGGTGCTTCTTGTTCGCTTTCTTCAAAAATTTCGCTACCTTTGTTTTTACGACGCCAATTATCTTCTAGACGTCGTTGTCCCCATTTTTTTATAAACTCGGATTTACCATAGTTGAGCGATGTGGTGTTGTAGAGATACCATTTGCCGGCAAAATTCGGGTTACCATCCTGACCAGTGTATTGAACACCGTAACTATTGTCGCCTCCACTGTAATATTGTTGAGGCTG
>JAGCDD010000083.1 GCA_017651345.1 Bacteroidales bacterium | reverse complement strand
GTCCCGGCGACGATAAAACTATGTACAACGACGTGTTTAAGAAACTCTTAGACATTGGCGACATTATCGGCGTTAAGGGTATTGCATTCCGTACAAAAATGGGCGAACTTTCGCTCAAAGTACAGGAACTCACCGTATTATGCAAATCATTGAAACCCCTCCCAATTGTAAAAGAAAAAGACGGAAAACTTTTTGACGCATTTACCGACCCCGAGCAGCGTTACCGCAAACGCTATGTGGATCTTATTGTTAATCCGCAAGTTAAAGAGGTGTTTGTAAAGCGTACAAAACTTATGAACACTATGCGCCAATACTTAGACAACCTTGGATGCCTTGAGGTAGAAACTCCTATACTTCAGCCCATCTACGGCGGCGCATCGGCTCGTCCGTTTAAAACTCACCACAACGCTCTCGACCAGACGCTTTATCTCCGTATTGCCGACGAGCTTTACCTCAAACGCCTGATTGTGGGAGGTTTTGATGGTGTTTACGAATTTTCTAAAGACTTCCGCAACGAGGGTATGGACCGTTTCCACAATCCTGAGTTTACACAAATAGAACTTTACGTTGCTTACAAAGATTATTTCTGGATGATGGACACCGTAGAGGAGATGGTAGAAAAAGTAGCTATCGCGCTCAACGGCGACACCAAAGTAAAAGTTGGCGACAATATCATCGACTTCAAGCGTCCTTGGAAACGTTTCACAATGTTTGAGGCTATTGAGCATTTCACTGGCGTGGACATTTCGAATATGAACGAGGAGCAACTTGCCGAAACAGCCAAGAAATTTGGTGTGGAAGTAGACTCTACAATGGGCAAGGGCAAGCTTGTGGACGAGATTTTTGGCGAAACTTGCGAATCTAAGATTATCCAACCCACATTCATCACCGACTATCCCGTTGAAATGTCGCCCCTTACCAAAAAACACCGCTCAAAAGAGGGCTTAGTAGAACGCTTTGAGGCCATCTGCAACGGTAAGGAACTCTGCAACGCTTATTCTGAGCTCAACGACCCTGTAGACCAACGTCAACGCTTTGAAGACCAACTTCTTCTTGCAAAACGTGGCGACGAAGAGGCTATGGTGCTCGACGAAGACTTCCTCACAGCTATCGACCACGGTATGCCTCCCACTGCAGGCATCGGTATCGGTATCGACCGTCTTACTATGATTATGACCAATTCAGAATCTATTCAAGATGTACTTTTCTTCCCGCAAATGAAACCTGAGAAGAAATTTGAATACGACCCTGTAGAGGCTTACACCGCAATAGGAATTCCCGAAGAGTGGGTTTCGCTGGTTCAAAAACTTGGTTTCCTTAAAGTGGCAAACCTTGCAGAAGCCAAACCCGGCAAACTTTTCAACGACCTCTGCGGACTCAACAAAAAAGGCAAACTCAACCTCACCGTTCCCACACAAGACGATGTTAAGGCTTGGGTAGAAAAGGCTGCACAATAAGCAGAATAGATTTGAGATACTCACAATAAAAAACTGCGCTATGATTTTTACAACCATAGCGCAGTTACTTTTTTTAAATATCCCTCTATTTATTATAATTACCTAATTTATTAAACTTTACCCACCAATTAAAAAAAGTGTCGTAAGTAATAAGGGTTTCGCCAAACTCTTTTTCAAACGCCTCTTTTTCGGCTTCGGTGATATTTACGCGTTTGATTTTGTAACTCCAATCGTCGCGCACGGCAAGCGAATAGCCGCCAAGCATAGGACTTTCTTCAAATATTTTAACGCGCTCTTTCATTTTTGTTTAAATATATTATTGTTCGTTTTTTCTATTTGCAACAAATGTGCCACGCACGATTGTTTATTAACAATTTTACTTGACAAAATGTATTATTATCGCTATCACAAGCAAAGCTAATGCAATGTAAGATAGATTTTTGCCCAAGCCATAATTTTTTTGCCTAACAGCGAACGACAACGCCCACACTACCACTGAAGCAAGGGCTATGATAAATACGATGCTCATTATAATATTTGTTTATACGCTGCAAATGTAATGTATATTTTATAAAACTCAAAAAAAACGGACATTTTTTTAAAATGTCCGCTCTGATTAGAGTATATATAAACTGTTGACTTTGATTAAAAATCTGCTCCACCAAAATCGTCGCCGCCGCCATTGCCGCCGCCTTCGCCGTCTTCGGGGACTTGTTCTTTAAAATTGTTGATCTTGAAGTTTACACCAATATTCCACGAGGGAGCTTTGCGATGACGCTCAGAATATTCCCAGAATGTTTCGGTGTCGGTGGTAGACTTCATATTCTGAGTTCTGAAAATATCGCGTACATTGAGCGATACCGAAATTCTCTTGTTCATAAACGATTGACGTACCGACAATCCTGTGATAAATGTGCCTTTGTTTGACGAAATCAACGACTTGTTGGCACCACGGTAGCGCATATTCAACTGAATTTTGGTGTTTTTGGCAGGTGCAAAGGTAAACTGCTGACGCAAACGCCATGATTTGCCATCGCGACTGAGGTCTTTGCCTTCGTAGTTACCTCGGGTAAAATATTGACGCATCTCCACATCAGTATTAGATGTAAACCATTTGCAGGGGTCGATGTTGAGTGTGAGACCCGCGCCAAAATCGTTGTTGGTACAGAGGTTTTCGGGACGAGAAATCAACATGTTGTTTTCGCCCAAACGGCTAACATTCTGCATCTGTCCATCGGTGTGACGGTAGAACGTTTCCAGAGCAAAAAACCATTTGGGATAAGTAATCTGATAGTTAACCTCAAAAGCATCGCTGTAAACGGGTTCGATTTCGGGATTACCCATCGAACGTGAATATTCATCGCTGTACGATGGATAAGGATTCAACATACCCACCCACGGACGGCGTATGCGGCGCGAATATCCAACCTGTACCGAATTTTTTTCACCAATTGGGCGCGAAATATGCAACGTTGGGAAAAAGTCGGGACGATCAATAGAGTAATCCTTATCGGGAGTTTTCATTAAGCGGTGAGTTTGCTCGTAACGCAATCCAGCTTGAATACCAAAACCAAGCCAATGAGTTGAGTATGTGGTATATACCGAAGTGATAAAGCGTTCAAAATCTACCTTATTAGTAAATTCGTCGTTGAGAAGGTAATCGCCATTATTATCAAGGTCGCGCCATTGATAGTCGGTGTTTGAACTTGTAAAATCGAACTGTGCACCAGCCTCAAAACGGTTTTCGTTGGGCAACGGAAGAGTATAGTCGAGATTCATTCTACCACGAGTGTTGTCGCGAATATTGTCGGTATGGTGACCTTTGTGTTCGGGGTCGACATCCAACTTGGTGATATATTGATCAAAATCATCATCGTTGTCGTTGTGATTGCGCGACACAAAGCCGTTGAAATTGAGTTTGTGACCCTGTCCAGCAAAATTGTGCTGATACGACAAAGTAGAATTGTAATAATACGAATCGCCTGAATTATCGGTGATGGAATGAACATTTTCATCGTTGAAACGGTTGCTATTCACTTTGTTAATAGTCCAGTTTTCATAATCGTTGGCACCATCGGAATTAGAGTGTGAAAGTCCGCCCTCAACACTAAACGAAATAATATCATTGTCGGTGGCATAAAAATCAAAACCTGTTTTTAAACCTGCGTGCTGAAAATGATTTTCGTTGCTATTGGTGCGGAAATTATTAATGTCGATACTATCGTTGGAGGTGGCGTCAAGGCTGTGAGTGATACGGTTGTTGATACCCGAAAACGAACCACCACGACTGTTGTAATGACCTCCCACAAAATAGTTGAACTTTTTGCGACGAAGATTGAGCAGAAAATCGCCACCATAGCGGTGCTCGCTACCTGCATTGAGGTTTACCACGCCATTGATACCCTGAACCACATTCTTTTTGGTAACAAGGTTGATAATACCAGTTTCGCCTTCAGGGTCGTATTTGGCTGAAGGATTGGTAATTATCTCAATATTTTCGATCATAGCGGCGGGAGTTTGTTTAAGAATCTCGCTTGCATCCAAAGCAGAAGGTTTGCCGTCGATAAGCACCTGAAAATTGCTATTACCACGGAGCGACACATTTCCATCAATATCTACCTCCACCGAAGGCACATTTTCGAGAGCGTCGGCAGCACTACCACCGTCGGCAGCAATGTCGGTAGAGATGTTAATTACCTTACGGTCAATCTTATAGTCAATGTGATTTTTCTTAGCCGAAACCACAACCTCGTCTAATTCGGTGCGGCTAACGGCAATTTTAAGAACTCCAAGATTTTTGCGACCATCGCCTGTTACAGCAATATCCCTTACAGTAATAGTTTCGTAACCAATAAAATTGGCTTGAAGATAATAGGTTCCGGCCTTGGCAACTTCAATTTCAAAAGAACCATCAGCCTTTGAGAGTCCGCCCGTTACGAGCGTTGCATCGTTTTGATTGTAAATTGCTACCGAAGCGTATTCTACTGGCGAACCATTATCGGCATCCACAAGTTTGCCTGTAATAATAGTTTTTGCCAACGAAACCTCTGGAACTAAAGCAAATACAATAATTGATAAAAGCAATAATAAGGATTTTTTCATGATAGAGTAAAATATAATGTTCTTATGTATTTTCCGCCTTAATTGACGAAAATTATAATAATTGGTTTAAGCTCCCGAATGTTAAAATGTGTAAACGCTACACTTATTAATATTATAATAAAATAAAGTGCTTTTTTGTTAATTTAACATTATTAATTTTGCTATCACAAAAAGATTATTTAATATTGCACACTTTATTAACACTAATTTTAAAAGAACTATTATGAAACGTATATTTACATTAGCATTAGCATTAGGAGTATCTGCTACATTGTTTGCACAAGAAGACGTTGCTACACTTCGCAAAACAGCTACAGAACAAACCAAAACCGGCGATTATGCCGCTGCGGTAACTAATTTTACCAAAGCCATTTCGCTTCAGGAGGCTGCTGGCGTTACCGACACATCGTTATACTTCAATACTGCCGTTAGCGCTTACAAAGGCAAAGATTATCAAACAGGTGCCAAGTATTTCGAAAAATGTATCGAACTCGGCTATCAAAAAGAAAAATGTTACAAATTTGGCGGTGCTTGCCTTCAAAACCTCGAAGATTACAATGCATTGCAACAATCTATGACCAAAGCCACCGAAGAGTTTCCCGCTAATACCACTTTTAAACAGATGCTCAGTACATCGTATGTGGGACAGGCAAAACCCAAAATGGACGAGGCCAACAAAATTATCAAAGATGCCGAAGCCATTAAATCTGACGTAGAAAAATACAACGCCGAAATTGCCAAGGCTAAAAACGTGTTTAAAGAAACTTTGCCAATTGTAGAGCAAGCTTACCAAATCAACCCCGAAAACAAATCGGCTATTCAACTTTTGGCTGCTCTCTACGGCAACTTGGGACAAACCGCCAAAGCCAACGAAATGAAAGCTAAACTCAAATAAGAGTTTAAAACACGCTCTGATTGAGCATTTTACAAAAACCTGCCACCCATTCATCGTCATCGTTGAGGCAGGGAACATAATAAAATTCCCCTCCCCCATTGCTCAAAAACAATTGGCGGAGGGTTTTGTTTATCTCCACTGTTGTTTCAAGGCAATCTACTGTAAACGAGGGAGCTACCACGGCTATCTTCTTAACGCCTTCGGCAGCAAGATTTTGCACCACCTCGTCGGTAAACGGGCTCGACCAATTGTTGTGCATACGGCTTTGGAAACACGTAATAGCCTTATCGCGCTCAATACCAAGCTGATGACATAATAGACGAGTGGTTTCGTGACATTGCGTTACATAAAGGCTCTGCGCATCGGGCACTCCGTGGTATGTAAATACAATACGCTCATAATCAACGTTGTCGAGATGCCGGCTCATCAACGATTTCATTGTATCTATATATAAAGGTGAGGCGTAAAACGGCGGCAACATCGAAATGCACGGAAACGATGCCTTACCTCTGAAAAAAGAATATACCTCATCGCTGACATTTACCGTGGTGCTTTCGGCATAATGCGGAAACATCGGTACCACCACAAGCTGAGTGTAGCCAAGAGCAAGCACCTCGGCAAGAGTATCCTTTATAAAAGGTGCGCCGGCGGTCATTCCTATAAATACATCGGCGCGAGAGCCGATAGATAGCTGAACCTTTTGGGCAAAACGGCGTGTAATAGCCAAAAGAGGCATTTCGCCATTGTCTAAGGGCAATTGAGCATAAAGAGCCGCCGACTTTGGAGCGCGAAACGGTGCTATAATGCAATTTACCAATATCTTGCGCCCAATAAGATTCATTGTCATAACGTGACGGTTGTCGAGCAACTGACGCAGATAACGCCTTACATCGCCCACCTTTGCGCTCTTGGGCGAACCATAGTTGGCAATTAGTAGGGCGGTGTCGGAATGTCGTTTGCTGTGGTCGGTGGGTATGTTCATAACTATCTATAATTTAGCTTTTTCGGCAAGGGCAACACCCTGTTTGATACGGTCGCTCATACCTATGCCGCCTATCATATTGCCGCCGATGATTAATCCCGGAAACTGTTTTTCTATTTTTTCGATAGCGTTGATGCGCTGCTCGGTATCCGCCTGATACTGCGGAATAGCATTGCGGTGACGCATTATCTTAAACATTTCGGGTTCAAACTCTTTGATTTTATAAATTTGCGAAAGTTCCTCAGCCACAATCTTTTTGATTTCGGTATCAGAAAGGTCGAGATAATCCAAATGCCTCATTCCGCCCATAAACACAGCCAAAAGTGCGCCATCTTTTGATGCGCGGTTTTTAAATAGGGTAGACATATATAGCACCCCGAGAATCTTGCGGTTCTCTTTTTGCGGCACAAGGCAGCCGAAACCGTCGAGAGGTGTGCCCTGCCATTTTTCAAAACCCAAAGCGCACTCCACCACCGACGAATATTTCAACGCAGCAATCACCTTTTTATCCTCATCGTCTACAAAGGGAAACAAATCAGAAAAGGCGTATGCTCCGGCAGTATTTACCACACGGCGGCATTTGATAGTGCTACGTTCACCGTTTTTTACAAAAGAGATTTCAAATCCACTGTCGGTTTTAGCCACCACAGCCTTTTGCGCCGAAAGGATAAACTTCGACTCTCCTACCCTATTGTAGATACCGTAGGCAAGGTTTGAAAGACCGTCGTCGGCAGAGAATGTCTCACGGGTAACTTTCTTTAAATCAGGATTTTGCTCTTTCTCTTTTTTCTTTACC
>JAGCDD010000082.1 GCA_017651345.1 Bacteroidales bacterium | reverse complement strand
CTATCCAGCTGAGCTACCGGACCTCGGTTTTGCGCCGCAAAGGTATTACATTTATTCTTTTTACACAAATTATTTTTACAGTTTTTTATATATTTTTTTTATCACAAGATAAAACCTATTAAGATTGTGCACTTTTATTCAAAAAAATCATTTTTAAAATTTACGAGATAAACCTTCTCGGTGGCACGTGTAAATGCGGTGTAGAGCCAACGGAGATATTCACGGTCGATCATTTCGTCGGTAATGTAGCCTTGGTCGATGAAAACATTGCTCCACTGTCCGCCCTGACTTTTGTGACATGTTACTGCATAAGCAAACTTTACTTGCAAGGCGTTGAAATACTCGTTCTTCTTGATTTCCTTATACATATCGCGTTTGTTCATTCCGGCGTAATCTTCGCAAACAGCTTTGTAGAGGCGTTCGGAATCCTCGTTGGTGAGCGCAGGACTTTGACTATTAAGACATTCAAGTATAATCTTTGCCGAAAACTCAAGATTGTCGTAATCGGGGAAACGCAAATCTACATTTACAAAAGTGAAGCCATAAAGTTTTTCGTAACGCCCCACACGTGTAACCTCGGCTATATCGCCATTGGCAATAAAGTCGGTTTCTTTCATATCTTTGGTGTAGAAATAATTGTTTTTCACCACCATAACAATATCGCCCGACGAAATCTGTTCCTCGCGCCAAAAAATTCTGCTGCGGATTCCAGCATTATAGATTCCCGCATTCTTGTTGCTACGCGTTACCACCAATGTATCAAGCAATCCGCTATGGTCGTACGAATACTCAAGCTTTTCAAGAAGTTCGGCACCCGTGATACGCTCCACATCCTTAAAGCCCGACAAAGTGAACTTTGGAAACGGATTCTGCCCCTCGGCAGCATCATCCACTCGGCGGCGAAGCTGAGTTGCATTAAAAAGTATACCGCTCTCGTTGGCCTGACGAACAACATTCGACAATACAGCCGAATTCACATTCATACCGTAAGTTTCAAGTTCGGAAATGTCGAGAGCAGGCGACACACTCTCCCCTACTGGCGGCAACTGTCCCGAATCGCCCACAAGCATAAGCCTACAGTTGTTTCCCGAAAACACAAACGAAATCAAATCGTCTAACAAACGCCCCGAACCAAAAACAGTGTCGCCTCCACCCTGCGAATTCATCGAAGCTTCGTCTATAATAAATAAGGTGTTGGCAGCAACATTAGGCGAAAGCGAAAAATTGCTGTCGATAACTGCCGCGTTTTTTTGACGGTAGATAGTTTTATGAATAGTAAAAGCCTTATGCTGAGAAAATTGCGAAAAAACCTTGGCGGCTCTTCCCGTTGGAGCCATCAGCACACACTGCACTTTAAGAGAGGTAAGAGTTTTTACAAGCGCACTTGTAAGACTTGTTTTTCCTGTGCCGGCATAACCGTAAAGCACAAAAATCTCCGCTGCGGATGAACTCTTGTCGGTAATAAAGTGCGAAATTTTTTTTGCTGCCGTATCTTGGTCGGGAGTGGGCTCAAAACCGAGATTTTTGAGCAAAATATCATATATAAAATCTTGATTCATAAGATATTAATAACTAACTACTAAGTATTGACGAAACAAAATTACAAAAAACAAAATAACCATCCGACAATTTTTTTTTATAAAAAATAAACAATTTTTTATTTAGTGTTGATTTTTTTTTAAATTTGCGCAAATAAAACTAAAAGTAAAAATAAAAACTCATACAATGAAAAAAGTTATAATTCAAGTAGTTTTGGCAGTCCTAATATGTATATTAGGCTATTGCATCTACGAAAGTATCATGCAACCGATACGTTTTCAAAAATTGGCCGATTGGCGCTATGAGCGTACAAAACAGAGCCTTATCAACATTCGCGACGCTCAGATAGCTTATAAGAGTGTCTACGGCAAGTACACCAACAATTTCGACACTTTGCAAGATTTTGTAAAGAACGGAAACCTCAAAATTGTGAAAGCTATCGGAGATATTCCCGACAGCTTCTTCAACAAATATCCGCGCAAAGTGGCTGAAATGAAGGCAATTGAGGCAGGAATCGTACGACGCGACACAGTAACAGTATCATGTTTCGACTCGCTCTGCAACAACAAGTATCCTCTCGACTCGCTCCGTTATGTACCTCTAACAGGCGGCAAAATTTTTGAATTAGACACAGCTTCTATCGAAACTGCTTCAAAAATCGTTGTTCCCTTGTTTGAAGCCAAAGCTCACAACGATGTTTACATGCTCGGCCTCGACCGTCAAGAAATCGTTAACAAAACCGACGAACAAGAAAAGAACTCGAAATATCCTGGTCTTAAAGTTGGTTCGCTCACTGAACTTAACAACAACGCCGGCAACTGGGAATAATATTTAGTAACTCAATAATTTTTTAATAAATCTCCAAATTTCTGCCTTAGAATTTTGGAGATTTATTTTTTTTGCGTATATTAGAGCCTTAAAAAATCAAATCGCAATGAAAGATATAAAAAACTTTACATCATCGTTTAATATCAATAAAACAAGCACTTACAACCTGTCGCTTCAAGTTAGCCGACGCGGTTACACCTATTGTATATTAGATTCGTACTCAAAAGAATACGTAGCAATCAAGCACATTGGCTACGACAACGAACTCAACGACGAAAATCTTTACGACCGACTCAAAAGTAATTTGTCTGACGATGCTTTCATCGGTAAAAGCTACAAGTCGGTAGATATGATTTTTGTAACGCCCAAAAACGTTATCGTGCCCAACACGATTTTTGATAAATCGAAAATCAAAGAAATAGCAAGTGCCAACTTCGACATCAGCGACAAAGAAGAAATTCATTTCAACAAAGTTAAGTCGGTGTCGGCTCACAACGTTTTTGTTGTGCCGTCGTTTATTACCACACTGATGGTAAACACTTTCCCCGAAATCAACTTTTACCATCAAGCCACACCGTTTATCGAAAACGCTATCAATAGTTTTGGCAACACACTCTGCATCTCGGTTAATTTCTATTACGACAATATCGACATAGCTATTACCGACAAGGGTAAATTATTGCTTTACAACACTTTCCCTTACAAATCAGATACAGATGTGCTCTACATGATTTCTAACGTTATCGAAAAAACCAAAACCGATAAAAAAACTCCGATTATGCTTTCGGGTTACGTTGAAAAAAAGGACGAAGTGTTTAAACTGCTGTACAAATATTTCCCCAACGTTTACACAGCCGACCTCTACAATGATTTCCGTTTCCCGTTTGCCGACATTTCAGAACATCGGTTTTATAACCTCATGAATCTGCCATGCGTATCATAACAGGAATGTACCGCAGCCGGCAAATCAACCTTCCGGCATTTTTCAAAGACCGTCCCACCACAGATATGGCAAAGGAGTCGCTGTTCAACATTATCAACAACAACTTCGATTATGCTGACACGGTGTTTCTCGATCTTTTTTCGGGGTCGGGCGGCATTAGTTACGAGATGGCTTCGCGAGGATGCACCAACATTACTTGCGTGGATATCAATCACAAATATTGCGATTTTATAACCCGCAATTTCAAAGATATGTATCCGCAACGCACTCCGGCAAGGGTTTTAAATGCAGATGCTTTCAAATTTATCGAAAACACTCCGCTTAACTACGACCTTATTTTTGCCGACCCGCCTTACGACCTCGAAGGCATTGAGCGTATTCCCGAAATGGTGATGAACAATCCCGGGTTAAAGCCTGGTGCAACGCTAATTATTGAACATAGTGCTAAAACGCGATTTACCGATATGATTCACATTCGCGACCAAAGGCACTACGGAAAAGTGAATTTCAGTTTCTACAAAAAAGAAGAATAAAAAAAACAACCGTCATTTTGGCGGTTGTTTTTTTATTACATAAATGATAAAAGCATTTACAACTTAACGATATTCGAGCCTTTGTCGGGTTCTACTGTAAGTTCAAGTATAATATATGCCGAGTTTCCTTCGGAAACATCTTCACCTTTCGACCATTGACGATTTGTTAATAAATCATCCCTCCAGCCGCGTTCTGCCGCTATTACATCGTGAGCTTTCGCTTGCACAGGCTTGCCACCTACGTATGCAATTACAGTGTCGCCCTTATGAAACGAACCTTTGGCTATAGTGCCGAAAACTGCGCAACGATTTTTCACAGCCTTAGCTGTCTTGGCACCACAAGTCATAGCGCTCGGTGCGATAAAGATTGCCTCCTCAATGGGCAACGAGTTAGGAAAATTGCCATCTGCGGGCAACGATTCTGGTGCTACAGGCTCTCCCAATGCAGTTGCAGGAGCGGGAGATCCAAATAAGAAACTAAATAATCCCATAATTAATCTATAAAAGTTATATGTTAATAAATAAATTTGTTATCGATTGATTTGTTTTGCTTTAGCCATAACAGCTTTACCCTGCGACGATTTCTGCCAAGCCAAAGCCTTAGCTTTTAGTCTGCCCGATTTTTTCTCGAGGTTGAGCATTGCTGAAATTTCGTCGGTAGAATATGTGTTAAGATTTTTCTCGGTTACCATAGTCTGGCAGGGCGAAGGATCATTTTGTTTGGGTCTGATTACCTTGCGGGCTTTGGCTGTTACCTTAGAACCATCGTTTACATTAGTTGCCACACCGTCTACAAAAGTGATAGGCGTATTGTTGTCGTCGGCAGTAAAGAAAAGATAATTATTTTCTTCTTTAGATTCTTCGATAGATGCAAAAGCATCAGCAGCTAACACAATGTAATACTGACCGTTAAGATTTTCAGGCATTCTAAAAGGCCACGAAAAATAAGAATCTTCATCTTCTCCTGCAACACTTACGCCGCCTGCTACATCAATATTATTCCAACAAAATCCACTCGATTGAATACCAAGATAATTAGAAGCTTCTGAATTATCCCATTCGGTTTCAACATCACCTGGGTCACCAAAATCATCAGAATAATAATCCACAAGCAATACTCCGTAATCATTGGCATCGTAGGCATTATAATAAAGCAAGCAAATTCCCCAATCCTTAGACGCTGAAATTGAAGAACTTCCGGCATTGAAAACGTTGTAGTCGCAAACACGCCACAAAGGATCATCGCTATCTTCGTCATCTTCAACATCGTAATCGTTATATTGCAGCATTGTAGGAATCAAGTCGATACCTGCTGATGGGTTCACCACCTTGTTTGCAGACGAAATCTGCGGAGAATCATTAAAGCCGTTGAGCACAAAACCGCAGAAAGCAAACTGACCGCCGCACATATATTTTTGGTCTACCCAAATATATCCATCATTACCCCAAGATGTTCCCCAAGAGTTAACCACAAGGAAACAACCGTTTGGACCTTTATAATCATCATATCCTGCAATCACCATAGCGTGGTTGGCGTGCATACCTGAATAATTAAAAGAAGTTTGCTGATAAAGATAGTCAAAACTACGGTCGGCAAGCATAAACTCGTCGCCAAGCTGTGCACCAAATACTATTACGCGACCTTGGTCTAAGTACGATTTAATGTTCGATGGCTTAGTCATATCAATTTCGCGATACGATTTAATCTTATAATTGGCAGCATTGGTATTTTGCGAACTTGACGGATCACCTGTGCACGAACCAAGATTTGTATAAGGCATACTCTGCAGAGTGGCTACTCCTTTTTTCTGAATCAAGTCGAGAACCTCTTCAAAATACGAACCATCGCAACTCGAACGGTTGTTTAAAGCATAGAATATATACTTGGGACTAAACTGATTGGATGCGCTGGCAAGTTGACTTTTGGATAAATTATTCTCTTTGGCATACAGATAAGTACGGGCATTGTAAGCCGAAGCCCAAGCCACACAAGTGCCATATTGACCTTGGTCGCCAATGGGAGGAAGATAATTAGTAAGGTCTACACTACCTGTTTGATTATTAACAAAAGGCGAATCATCGTTTTCATCGTCCACAATGTTAAGAATATTGATATCGTCTTCCATGTGCTTAGGATCTTCATCTTCCCAATCGTAGCCAGTATGCTGGTCTACATTAGTGGAGTCAATACCCAATGCATTGGCAAGAACATTAATAATATCTTCAGCAGTACACGAGGTAATGCCTGACGTGGCAGCTGCGGTAAATAGCTCAACCGCTCCTACTTTTAAAATATTGCTCTTTTTCATAGTGTGCTTTTTAAAATTGTCTGTTGAATTAATGAGTTGTTAGAGTTGTCGATAGTATAGTTGTCGCCATGTTGAATTTCTGAAAAATTAGGTTCTGAAACAAAGATGTTGTTTTTGTAAATAACTGCACCATCGATACTTGCACGAAACATTTCCAAAGTGCGCATAAACATATTGTCGATTATGCTCAAACCTTGTTTAAACTCGCACTTGTTGATTTTTAATCCGCCCACGTAGGTAGAATTTGTAAACAGCGAACGTCCTAAAAATTTAGCATTGGTAAAGTCAACAGTGCAAGGTGCGTAAACCTTTGAAAATTCGGTATATCCGTAAAAATACGAATCGGCAAACATTGTGTAGTCGTTGAATCTGGTAAACTGACACATCAAGGTTTCGCGGAAAAATGTCTTGAGAAAATTTGTTCTACCATTGAAAACTGCGCTCACAAACGAAACTTCGCCATGGAAGTTTGACGAGCAAAACGATGTACCCGTGCGGAAATTGGCACCGTCAAACGATACTGGACCTCTAAACTGGCATTGGTCGAAATTGGCTCGTCCTCTAAAATCGCTCTGCTTAAATACAACGCCTTTAGAAAACTCGCAATTGAGAAAACATACATTGCGCTCAAAAATCGTAACCGATACAACACCATCTTTGTCGGTATTGTAAGCCGACACACTATCTTCAAACACACAGTTGATAAAGTTCAATTCGGTGTTGACGTATGCCGACGACACCTGAATGTTTTTATTTACAGGATATGCCTTGCTAAAATCGAGATTACCCGAAATAGTCTTATTTTTCAGCACAACATTTTTGCCCGATTTGAGCCACTTGATAATTTTTTCAGCCTTGATAACGCTGTCTTTGTTGTCGTTGGCATATCCGCTGTTGGGTGCGTTGCAAGCTGTGGTAAAAAATGCGGTTGCCAAAATAATAAATGCTAAGTATATGTTTTTCATATTCTTCCGTCTTTTTTAAACTGAAACAAAATGTGAAGGTTGCGGTGAGTGCGGGCAATCATTTCGTCAATCATACCATCGTCGGCCCACATAGCGGTGGTGATTCCTTCTTCGGTTTGCGGATTGGTTTTGCCGTTGCCCTTGTAGTTCATAAGATACCAATATGTTTTTTTGAAATATATGTCCTGACTATCTTTCCAACGGTAAAAGTGGTAGGTTTCGGTAAGAAGTTTCACAATTTCTGGCTTGGTGATTCCTGTTTCTTCCATCACCTCGCGCACAGCGGCATCTTCAACACTTTCGCCTGGTTCCACTTTGCCTTTTGGCAAGTCCCAAAGCCCATTACGGAATATTACAAGGCTCTGCCCAACATTATTGAGCACATATCCGCCTGCCGATTCGATATAGATAAACTGATTTTTAAACAATGATATTATAGCGTCGCCATCGCCGGGGATAAAAAAGTCAATACCCGGATAACGCATATCAAGGCACTCTTGAATAAAAGTGTCGTAATAATCAATCTTTGTCTTTTTGGCAAACTGAGGGTCGTTGACATCACCGCCAACTGTTATAAGATTTTTGCCACAATATAGGTTGTACGAAGACATAACTATTTAATTTTTAAACATATATAATCTACAATGCACAATAAAGTACAATTGTAAATATACAAAAAAAATTCCAATTATCTACGAATTAAACGCTATATCGACGCTATTTGTTTATTTTATATTAAAAAATACGGATGAAACTCGTGCCAAAACTTCATCATCAGCTACAGGACCGAATGTGCGCGAATCAGAAGGATTGTCGATATAGTCGTTGAGAAGGAAATAATAATTGTGACTAAAGGTGTATGTGTCTGATTTTTTGCCATCTACATAATAATCGCCATTGCGATATTCTACTTTTACTTTTTCGCCATAGTTAAACAAATGTTTGTAAAACAAATAGTTGGCGGCAGTTAGTTTTATTTTGAGTCCCCTGGCTGGAATTGTAATGGGTCCGTAATAATCTTTGTTGAAGTTGTATTGACGCGAAAAAGGATATAAATTACTATCATATAGATAGTTGGGCAAAATATTTTGGCTAATGTTCTTAATAATAGAATCGGCTAAAATGCTGTTGAACTGTTTTTGAGTAAGGACAAAAGTGGTGTTCACAATAGTGTCGTTGTTAGGCAAAAGGTGATAAATATTTTTAGCGACATCTTTGTCAACAGACGAAAAAAGCAATATCTTGGCATCAAACGAACGATTATCCGATTGCTGCAATAATCCATTTACATACAAGCGTTTATGATAAATCTGCACCTTGTCGCCGGGACAAGCCACACACCGCGAAAACGAACGGCGAGGATTATTGCGTTTATAGTCTAACGGATTAGAAACCAACAATATATCGCCCTTTTTAATAGAATCGGCTTTTTGAGTATAGATAACATCGCCATCCGAAGCAAACGGGTACATATCATTACCCGATGCAATAAAAAAATGCGAGCGTACAAACACCCAAATCAATATTGCACAAATAATTGCAACTGCTAACGGCAAAAGCCAACGGATGGCTACGTTTTTCATAACCTAATGAATACCCTTCAACACACGACTCCAACGGATAGAAGCCGGGAACGACTTGTCTTTGTCGGTAGACCACCAAATAAACAACGCCTTGCCAACCACGTGGTCTTCAGGAACAAAGCCCCAAAAACGCGAATCTGCAGAATTGTGACGGCTATCACCCATCATAAAATAATAGTTCATTTTAAAGGTGTAACTATCTACAATTGAGTCGTTTATATAAATTTTACCGTCAATCACTTCGAGTTTGTTCTCCTCGTATGCTTCAATAATTCGGCGGTAGAGAGGCAAGGTGATTGTGTCGAGTGCCACAGTTGCGCCTGCCTTGGGAACATACAGAGGTCCGAAGTTGTCCTCATTCCAACGATAGTGTATGCTGTGAGGGAAAATCACATCCGAACGGAAATTTTTAGGACGAACAATTCTCTGAACACTTTGTACACACTTGATAGCCTTTATCTTCTCAACATTCTCACTCACAAGAGGAAGGATAATAATATTCTGCGGATTAACCTGCGAAAGTTCTGGGAAAAGGGAGAACAATTCGTGCGAAAATCTGTGAGCGTTAGCCTTATCTTCCTCCGAAATGCCCATCTCGCTCAGCACTTCAGGATTGATAGACGAGCCATCGGTAACTATCACATATTTAAACTGACGGTCGCCAATATCCTCTTGCGGTTTGCCATTAATATATGCTTGACCATCAATAATTTGAAGACTATCGCCAGCAATGGCAATACATCTTTTGATATAATTTTCACGTTTATCGACAGGACGATAAATAATCCCGCCTATCACTCCCGGCACCACTCTACCGTTGCCATCAACCAAACGGTCGTTGATAACAGCCTCACGACCATTTTCTCTACAAATCTGATAGTAACTAACCGCCTGATTATTAAGGCAAACAGTATCGCCTTCGGGAAAATTGAACACCACCACGTCGTTGTTCTTAATATCAGTTAAGCCTGCAAGACGGTGATATGGCCATTTAATCCACTCTAAAAACGATTTTGTATTAGTTGTAAATGGCATTGTGTGGTGAACAAACGGTACCGAAAGCGGTGTGTTTGGCATTTTAGGTCCATAATGGAATTTGCTAACAAACAGATAATCACCAACTAAAAGCGATTTTTCCATCGACGATGTAGGAATAGTAAACGCCTCGATAAAGAAAATACGAATAATGGTGGCTACGATAACGGCAAAGATAATGGCGTCAACCCACTCAATTAATTTAGTTTGACGCTCAACTCCGCGTTTTTTCCAAAATGTCCAGTTGACTTTTTTAGTAATACAGAAATCAAATATTATTGGAAAGCCCAAAAGCATCCACCAATTTTTTATCCATAAAAAAAACAATAAATATATAAAGGTGTATATGGCAAACTTGAGCCAAGGGTTCATAGGTTTGCGTTTTGTTTTCTTGTTGGTTTTGATTTCTGTATTCATTTCTAAGTCAAATATTTAAAATTGCATTAAATCGTCCATTGTGTAGTATCCCGACGGTTTTCCTACCAAGAATTCGGCGGCGAGCACAGCACCAAGAGCCAATCCGTTGCGATTGTGCGAAACGTGGGTAATGGTGAGGTCGTCGATTTCAGAAGTATAGTTAACGGTGTGTGTACCGGGAACTTCACCTTCGCGAACAACATCGATATAGATTTGTTTGTCGGTAGGTTTGGGATCGAGTGTCCAACTATCTTTGCGGTCAACGTTTTCGATAATGCCTTCGGCAATGGTGATGGCTGTGCCGCTGGGCTTGTCGAGTTTGTGTATGTGGTGGATTTCCTGCATATTAACATCGTAGTTGGTGTAATGGTTCATCAGTTTTGCAAGAAACTTGTTTACACGGAAAAATATGTTTACACCGATAGCGTAATTAGATGAGTAAAAGAGAGTTTTACCCTCTTCTTTGCATCTGCGCTGAGCCTCGGGCATTTTTTCGAGCCAACCTGTAGTGCCCGAAACCACGGGAACACCTGCGTTGAAGCATTTAGTTATATTGTCGAAAGCAGCGTCGGGACGAGTAAACTCGATAGCGACATCGGCTTTCTGAAGGTTTTCTGCTGTAAAGTCTTGAGGATTAATAAGAGCATCAAGGATAAGTACCACCTCGTTGCCACGCTGTTTGGCTATCTGCTCGATAACGTGTCCCATCTTGCCGTAGCCTATAATTGCAATTTTCATAATAGTGTGTAAGTAAGCGATTTATAAAAACGCAAAACGGAACAATGCAATATCGCTATTGTTCCATTCTGCAAATTAATATCTTAAAAAAGCGTGCGTCAAATACTTGGTTATTAAAATATTAAAAAACTAAAAAATATTAAATATCAACTATTTAACAGAATCAACAACAGCCTTGAAAGCGTTAGCGTTGTTCATAGCCAAATCGGCGAGAACTTTGCGGTTGAGTTTGATATCTTTCTTAGCCATCTTACCGATAAATTCTGAGTAAGACATGTTGTATCCTCTTACTGCTGCGTTGATACGGGCGATCCACAGAGCACGGAAGTTGCGTTTTTTCTTTTTGCGGTTTACGTAAGCGTGCAAGAGACCTTTTTCGTAGGTGTTCTTAGCAACTGTCCAAACGTTTGAACGTGCACCGAAATAACCGCGTGTAAGTTTGAGGATTTTTTTCCTCCGGTTGCGCGTAGCAACCACATTGACTGATCTTGGCATAATTTAAAACTTGTTTTTTTGGACAGGGGCGACAGTTGTGTTTTATTTTTAACGTTCTGCTCTTGGCTGCCCACGGTCCGGGTTAAACTTAAAATTAATTTTGATTAATTAATAAAACCGGAGTTTGCACTCCATAAATTACTTCATTGCAAGAAGTTCTTTTACTGCATTCATATTTGCGCCATCTACCAAAGTAGACTTAACGAGATTGTGTTTTCTCTTGGTCGATTTTTTGGTGAGAATGTGGCTATGGAAGGCGTGTTTTCTCTTGATCTTTCCCGTTGCAGTAAGTTTGAACCGCTTTTTAGCGGCACAGTTGGTTTTTACTTTAGGCATTTTCTTATACTTTTATAAAGTGTTTAACGCACGTGTGTTTTCATTATTTCTTTTTAGCAGGCGATATCAGTATCGTCATTTTCTTGCCTTCGAGGAAGGGCATCTGGTCTACTTTGCCGTAATCTTCAAGTTGGTCGGCAAATTTCAGAAGCATTATCTTTCCCTGTTCTTGGAAAAGTATCTGACGTCCTTTGAAAAATACGTATGCTCGTACTTTGTCGCCGTCGCTGAGGAACTTCTTGGCATGATTGAGTTTAAACTCAAAATCATGGTCGTCGGTTTGAGGCCCGAAACGAATCTCTTTAACCTGTGTTTTGGCTGTCTTGGCTTTCTGCTCTTTGAGTTTACGTTTCAATTGATACAGAAATTTCTGATAGTCAATAATCTTACACACCGGCGGGTTGGCGTCGGGCGAGATTTCTACAAGGTCTAATCCCATATCCTCTGCCATACGCAGAGCTTCATCTCTTGTTAGAACAACGTTGTTGTCCTGTACATTTTCGCCCACTACGCGGACTGTGCGGGCTTTAATCCGCTCGTTGATACGGTGAGCGGGTTGTTCGTTCGGTTTAGCTATGGCTTTGTCCTCCCAAAATTAAGTTAATATTTTTGTTGTCTGTTTGTTTTTTATTACTCTTCCGGATTTAACTCCTTATTAATTTCGTTCTGAATGTAGGCTTCAAACTCTTCGATGGTCATAGCACCGAGGTCTTGTTTGCCTTGTTTGCGTACCGAAACTTTACCCTCGGCAACTTCTTTTTCGCCAACAATCAACATATACGGAATATGTTTGGTTTCGTTGTCGCGAATTTTGCGTCCGATTTTTTCGTTGCGGTCGTCTACTTCTGTGCGGAGGTCGGCATCGTTGAATTTCTCTGACAACTGGTAAGCGTAATCGTTGAACTTTTCGCTGATGGGCAATATCAGAGCCTGTACAGGTGTGAGCCACAAGGGGAATTTGCCTTCGGTATTTTCGATAAGCACTGCCACAAAGCGTTCCAACGAGCCAAAAGGCGCACGGTGAATCATTACCGGACGGTGTTTCTTGTCGTCGTTACCAATGTATTCAAGTTCAAAACGTTCGGGCAAATTGTAGTCTACCTGAATAGTACCCAACTGCCATTTGCGGCCGAGAGCGTCTTTTACCATAAAATCGAGTTTAGGACCGTAGAATGCAGCCTCGCCGGTTTCCACTGTTGTGGGCAGACCTTTTTCTTTGGCGGCCTCGATAATGCCTTGCTCAGCCATCTGCCAATGTTCTTCGCTACCAATGTATTTCTCCTTGTTGTTGGGGTCACGGAGCGAAACTTGTGCAGTGTAATCTTTAAAGTGCAGTATCTTAAAGATATAGAGAATAATATCTATAACTTTGCAAAATTCTTCCTTAATTTGGTCGGGACGGCAGAAAAGGTGGGCGTCGTCTTGTGTAAACGAGCGCACACGTGTAAGTCCGTGCAACTCACCACTTTGCTCATAACGGTAAACTGTACCAAATTCTGCAATACGAAGTGGTAAATCTTTGTAACTACGCGGTTTAAGAGCGTAGATTTCGCAGTGGTGAGGACAGTTCATAGGTTTGAGCAAGAATTCCTCGTTTTCGCTCGGAGTGTGAATAGGCTGGAACGAATCCTTGCCGTATTTAGCATAGTGTCCCGATGTTACATAAAGTTCTTTTTGACCAATATGGGGAGTGATAACTTGCTGATAGCCATATTTTTTCTGAATCTTAGCAAGGAAACGGGTAAGAGTTTCGCGCAAAACTGTGCCTTTGGGAAGCCACAAGGGAAGACCCTGTCCTACCTTGGCAGAAAATGCGAAAAGTTCCATATCCTTGCCAATTTTGCGGTGGTCGCGTTTTTTTGCCTCTTCCAAGAGAACGAGGTATTCTTCCAACATTTTCTGTTTGGGGAATGCCACGCCGTAAACGCGGGTAAGCATCTTGTTGTTTTCGTTGCCGCGCCAATAAGCACCGGCTATGCTTGTGATTTTTACCGCCTTAATATATCCTGTTGAAGGCAAATGAGGACCACGGCAGAGGTCGGTGTAGCAACCTTGTGTGTATTCGGTGATTTTGCCGTCTTCAAGTTCCGAAATAAGTTCGGTTTTGTAGTTATCTTTTTTGTCAGCAAAAAATTTGAGAGCATCGCTCTTGCTAACTTCTTTACGTTCAAAAGGTTTGTTTTCGCGTGCTATCTCCATCATAGTTTTTTCAATAGCGGCGAAATCTTCGTCGGTAATTACCTTGCCATCAGGAAGTTCCACATCGTAGTAGAAACCGTTTTCGAGGGCGGGACCAATACCGAATTTTGTGCCAGGGTAGAGACGTTCCAAAGCCTCAGCCATAACGTGCGCTGCCGAATGGCGGAAAGTGTGGCGGCCTTCCTCATCGTCCCATTTGTGAAATACGAGTGTGCCGTCTTCGGTGATAGGACGTGTAGCGTCCCAAGGCTGACCATTGAAAGTAGCCGATAAAACTTCTTTTGCCAGGCTGTTGCTCAGCGCTTTGGCTATGTCGAGCGGAGTGGAATTATCCGCAAATTCTTTTACCGAGTTATCCGGAAATGTTATTTTAACCATAAATATTTTGCTCTTAAAATAATGCGGCAAAGTTAGTTTTTTTTATTCTATATAATAAAATTTTTTTTGACTTTTTTTTTGAGTTGCTGCAATTTTTTTTGACCGTCAACAATTTATTTGCTTTATTTGCATAAAAAATTGAAATGAACCAACACAATATTAATATAGTAAAAGGGTTTGCCGAGTACATCACTTTGGAGCGGTCGATGTCTGCCAACAGCGTGGAGGCGTACACAAGGGATGTCGACAAACTTCTGTTTTACACCGAATCGGTTCTCAAAGACCGTGATTTTGAGGAAATTACCACCGACGAACTTGCCGCCTTCATTGAATGGATTGCACGTCTTGGAATGAAACCAAGGTCGCAAGCACGTATTCTCAGTGCGGTGAAACAACTTTACCGATATTTGCTTTTTGAAGACATCATTGAGGACACTCCCGCCGACACTATTCAATGCCCCAAAATGGGTATGATGCTGCCCAACGTGCTGAGCGTGGAAGAGATAGACAGCATAGAAGCCGCCATCGACCTCAGTAGCAACGAGGGCGAACGTAACCGCGCCATTATCGAAACCCTTTACAGTTGCGGTTTGCGTGTTTCGGAACTTATCAACCTGAAAACCACCGATTTAAATTCCGAAGAAGGGTTTATCAAAGTTACCGGCAAGGGCAACAAGACACGTCTCGTGCCCATCAGCCACACCGCATTAGAATACATTAATTATTATGTAGAAAAAATGCGCAACCACATTGCCGTTAACCACGAAAACAAAGATTATCTTTTTCTCAACCGTCGTGGTAGAAAACTTACACGTGTAATGATTTTTACCATTGTAAAACAACTTGTTGAGGCTGCCGGAATCGACAAAAATGT
This sequence comes from Bacteroidales bacterium, assembly GCA_017651345.1. GTDB lineage: Bacteria > Bacteroidota > Bacteroidia > Bacteroidales > UBA3824 > UBA3824. The sequence continues at coordinate 28,886 of JAGCDD010000082.1, read as the reverse complement.
GAGTCCGCACACATTCCGCCACTCGTTTGCCACACATTTGGTAGAGGGCGGTGCCGACCTCCGTGCCGTTCAGGAGATGCTTGGACACGAATCTATCCAAACCACCGAAATTTACACGCACTTAGATAGTTCGTACCTCCGCGACGAAATTCTCACCTTCCATCCCCGTAGCGACAAACGCCAACAGATACTCGATGTTACAGAAAATCCGCCCGATGATATCATTGAGCCTAACTATGATGTAATCAACGCAGAAGAGTTCGATGATGTGGAGGAGTTGATGAAGATGAAGGAGGAGATGGAGGCTAAAAATCATCAATTGTAATAACCTTTTGAAAACGGCTACTGTACTCGTTTTGGGTTATGCCAAAGGTAGTTATAAGTGTTAAATGAATGTTTGGCGAATATTTAAGTCTCTTTTTAACAGTATCTGACAACACCGTAATTTTATGCCGCAACTCTTTGTCGTACTGTTTAGTAAGTGTAAAATCATCAGTGTAAAACTTTATTTCACAAAGGTTTATAATCCTGTCGGCTCTTGAAATCACCATATCTATTTGTGCACCAACTGTTTCTGATGTTCCCTTGCTGATAAATGGACATATATCGGTATGTACACCACTTATGCCGAGCGCATTTTTGATACTTTCAGTTTGAGAATAACAGAAATCCTCAAAAGCATATCCCCGCCAAGCATTGAGTTTCGACGTGTTGACATTTTCTGTAAAAAAGTTTTCACTATTACCAACTTCCGCAAAATAATTGTAAAACAGACAATAAGGATCAATAAGTTTGTACATAGTGTCCTTGGATGTCATACCAAAAGGAATATAAGACACAATTAAATCGTTAGCCTCCAATACTTTAAGCATTTTCGACAGACCGCCTCCGTATGGAACGCCTGTTTTTTGCGAAATCTCTTTACGAGTAAATCCTATCCGTTTTTCTTTCAGTACGCCCACCACTTCTTTATATGTGTCGGCATTGATAAAAATTGACGAAAAAAGCCTGTCGTATTCCAATCTAAGTTTTGCGTTTTTCTTAAAAAACAGATTGTCAATATTTTGCGCAAGACTAAGTTCCGGAGAAAGCATATCCAAATAATAAGGTATGCCGCCCAATATCATATACGACTGAATTTGGTCGTAAAGGTCGAAAGTGATATGATGCTTTTTGTAATAATCCTTACATTCCGAAAGTGTAAAAGGCTTTAAGTGAATTTCTCGTGTTACACGATTGTAAAGACCTCCGTGATTGTTTATCAAATTATCTGAAATCCAAGATGTTGCAGAACCACAAACAATGAGCATAATGTCGTTCTGATTAGCAGCCCAACCGTTCCAAAAATGCTCGAATCCCGTAAGGAATCCCGATTTTGGAGTATCCATCCACGGCATCTCGTCGATAAATACAACGCGGCGTTTACCCTTTTCAACAGGTTTTTCAGAGATAAGCCTCTTCAAAAATTCAAATGCTTCGAGCCAATTTTCGGGAATCGAATCCATTTTAAGTCCGTAGTTTGCAAGCGAAAAAGCAAAGTTTTGAAGTTGCTTTTTGGCGTTGTGATCGTTTTCTATTGGCGAAAGTCCTGTATGATAAAAACACATTTGCGACGAATATAATTGGTTGACAATAAAAGTTTTGCCAACACGCCTGCGACCAAACACCACCACAAATTCGGCTTTGGATGACCTGTAAATACGGTCAAATTCCTTTATCTCATTTTTTCTGCCTATTATTTCTGCCATTTTACCTAAAATTTGATATGCAAAGGTAATAAATATAATCAAAACGTGGCAAGTTTTTTAATAAAAAACTTACCACATCATAGTTAAGAAATGTTAACGTGGCAACTTATCGAATAAATAAGTTGCCACATCATGACTAAAATAGGGCAATGTGGCAAGATATAAAAACAAAAAATATTCACTCAAAAAGCCTTGCCATTACAAACACTTTAATTAAATTTGCCCATCATCATTCAACATTTAAACATCACCAATTATGACTAAAAAAGCAATCATCGCCGCAATATTGGCATTGGGCTGTGCTACCACAAACGCCCAAGAAAAACTCTTCAACAGACCAAACGTAGAATCGCCCGTTATCAACAACGACGGCACTGTAACATTCAACCTCTATGCACCAAAAGCCGTAAAGGTGGAAGTTTCTGGCGATTTTACTAATGCTCCCGCACCGCTCACCGAGGGCGAAAACGGCGTATGGAGTTTCACCACAGGCAAACTCGAACCCGAATTGTATAGGTACACTTTTAATATTGACGGTCTTAGCGACGTAAAAGACCCCGCCAATATCTACGTCAACCGCGACATCACTTCGTACACCAACATTTTCATAATCTCCTCAGCCAAAGGCGACAAGGGCGACCTTTACAGGGTCAACGAAGTGCCCCACGGCAACCTTGCAAAAGTTTGGTACGATAGTCCCACACTCAAAATGCAACGCCGCATGACCGTTTACACACCGGCAGGTTACGACAAGGGCAAATCATACCCCGTGATGTACCTTCTCCACGGTGCAGGCGGCGACGAAAATGCTTGGAGCGAACTCGGACGCGCGGCACAAATCCTCGACAACCTCATCGCACAAGGCAAAGCAAAACCTATGATTGTGGTAATGCCAAACGGTAACACTAATTGTCAAGCGGCTCCGGGCGAATGGTCGAAGGGTATGTACCAACCGTCGTTCCGTGGTTCGGGCGACAAACCTTTGGCTTCGATGGAAGAGAGTTTTATGGATATTGTCAATTACATCGAGAGCCATTACAAAGTGGCAAAAGGTAAGCAAAACCGCGCTATCTGCGGACTTTCGATGGGCGGCGGACATTCGTTTATGACCTCAAAACTCTATCCGTCGACATTTGGCTACATCGGTCTTTTCTCTGCGGCAATTCACGTAAACGGCGAAGGCAACGACACTTACGCCAAATTTCAGAAAGACACCAAGACCCAAAACCAACTTGCAAATCTCTTTGCCGCCAAACCAAATCTCTACTACATCGCCATCGGCAAAACCGACTTCCTCTACGAGCAAAACGCCGGTCTCCGCCACTTTCTCGACGACAAAGGTTACAAATACGAATACATCGAAACCGAAGGCGGACACATTTGGCGCAATTGGAGGATATATCTGACAGATTTTGCACAGAGGGTGTTTAAATAGGGATTCAATACGTTGGGACGCCATCCGTAGAGACGGTGTGCACACCGTCTCTACAACAACCAATCGCAAATGTGTTTTCTGTTCAAAATATTTCAGTGGGCTAGTGGCAATAATTTGTTTTTTGTTATATCTCAACAATCCCTTGCCACATTGCAAAAAATTTCCTATATTTGCATTGTAAACAATTAACACCTACTTATATGAATACAGTAATCTTGTTTTGGAATCCGGATATTTCGAGTTTTAAATACGACGATTTTGAATCTGCCATTAAGAATATTAACAACGAAACATTCAATTGGAGTGATTGGGAACACGAAAAGGCAAAGAATGGCGACAGTTTTTTCCTCGTTAAGTGCGGCGGGACGCAAAACAATGGTATCTGTATGAGCGGACATTTTATTTCAGACCCGTACCTCGGCGAAGATTGGTCGGGTCAGGGGCGCGAGGTCTATTATATGGATATGAAAATTGATGTGGCTATCAATCCGCTGTATTTCCCTGTGTTGCCGGCTGACGAGTTGCAAAAGATTTTCCCAAATTTTGATTGGACGGGTGGACATTCGGGACGGATTTTGCCCAATATTTACTCTCCGCATAGCCTTTGGATTAGATTTCTTGAAAAAAATATGAACATTTTTAAACAACAAACCTATTTTGACTGCTCGGCTTTCGGATTAGGCGACCAATATCAACCGTCCGCACCCGTGAAGTACTCTATTGACAAACTCCTGAAACAATATACCCGCGAAGATTTTGTGTTCTTTTGGCACGAAACTCCGCACGAACCTGTCCAGAAAACTTGCCTGAGCCAATGGTACGCTTGCAATTTTTGCGTTTCGGGTATAAAATATTTCACCACTGAACAATATATGATGGCATCAAAGGCTTTGATGTTCAACGATTTGGATATTTATCAAAAAATATTTCAAGCCAAAACTCCACAAGAGTTTAAGAAATTGGGCAAACTGGTGAAAAACTACGACGATACAGTTTGGAACCTCCACAAAGACCGCATTGTTATCGAGGGCAACTACGCAAAATTCTCTCAAAATCCCGCATTGAAAAACTTTTTGCTCTCTACCGGCAACAAAATTTTGGCTGAGGCAAGTCCCTACGACAAGATTTGGGGCATTGGACTTGAAGAATCCGACGACCGCGTTCTCGACCCCGCTCAATGGCAGGGTGAAAACCATCTCGGATTTGCGTTGATGAAGGTAAGGGATATGCTGAGATAGTTTACAATTCCACCACTTGACACGCATCGTCGCTGCCAAATAGTCGGCGCATATCATCGGCGGATGTGTGTGTAATGAAAATTTGCTCAAATCCACTACCAAGTATCAGATTTACAATATTTTGCACACGAGCAGAGTCGAGTTTGTCGAAAATATCGTCGAGAAGGAGGATGGGCGATTTGCCACACTGACGAAGGTAAACAAATTGGGCAAGTTTGAGGGCGGCGAGAAAAGTTTTCTGCTGTCCTTGCGAACCGCAGTTTTTGAGGGCGAGCGAATTGATTTCAAATATCAAATCGTCTTTGTGAACGCCGCACGACGTGTATTGAAGTATGCGGTCTTTGTCGACACTCTGCCGCAAGAGGGTCTCCATATCGGAGTTTTCCAACTGCGAAAAATACTTTAAATCAGGCACTTCGTTGCCGTTGCTTATCGACTTGTAATATTTTTGAAACTCAGGGGTGAAGGCGTCGATAAAAGCACGGCGACCTTCGTAGAGTTTCTTTGCGTTTGAAATCAAATGCATATCCCACATTTGCAGCATATTAGGGTCAAAAACCTTGTCTGCCGATTTAAGATATTTATTGCGCTGCATCAAGGCACGGTTGTAGTTTTGAAGAGCAGCAAGAAATGCGCTATCGTTTTGAGCCACAGCCGAATCCACAAAGCGGCGACGTTCGCTGCTGCCGTCGAAAATAAGCCGAATATCTTGCGGACTGATAATCACAAGTGGAATCAGTCCAATATGGTCGGAGATTTTTTCGTACTCTTTGTCGTTGCGTTTCAAGGTTTTACCCTTTTGACGGTGAAACGACAGCACAATATTCTCGTCCATTCCGTCGATTTCGTAAACGCCGCGCACAGTAAAAAATTCCTCACCGTTTAAGATATTGAGATTGTCAGCGGCGTTGATAAAACTCTTACTGAAAGAGAGATAGTAAAGCGCGTCGAGAATATTGGTCTTGCCCACGCCATTGCTGCCGGTAATGCAAACAATCTTTTTGTTGAACTCAAACTCGCGGCTTTGGTGGTTCTTAAAATTTACAAGTGTCAGCCTTTTAATCTTCATAGTTTAGAAATCGAGGTTGAGGTCTTTTTTAAAGATGTCGAGGTTGGGATTCTGTTGGTTCAGATAGTTGTATTTATCTGTGTCAGTGTAAATTACCGCAGAACCCTTCGTGGCGTCGATTTTGGTCACCACATCAATTTTACCGTTGCGCAACTGCTTGCGGAGATAATTGATAAAGCCATCTTTCACCTCGTTGATAGCCTGCTCTTGAAGCGAGTTTTGAAGGCTCATCTCCAACACGTAATTCTCTTTAATTTCGGGAATTCCCGACGAGAAAATTGCGTGCAAGCGAGGTTTTTTGGTGCGGTAAATCTCAGCCAATTTTTTCCAAAGATCAGCCAATTGCTCTTGTGTAAAAGGCTGACATTCAGTTATAATCTCGTTTTGCTGCGCTGCTTGTTGCTGAGCGGGCTGAGCAGGTGCGGCAGTGGTTGCGGTCTTGTTTTGCAGATAATCTTTGATAGAAATCTGCGACGCCTTTTTGCGGTCGTCGATTGCCTGCTGATATTGCGAATTTGGAGTTGAAACAGCAGCGGGTTGAGGTTGCGTCGGCGTTACCGTCTGAGGTTGCTGAACAGGCTGTGCCACTTGCTGAGGCATTGGCTGCTGTACAGGTTGCGCAATTGGCTGCGGAGCGGCTGCAATTGCCTGACCTGTAATCTTGTTGCCAATATTGCAGAGTTGCATTAGCATAAGTTCCACCAAAAGCCGTTTGCTCTTGCTCTCGCGATAGTCGAGGTCACATTTGTTGGTGATATTCAATGCGGTATAGAGAAAAGGCAGCGAAACTTTTTCGGCTTGCTGTTTGTAACGGTCGCGGATACCTGCGCCCACTTCCAAAAGTTGAAGAGTAGATTGGTCGCGGCACACCATAATATCGCGGATGTGCTGACTAAGTCCGCTTACAAAGTGGTGAGCGTCAAAGCCTTTGCTCAAAATTTCGTTGAAAGTGAGCAACGAATTATTGATATCTCCGGCAAGAAAATAGTCCACAAGTTTAAAATAATACTCGTAATCAAGAACATTGAGGTTGTTGATAACGTCCTGATATGTAAACTTTTTGCCCGAAAAACTCACAATTTGGTCGAAGAACGAAAGAGCGTCGCGCATACCGCCGTCGGCCTTCTGCGCAATCACATTCAAACCGTCGATGTCGGCATCCACGCCCTCTTTTTTGGCGAGGTTTTGAAGGTGCCCCACAATGTCCTCCACCTTCATTCTATTAAAGTCAAATATCTGACAGCGAGATAGAATGGTAGGCAGAATCTTGTGTTTTTCGGTTGTGGCAAGTATAAATTTGGCGTGTGCGGGCGGCTCTTCCAAGGTTTTAAGAAAAGCGTTGAACGCCGCCGTTGAGAGCATATGCACCTCGTCGACAATGTAGATGCTGTACTTACCGATTTGCGGCGGAATGCGCACTTTGTCAATTAGTTGGCGAATGTCGTCAACCGAGTTGTTAGATGCGGCATTGAGTTCGTGAATATTGTACGAGCGGTTTTCGTTAAACGCACGACACGACTCGCACTCGTTGCACGCTTCGAGGTCGTCGGTAAGGTTCATACAGTTGATAGTCTTGGCAAAGATACGCGCACAAGTGGTTTTGCCCACACCACGCGGACCGCAAAACAGATATGCCTGCGCCAACTGATTGTTTTTAATCGCATTTTTGAGAGTAGCGGTGATGCTCCCCTGCCCTACCACGGTGTCGAACGATGCCGGGCGGTACTTCCTTGCCGATACAATAAAATTTTCCATAAATTATACTTGCTTTTTCAAATCACAAATATAAGATTAATCGGGCGGAAAAAAAATTTTTAGAGCAATAAAATCAAATTCGCAAAACTACAACCTACAACTCAAACGTATACGCTATCGAAAATACGTGTTCGGCAATGTCGGTTTCAAGAGGGTCTTCATTGTTAAAATTTTTTTCTAACTGATACTCAAAACCGATATAAGATCGATTAGAAATTTTTTTGTCGATGCCTAATGTCCAACGGTCGCGATCAACAAGACGGCGAGGAATATTATAAAACCATTCATAACTTACATAAGGTGTTAATTCTATGGAATTTATCTCATATTGGGCTTGAAATCTTGTGCGAAAATTTTGATCTTTGGTATCCTCGTCGTAATCGTCGGTGTAGAGAGTGTATTTTAGGCGGCAATCTAATAATAAATTATTAAAATTATACTCACCCGTAGTAGAAACCCCAAGACGACCTTGCCAAGCAGATTCGCCATCTTCCACTTCGTATTTAACACGGTAATCAGCAGCTACAATTAGGTGATTAATTGGCGCATATTCAATAAAAGGTTTTATACTAACATCTTTTGAATTGGCTGCATTACAATAATTTGCTTCAGAATCGGCACCTACTAAGAGTTCGGGCGAAAATTCTTTTTCGATAGTAAAAACAGGATTTAATGTGAATAAATTTTTAGTTTGTGCGCTCAGTGAGGTAGCAAAAAATATAGAAAATAAAAAAGCAGTGAATTTGATTGTTTGTTTCATTATTATAATTATTTATCAGATTTAACGGATGGTAAAAATGGTAAATATTTCCACTGCAAAGGTATGATATTAATTACTACTTGAAAATTAATTATTTTTAATACTCCAAATAATTACTTAATAATTAAGAAAGGTGTGGTTAAACGATTTAGGGCAGTAAGTTAGGAAATATGCTCTTTAACGTAACCTATTGTTTCTCTAAGCATTACCGAACCACTCACGTAAAGCGAACCAACATAGAGCGCAGCAGTTACTGTAATTTTAACTACAATAATTGCGTAAACATTTGATACAAAAGAAGATACCCACCAAGCAGCTCCTATTGAGCAAACAGCTGCCAAAAGATACGGGGCAATGTTTTTAACCACCTGAATTACAGTAATATTTATAAACCTTCGAGTAATAATGTGAATTACCACCAAAAACAAAAGATTTACCGAAACATATCCTACGGCAATCCATTCAAGTCCGTGGCTAAGAGTGAAAAACAATGTCAAAATCTGCGCAACGCATCTGAAAATGGTAATCCACATAAGCGCACCCGATTGTCCGCACGATAGCAACTGCTTGTTGTACAAATGATAAGTGGAATAAAACGCTGCCCAAATGCACAAAATTTGCAAAACCGCCACCGAAGGAATCCACTTATCGCCTATCACTAAGGGAATTAACTCAGGCGAAACAAATCCGAAACCCAACATACACGGAAACGAAACAAACACGCAATAGCGCATCAACTTATTAAATACCAAAGCTTTTTCGTTGTCGGCGGCTTTCACCATTACGGGTTGAGCCACGCCTTCGAGAGCTGTGTGGATGGTTTGTTGACCCAATGTTGTCCATTTGGCACCCTGAGCATAGATTCCCACTTGATATTTGTTGTAAGATTTGCCAATAATAAATGTGAAAAGATTGTCGCCCAAAGATGTAAATATATTAGAAATCAACAACTTGATACTAAACGGCAGCATCTCCAAAACTGGTTTGAAGGTAAACTTCCATTTTGGTTTCCAACCACTGTAAACCCACATACAAATCATATTAACTGCCACAAAACAATTGTTTTGCGCTGCTATTCCCCAATATGCAAAACCGTTGTAAGCCAATGTTACACCAAGCGACCCCGAAACCACCACTGCCACAAAAGTAGATTTAGCTATCAATTTATTTTTCAGGGTTTTAGTCAATATTGCGTTAGGCACTGTGCTGAGGCTCGAAATCAAAACACCAAAAAACTGGAACCGCCCCAAAGCAGTAAGTTCGGGTTCATTCAAAAAGTCTGCAAATAAGGGCATCAGAAAAAAGAAAATCAAAAAAAGCAAAAGCCCAACAAGCAAACTTGTCCAAAATACAGAGTTGTAGTCGTCGAAAGTTACATTTTTGCGATTAATGAGCGCGACACGAAATCCGCCCTCTTTAATCAGATACGACAGAGTAACAAACACCGCCAAAAGGTTTGCCATTCCGTAGTCCGACTCGCTAAGAATGCGGGCAAGAAAAATGCCAAACATCAGGTTCAACACTTGCTGCCCAACGCTCCCAAGACCGCTCCAAAATAGTTCGTCGGCGGTTTTCTTTTTAAGGTTTTCGGGTTTCGACTCTGTATCCGACATCGTTTTTACTTTGGCGCAAAGGTAAAAATTATTTATTGCTGTTTAAAACAAAAATATTACCTTTGCCCTCAAATCATAACGGCAAATGAAACCACACCTTATTATATTATACTTTCTTTTGGCGATAATCCTCAGCGGATGTGCCAAACCAATGCCAAAACTAATTGAAAGCAAGAAGATTAGCCTCTCATTCACAGGCTACGAGGATATGCAGATAACCTCTGATGATGGCGAAGTGTTCAACTGCTTCAACGAGCGTCTGGGCGTTGCTATACACCTCACCGACAGCGAAGGCATCGAAAATACAGACAGCCTTATGCAAACGGTTTACCGCCAAAAAACTCAGAACTTAGCGTTAGACAGCCAAACAAAAATCAGCGACAGCAACCGCAAAGAATTTGATAATCAAACACTTGCAGGCTTTTCTATTTCAGGCAACGGCAACAACCGAGGCATCAATTGGCTATTTGTTACAGCACACGCAAAAAAAGCCCCGTTAGTATACTTTATTGTAATATCATACACCGACGACGTAGACACACAAGAAACCGATATGGTACTCAACTCGCTACAATGCAGCGCAGAAGAATAACTTAAAAAATGGAGACATTAAGAGAGATAATTGCAAATCACGACCTTAAAACGCTGTTTCAAAAATACCGTCAGGTGGTATTCTACGTTATTTTCGGCTGTGTAAGCACGTTGGTAAACATTATAGCGTTTTGGATAATCAACTCCGTTTTTGGCGTTAACTACAAGTTAGCCAATGTGTTGAGTTGGATTATTGCCGTTATGTGCGCCTACATCACCAACAAGATTTGGGTATTTGAAAGCCGCGGCAAAACTGGCAAAGAAAACGTATTTGAGGCTTCTAAATTCTTCTTTTTCAGACTAATAACCCTCGGTGTGGATATGCTCTGTATGTACACCTTTATCGAAAAACTTGGAATTTTAGAAATTGTGTCTAAAATAATTACCAATGCCATTGTAGTGGTGGCTAACTACCTGTTTAGCAAACTGATAATTTTTAGGAAAAAGAACATAGAACAGGAATAAAAAAACGCACCGTTTTGGTGCGTTTTTTATAAAATCGATAAAAAATTATTCGTCGTGATGATGTCCACAGTGACCTGTGTTGTGGCAGCACTCGTGGTTGGGATCATCTTTGTGCTCGCAGTGATCGTGGTCGCCGTGTTCGTGGCAATGTCCGTGACCGCAGCATTGTCCCTCATGATGAACGTGGCCGTGTTCGATTTCCTCCTCCGAAGCGTCGCGGATAGTTTTTACAACTCCCTCAAAATAAAGGTCTTTGCCTGCCATCGGGTGGTTGAAATCCATCTTGATTTTATCAGCGCCCACCTCTTTGATAGTACCTTGTAGGTGGTTTCCGTGATTGTCTTGCATAGGAAGGGTGTTGCCCACTTCGAGATATTTCTCAGCAACAGCAGCAAAAGCGCTGCGAGGAATGCTTACAACCATTTGAGCGTTGTATTCGCCATAACCCTCGGCAGGCGAAAGATGGAAAGCGTACTTGTCGCCTTCGGCAAGTCCGTCGAGATATGATTCAAACTTTTCGAGAAGCATACCGCGTCCGAAAAGGAACTCCAAAGGACGGTCGTCGGTTGCCTGATCTACCACAGGTCCACCCTGCTCGGTTGTGAGCGAGTAAGTAATCGCTACAACTTTGTTTTTAGATATTTTCATCTTGATAAATTCGTTAAATTTCCGCCAAAATTATAAAAAAATCGCCGTCCGGAAAAAAATTTTGCCAAAACGCCGATATTTTTTTGAATATACCCAAAAATTAGTACATTTGCACCGCAAAAACGGCTGAGTAGTTCAATGGATAGAACGTCGGTTTCCTAAACCGTAAATTTGGGTTCGATTCCCAGCTCGGCTACTTTTTTAACCCGATTTTGGAGGAAGATATTTCTACAAAATCGTTTTTTTTTTATAAAGATGGAACCCAACGAAAACGCATCAAAACAATTCAAAATCAAAGATATATTTGTAGGCAAAACCGAAAATTCTGCCATTCAGATGGCTCGCAACGTTATTGTAGAAGCCACAAGGATAGGATTAAACCTATTTTTGCTGTGGCTGTCGTTTGATATCATTGCCGACAAGGGAGAATATTTTGTTACGCTGTTTGGTAAAGAAACCAACATTATATTATCTGTATGCACGGTTATAGCCTCAATGCTCTCTGGCATACCCAATTACATTTTTAGCACTATATGGGTATTTCATAAACGTCAGAAAAACAACAATATAGGTCGTTTTATTGTTTTTACAATAATAGGTGCGTGCGGATTAGGTATCAACGTATTGATAACCAATTTATTAACAGATCAATATGGGCTGCATTACCTCGTTAGCAACATTATAGCACAAGCAGTTGCATTTCTTTTCAACTTCTTTATGCGCAAGTATATTGTGTACGGCATAATGAGCAGAAAAAAAGAACAATTGACAACTGACAAATAAGAAGCATTGTCAATTGTCAACTGTCAATTAATATGTAAGTATCTCCAATCCGTTGTCGGTCATTACAAAAGTATGTTCCCATTGAGCCGAAGGAAGTTCGTCTTCAGAAACCACTGTCCAACCGTCTTCCTCGTCAACAAATACGTGCCAATCGCCCATATTAATCATAGGTTCAATTGTAAACACCATACCGGGAACGAGAAGCATACCAGTGCCTTTTTTGCCAAAATGCTCAACCTCAGGCTCTTCGTGAAATTTTAAACCAACACCGTGTCCGCAAAGGTCGCGCACTACCGTGTAGCCGTTGCGATGAGCGTGAGTTTGAATAGCGTTGCCAATGTCGCCCACAAAAGAGAACGGTGTAGCGGCTTTCATACCCTCTTCCAAGCACTCTTTTGCCACACGCACAAGGCGCTCTTTTTCGGGAGTGGTTTTGCCAATGATAAACATACGCGATGCATCGGCAAAATATCCTTTGTAAATAGTTGTAACATCCACATTTACTATGTCGCCCTCCTCCAAAACCACATCGTCGGAAGGAATACCGTGACAAACCTCCTCGTTGATTGATACACAGCAACTTTTGGGGAATCCGTTGTAACCAAGGTCGGCGGGAGTAGCATCGTGGGCAATAGTAAAATCGTAAACAAGTTTGTCTATCTCGTTGGTAGTCATACCCTCGCGGATAGTCTCCTGAACCTTGTCGAGAAGCGCGGTATTAATCACACCGCTCTGTCGCACGCCCTCAATCTGTCCGGGAGTGAGAATCAGTCCACGTCGGGGAACAAGTTTACCCTTGTCCTGCCAATACATTATCTTTCTGTCGAGTTCGGTAGGCTCCTGACCCTTGGGCAGCAGCCAGTTCTTCTTATGTTTTTTGTTAAAAAATCCCATTACAAAAATATTTTTTCAAGTCGCAAAGATAATTAAAAAAAAAATCAAACAATCACTATTATTTATGGTTTTTTTTCGTATATTTAAAAACTGAAAAAACAAACGACAATGACCACAATACAACACATAAAATACACAATATCGATATTGTTGATTACCGTTGCAGCCTTACTTTCATCCACCCGAAACTCATTGGCTATCAACAACAACAGCGATGGCATAATACTTATGCTCACCTCCTATTCAGAAGACCAAAGGCGTATAAACGCATTTGTCAACGATATTTCTAACCGTCTTGCCAATTCGGGTCTAAAATACAAAGTTGCAATCGAAAAACTTGGCTACGGTCCGCTCATAGGTGTAAACTCTTGGCACAAAACCATGCAGAATATGCTCGAAAAATACAACTACGACGAACTCAAAGCGGTAATTCTGGTTGGACAGGAAGCATGGGCTGTATACTTGAGCCTTCAAATCGAGCGTCCCGACGTGCCATTCTACGGAGTTTACGTTAGTCAAGACGGCGTGATAATTCCCCCACAAATCGACGATTTCAGCTCGTGGGTTCCCGAAAACATCAACACCAAAATGATTGCCGACACCCGTGGACGTGCAGGTGCAGTAATGAACCATTACGACTTTTCTAAAAATATCGAACTTATCAAAAGTTGTTTTCCAAGAGTTAAAAATATCGCATTCCTCAGCGACAACACATACGGCGGAGTATCGCTTCAAGCAAGTTTTGTTCGTATAATGAACGAAAAATACAAAGGTATCAACCCAATTCTGTTAGACGGCCGCAAAAATACAATCGATGAAATCAAACAAAAAATCGAAGCACTTCCCAAAGATGCTGTACTGCTGCTCGGTTCGTGGCTTGTGGACTTTTCGGGCACTTATTTCATTACAAAAGAATTCGACGTTTTATTTGCCAAAGTACCTGAATTACCGATATTTACAATTTCGGGACTTGGATTCAACGAGGGCTACGCAATTGGTGGATTTGTGCCTAAATATCAAACAGATCCCGAATTTATCATCAACGATATCAAACGATACTACACTCACACCGACAATGGACGGTCGTACAAATACAACGGCAACGAATATATCTGCAACGAATCGCTCCTCGAAAAATTCAATCTCAACAAGACTGTTTTTCCCGAAGGAACCACATTCAACAACTCTTACGACCTGACAATGAAGAAGTATCAACGAACAGTAACCATCACAGTCATTATTATAATATTGCTCACAGGCGTGCTGCTCTTTATTCTCAACCTTCTTCAAAAAATACGTAAGCAAAACACAAGCCTGGTATCCAAAAGTGCCGAACTTGCCCGCGCTAAGGAGACCGCCGAAAAAAGCGACAAACTCAAATCGGCTTTCCTTGCCAATATGAGTCACGAAATCCGCACACCACTAAACGCTATTGTTGGTTTTTCGGATATGCTCGCTCACACCGACAACGAACAACAGAAAAACGACTACGCCAAGATAATTGCCAACAACTCAGAACTTTTGCTAAAACTTGTTGATGAAATTGTCAACTTTTCAAAAATAGAATCAGGCCTTTTGGATTTCAAATACACAAAGTTTAATATTTCGGAGTATTTTCGTGAAATGAAACAGTCGCTAAGCATCAATAAGCCTGAAAATGTGGATCTTATCTGCGAAATTCCTTACTACAACTGCGAAATTGTATACGACAAAGAACGACTTTCGCAATTAGTTACCAATTTGGTAAACAATGCGTTTAAGTTTACGCCAAAGGGTAGAGTGGTGATGGGTTTCAAAGTTGAGAAAAAAGGCATCGTGCTTTACGTTTCTGATACAGGAATAGGCATCGCTCGCGAAAACCAACAGCGAATATTTCAACGGTTTGAAAAAGTTGACCCCTTTGTGCAGGGTGCAGGATTGGGATTGGCTGTGTGCAAGGCAATCGCCGAAAAATCAAACGGAAGCATAGAAGTTCAGTCAGAACTTGGTAGCGGCACTATGTTCAACGTGCATCTCCCTTGCGAGGTAACATTTTCAAAAGACAAAACCGAGGAGGAGATTCCCGAACAGATACCCGAAACCATGGGCAATCTGAGCGTTACGCTCAAAATTCTTTACGCCGAAGACAACGAAAGCAACTCAATGCTTGTCAAGCACATTTTGAGCGACTATCAGATTGTGCACGTAGAAAACGGCAAAAAAGCTGTGGAGGCTATGCGCAACGACTGGTTCGACCTTGTGCTAATGGATATAAAAATGCCCGAAATGGACGGTCTCGAAGCCGCCACTGCCATACGTCAATTCGACAAGGCAACTCCAATTATAGCACTTTCGGCATACGCCTACGACAGCGACAAACAAAAGGCAATAGCCGCCGGTTGCAACGACTTTATCACCAAACCATTCTCTAAAACAAAACTCTTTGTGGCTATCGAAAAACTTATGTAACTAAATTATACTCAACAATATGGAACACAATGCAGAACTCATTGAAAAAGCAGCAGAACTAATAAAAAACTCAAAATACGCAATTGGATTTACGGGTGCAGGCGTGTCGGTAGAGAGCGGAATACCACCATTCCGTGGCGAAAACGGACTTTGGAACACCACCGACCCATCGCTTTTGTCACTCAGCCGCTTTTATCGCGACCCTGCCAAAGCGTGGAAAGATATAAAGAAAATATTCTACGATTTTTTTGGACAAGCAAAGCCAAACGCCGCACACAAAGCATTGGCACAACTTGAACAAAAAGGAATAATAAAAGGTGTAATCACCCAAAATATCGACAATCTTCACCAAGAGGCGGGAAGCACCAATGTAATTGAGTTTCACGGCACTTGCAGCAATATGGTATGCATCAAGTGTGGCAAAAAATACCGTAGCAAAGATGTAGACCTCAATAACCTCCCTCCCACTTGCAAATGCGGCGGAGTGCTCAAACCCGACTTTGTGTTTTTTGAAGAAGGTATACCCGAAGATGCGATGAACGAATCGCAAAAAATGATGCAAAAAACCGATCTCATAATAATAATAGGCACTACCGGAGAGGTAATGCCCGCAGCTTATCTGCCTCATACCGCGCACCGCAACGGGGCAAAAATCATAGAGATAAATCCCCACCCGTCTACCTTTACTAACTCAATCACAGATATATATCTGCCAATGAAGGCGGGCGAGGCTATGACCGCGATAATGAAGAATTTTTAATATTGGTCGTCGTAATATCCGCCGCCGTTGCCACCTCCATAATTCTCTTCGTCGAGATATTTGTCGAGGCTGATGTCGTCGTCGTATTCGTTTGGTAAGAAATTGTCTTGAAAATCGGCAAAGTCGTCGTCGTAGAAATCATCGTCCTCGTCTTCTTGCTCGTTTTCATCTTCGTCAACGGCAGCACGCGATTTACGTCCACGCTTTCCGGCAGATTTTTTTGACTTTTTAGGAGCATCCTCGTCCTCGTCGTCGATAAAGTTGCCATCCTCGTCGAGCATACCGTCAAGGTCGCCAACAAACTTATCGATATCAATATCGAGGTCGTCGTCATCGAAATCTTTATCAAAATCGTCGTCGTATTTGTCGTTGGTGTAGTCGTCGTCGTAATCGTTGGCATACTCATCGTCGTCATCATCGTCGTACGATTTTTTTTTGCAAGTATATGCAGACTTGCCGCAAGGCTCACCAAACGCTACCGGGTTTTTAGACACACCACAGTCGGCGTAGAAATAATTGTTAAGCATAATTTTATGGCTTTAAAATATATTTGTTTTAATTGGTTACATAAGGAAGTGTAGTCAAGAAACTATTTTTTCACGCCCACAAGCACGCCAAGGCAACCTTCGAGTTTAAACGAAGAACCAGCGTCAAAAGGCACAATTTTGATCTTAACTTTGAGGTTCATATTGTGGTCGGGCTTAAACTCATAAAAGTTTAAACCATTGAGAGGCAGCATTGTACCGTCGTCAAGGGTAACAAACTTGTCGTCGGTGCCTTTGCCAAAATTTTTAAAGAGTTCAGTCTTACCCTCAGTAACGGTTATCTCCTTGAAAAACATATCCATACCGCATACATCGAGTTTGTAACTCTTACCCGCAAGAAAAGCAAAATTGGCAGTTACCACCTCGCCTTCGCTAACAATATACGATTGAATGTTTCCGTCAAGGATATATGGTTCGAGTTCGCTCTCCGAAATCGACTCGATATACTCACCGCACTGCGCCGACACATTGGCACACCACAGCAAGAAAGTCATTATCAATATCGCTAATCTCTTCATTTTAAGTATGTTATTACTTTATACTAATTCAACTAATCTATTCATTATCTATTTCACAAATACACCGAAATGTATATTGTTTTCTACACAAAAACGCATTCTACACAAAAACGTTTCAGAAACCGACGGTTTTAACATAAATTTTGTGTGCATTTTTCGTCGATATCCAAAAACAAAAATAAGGCTTTTTTAGAAAAAAAGCAATATTATAATTATTTTATGAATGATTTTTTCGAGGAATTATGTAGTTTTGCACTGTTATAAGTAATTATAAAAACACCTACGATGAACAACGCAGAAAAAAAACTGTTTCTATCGAAACTTAAAACCGAAACCGATGAGCAACTGTTAAAGACTCTCGACTTTTTTAGAAACAATGGCGACACCGATGTGTTGCCCGATGTATTAAGACTTTTAGAATCAGAACGTTCGCAGATTATTACCGACTGCGTACTAAGTCTCGTAGGCGACCTCAAAAACCAAACAGCATCCGACATTGCATTCGACTATATGAGCCAAACTAACAATCACACGGCTCAAAAACAGATGATTACAGCATTGTGGCAATCGGAAGCTGATTTTTCGCACAAGGCAGACGAAATTACACGGATTTTTACACAATCGGACGATTTTGAAACTGCCTTTGAAATACTTACGCTATTAGAAAACAACGCCTGCAATATCAATAAGGATACTGCCGAAAACTTGCTTTCAACTATTTCGGAGCACAGTAAAACCGCCAAAAGTGAGTTTCAAGGCATATACGACGCTGCAAAGCAACACCTTTATAATATAATATCGGGCAACGTTGACGATTAGTCGGCGTTTTTCTCCTCGTCTGTCCACTCGCTATACGGGTGCTTCGAGAGACTTGCATTGAGATATTTGGCATCGCCAGTTACCTCGCTACCAAGAAACGGTGGCTTATCAAATTGTTGGTTTTCAAACGAAAGTTCCACTTCGGCAAGTTGCAACCCTTCGTTCTGACCGTAAAATTCGTCGATTTCTATTGTTTGATTCTTATAGTAGACAATATAGCGTGTTTTTTCGATAAGTGAGGGTTCGCAAATGCGGAGCAATTCGTTTACTTCACTTGCAGGAATAGGATATTCCCATTCGTTTCGCGTTACCGATGTATCTGATATAGTGCTTTTTACAGTAATAAATCCACGATCGCCTTTAAGACGTACGCGAACAGATTTTTCGGGATTAGAAAAAATGTAACCCTGCACAATGTAGGTGCTGCTGGTGGCGAGATGCTTGTATTCGCCGTTTACAATGTATTTGCGTTCTATTTCGTAAGCCATTTTTATAATTATTTGTAACGCAAATTACAAAATTTTTTTGCTAAAAGCAAATATTTTGGGCGATTTTTTGCAGAAAACAAATAATATTAGTAACTTTGGCTTACATTTTAAATTGCAGATATGAGTATTACAATAGCAATAAGCAACCACAAGGGAGGCGTAGGCAAGACCACCTCCACAGTAAATATAGGAGCGGGACTCGCTATGGCAGGCAAAAAAGTGCTGCTTATAGATATGGACCCGCAGGCAAACCTTACGCAAAGTTACGGCATAACAAAATCAGAAGTATCTATCTACGAAGTACTTACAGGAGAAGCCGAACCTATTCCCGTTACTGTTTTTGAAAATTTGGACGTGCTGCCATCCACGCTCGACCTTTCGGGTGCCGAGATGGAGCTGAGCAACGAAGCAGGTCGCGAATACATACTTCGCGAAGCTATCGCCTCGATTTCCTCAAAATACGATTACGTGCTTATAGACTGTCCACCGTCGTTAGGATTGTTGACTATCAATGCATTAACCGCTGCCGACGAAGTTTATATTCCCTTGCAGGCACATTACCTTGCAATCAAGGGTCTGACTAAAATCGTGGAGGTGATAGGCAAAGTGCAAAAACGGCTCAACAAAAACGTGCAAATCACAGGCGTATTCGTAACTCAGTTTGACAAACGCAAAGTGCTACACCGCGACGTTGTGGAAACTATCTACACTTATTTTCAAGAAAAACTTTTTGACACACGCATACGCGACAATATCGCCCTCGCTGAGGCTCCGAGCCAAGGTCTTGATATTTTCCGTTACGACCCCGAATGTAAGGGCGCAGAAGACTATCGCTCGCTGTGTCAAGAGATTATAAACCGTCACTCTCAACAATAACACATAAACGATATGGCCAAATTAAAGAAAAATTTTAAAGGCGGATTAGACAGCCTTATAGAATCATCTCTCGGCATCACCAAAGAGGATGTGGAGCGTAGCCGTATAGAAAAAGAAGAGGCTAAGGCGGCAGCAGAGTCGGGCGAAGCCACAGTTGTTGTTGATACTAAGGAGATTGAATATCTAAAATCAAAGATTGCCGACCTCAAAAGCGAACTTTTCCTTTGGCGTACAGGCAAAATCAATCCAGAATCTTTTGCAGAAACCCTAAAAAATCATGGTCTTGCCTACAACGACAAGACCAATGAAATTACTGAATTATAAATAATATTTTTTTCGGAGTGTAAAACACAAGTTTACACCCCTATCCCATTGCGGGTTCGTCGGAGTTTTCGTCGTAAAATTCGTCGAAATCTTCACCATCGTTTACGGCAAAGGCATCTTCGGCATGCTGTTCGCCGGTGTAAATTCCCTCTTCGGTATCTTCTGAAACTACCTCGGTGAGCGCAGGGTCGGGCTCAACATTTAGTTTTACCACTTGCGGCTCTTGTTTTGGCTGCGGATTCAACGGATTGCCGTCGCCATCAATAGCGTCGGTAGATTCGGTGGTTGTTGTGGTGGTAGTAGTGGTTGTGGTAGTAGTAGTGGTAATAGTAACGGTTTGAGGTTCAGATTCTTCTTCCTCATCCTCAAAATCAAGCGGCACGGCAGCACCAATTGCAGTGTCTTCTTCGGCGAGTTCCACATCGTCGGGGTGAACCGTAGAATCTTCGGAAGCGGCATTGTCGGCACTTTCATCATCGTAGAAACGAGCAAGAATTTCTTCATCAACATCAGATTCAGGCTCAACAGGAGTCTTATCCTCAGAATCAGATTCATCAATTTCATCCTCAGGAGCTTCGTCAATAACTACCTCAGGGTCGTTGATATCAATAACAACAGGAGGCTCAGGCTCTTCCTCAATTTGATTTTCGGGATCGTTTGAATCTTCGAGCGAAACATCACTACCGGGGCCGTCGGCAAGAGTAGGATCAGGCTCATTGTCAGTGTCAGCAGTAATATCTTCTGCAGGAATAACCACCTTTAATTCAACCTGTTCGCGGTCGTCTTCTTTCTTTTCCTCCTCGGCAGGTTCGGTAGTTTTAAGAGTGAAAGTATCACCGTTGTCGTAAACTATTTGAGTAGTGGTTTCGGTATTAGTTTCTGTTGTAGTTTCTGTTGTAGTTTCTGTTGTAGTTTCTGTTGTAGTTTCTGATTCCGTATCATTATTAGATTCAGTATCAGCAGCAACCACAGTAACAGAAGTATTGTCAGCGTCAGAAGAAGAATCGCTGTTGGTAACCACCAACTTTTTCTCTAAATGAGAGTTAGAGTTTTCTTCCATATCGCGAGCAATAATCTCATCATCGGTAGGACCTTCCACTACAATATCTTTATCCTTATCGTCAACCAAAACAGTTACTTGATCAACATTGTCGTAAGGTGAAACTTCAACTTTTACCTGCTCAATATCAGCGCTTTCTAACTGCTGATTAGGAATATCAATTTCGATAATCTTTTCTTGTACAAAATCATCGGCAAACATCTCAAACTCAGATGCTAAGCACCACATTCTGAACCATATACGCAGAATAATAAACAACTGCTGCACAAAAAACATTGCAATAATGCCAAATGTGGTGGCCATGCCAATCTTGTCGAAAGTGAGTTTGTATAAAATAAGTGTGAGAATCGGCACTACCAACAGCAAGAAATATAGGAAATAAGTGCGAACAAAATGGTTGAAAACAAAGCAAGTAGCCTTCCAAATTGCCTTAATTACGCGGAACGAGCGAACCATCTCCATATAGAATTTGGCATAGTCGGAAATCATCATCAACAGCACTGCCACGCAGAAAAATATAAAGGCGGTGATTCCGTAAGCCCAAAACAATCGAGTTTCGGAAATAACCTCTATATTACTGAAAATCAGATATGCAAGACCAAATAAAAGCACAAACGCAACCAATTGCAATGCTATCATAATAACATCGCAAAGCAAGAAACGGAAAAAGTTGACACCAGCACCAGCAAAAAATGTGGACACCTTAAAGTCCTCGATATTGTAAGTGCGAATAATTCCGCCAGTTAAAAATACCTTAACACCCCAAAAAATCAGCGTTATCCACAAAAGTTGGTAGAGCATTGGCGAAATATCCCAATAGTTGAAATTAACCAACTCGGTTATTGTAGTGTAGTTCAACGCCTTAGTAAGCGTTTCACCCGACATATTGCCCGATAATGCCGATTTTAACGAAAACAAAAACGGCACAGCGCACGAAAGCGCGAGTAAAAGTGTTACAGCGTAAATCAAAAAGATTACCTTGGGGTTGCGAAGCGATGTCTTAAAACCTCGTGTATATGCTTTTAAAATATTCATTATAGATTGATAATTAAGGTTTTACTAAGCAAAAAATGCGATTGATTGAAAGAGGTTCTCTAACCAAAACAGGAATTTTACAGTATATTTCCAAGCCGGAGAAGAGACACTTTCGAGTGAATATGAATTGTTTACAAAATTGATGTCGCAGTAGTTCTTGTTTTCAGGGTCGATCTGCGCCGAAACCACCTTTTGCGACGATGCAATGGCAAATTCCTTGCAACGTCCGCGACCATCCCATTTAAAGGTTTGAGTATCACCATTTTCAAATGTTACAAGCACCTCAACAGGCATTACCATTGTGCCCATACGCTGAACAAATACCGATGAGCGATATTGGCGGGTTTCTTCTGAATCGTTTTTGAAAATCTTGCCGAATCCATCGTCGAAAAATCCCTTGATGCCCGAAAGCAGCGATTCGTTTTTGATAGAAGTTACCTTGTAGTCGCACACCTCGTCGGTGGTTAGCATCGAATTGAAAAACCACGTGTAACCTTTCTGCACGTCTGGATCAGAGCTTGTAGCTGCTGCCTTGTTGATACAATTTACAAAATCGCCAGTGCAAGGATGTTTAAATTTCCAACGACTATAATAATCTCTTATTGCTTGATAATAAAGGTCTTCGCCCATCATTCCTTTCACCGATTTTAGCATTACCATAGGTTTGGAATATGCCATAAGCGAATAGGTGTGAGTGGGATATTTCCAAGAATAGTTGTCGATAGTGGCAATTGCGGGGTTGGGCCACTGCGTATAGTTGCTGCGGTAATATTCCGATACGCCCACAGGTATACCAAATGCGTTTATCATCGCACCATCGCCATAATATTTGTCCATAATTTCCGACTCAAAAAACGCTGCCATTCCTTCGTCTAACCAAGCCTCTTCAAATTCGTTGGTGGCAACAACCGATTGAAAATAATTGTGCGCAAATTCGTGAACCACAGCCTGTTCTGAAATTCTGAAATTCGACGGCAAATGACGAACCGTTGCAGTGGTAAAAAACATCGGATACTCCATTGCTCCTGCACGTTCGGCAGCATAAAAAGGCATATCTACCACAGTGATAGACGGATAAGCATATTCGCCAACCTTCTGCTCCATAAATTCCATAGCGTTTTTAAGAGCCGTAATATAACGCTCAGCTTCTCCACCGTGCTCAGGCATATACAATAGACGTATTCCTTTGCCTTTCCAAGTGTCGTTCATAATCATAAAACGAGGCGAAGCAGCCCACGCAAAATCTATTACACTGTCGGCGTGAAACACATAAGTGCGGTTGCCATCCACATCGGTAGATTCTTTAAGAAGAACTCCCGTTGCGCCAACGCGGTATTTTTCGGGAACTGTTATGCTAACGTCGTAAGTACCAAAATCGGCGTAAAATTCTGAATTGTAATGATATTGGTGGCAATTCCAACCGCTTGTCTTACGTCCGCGCATACCAACAGGCTCGTAAACACCGATTTTTGGAAACCACTGACCCACCATATAAAAGTCGCCACGCTCATAGCCCGAACGAGCCACAATGCGAGGAAGTTTGGAAAGGAAAGTGATATTGAGAGTAATCTCCTTACCGGGAAGAATTGGCTCAGAAAGTTTCACCATCATAACGGTTTGGTCAGCTGAGTTGCGGTCGTCGGGCTGCACATAATGCAAATCTTGCAAAAGAGGTTCGCCGTCGGAAGTAACCATACGCTGAATGTCGATATAGCCCCAATCGCTACTCGGAACGGTGTCGGTAAAAGGGATATTGCGCTCGACGAAATAGGTAGATTGCGAATTTTTAAACGCATTGAGATAAGTGTGGAACATAAGTTCGTTGACGGTGTCGTTGGTATTGTTGCGCCAAACGAGGGTTTCGGTGGCAGTAATCACCTTGGCATCCACGTCGAGTTTTGCAGTAATGTCGTAACTCTGCGCCTGAACTCCCGCCGTCATCAGCATAAGTGCTGAAATGATTATATTTTTTTTCATCGTGTTATAATGTCCTTTTTATATTTTACCAATACATTATGTAAAAACAACTTAGCAAACGCATTATCCAAGACGATTTAACTAAGTCAAATGTAAAATTAACAATATTTTTTGAAACAGCGGTAACAATTTTGTAAAAAAAATTTGCCGAAATGAAAAAAAATCAATTTACATCTGATAAGAGAGCAGAAGACCAAATTGTGTTTTTGAATACACATTGTTAATCAACGGCTTGGCATACATACAACCTATCGACACATTGTTAGACAATCGGATGAAATTAACATCAAACAACAATTTAAAGCCCGCTGATGCAAAATTGTAACGATAGCCAAATATCAAAGGAGCGGCTGCATCGGCTATGATAGACCCACGAACACGTTTGCACCAAACAATTGCAGGGATACCGAAATCAGGATAGCCCAATGGAAAAGAGTATTCGCCTGATACTTTGGCACATTCGTGAAAACGTACAGAAGAATAACCTCGAATATCAAAATCAGGGTCGGCAAACAAATAAATGTTGTTAGGGTTATAATCTTTAACCTGACGCATATACCCTGCATCAATAGAAAGCGAATTTTGCCTAAATAATCCCGGAACCGTTATATTAGCTAAGACATTTATTTTCTGAGCCTTACGATGATAATTATTTGTTTTAGAAGCATCTGCTTTCACCGAGAATGACAATGGAGAGCGATAATCTCTGTAAGCTTTGTCGCGAGAAAGAGAATAACTAAATCCAACATAGAACACATTAATATTTCCATTTCCCAAATCAGCATAACTTTCAGTAAGTTTGTCACTTATCTGATAACGGCTAAACTGTGAAGAAAGGTTAACACTTTGACTCCAATTAAAGCGCGAAAAGTTAAATGGTACTGATACAGCGAAATTTGCAATTCTTGAATCCCAATATAGATATTGCGAATATATCTCTCCATATCGGTCGCGGAAATAGTACTCGTCGGCATCGGTATGAAAACTTGCCGACACGCCTAAAACAGGATAAAAACCTGAATATATGCCACTTAAAGTAGTACGCCAAAACTCTGCATCTGGTTCGTACGAAAAGTCGGCAGATAGTTGAAGGGTCCCCAATGTATTTTCGGAGTAAACTGTGCCGCCCAAACCTTCTTCATCGGCATAAGGCATCCAGCCGTAAATTCTTATCGGATCGTAAAATTGTTTATAATCTTTCACCTTAAAACGTTTATCATCCGACGAAGATGCAGATGCCACAAAATCCAGTTTCTGATATGGTTCAGAATCAATCAAAGGTTTAAAATATTCTAATTTACAAGGCTTTACATTTTCCATAGAAACCTCGTTGCCGGTATTCAACGGAGCAGAAACAATATTAGCACCAGTTGACAAAAAATCACTATATATAAAGGTGTGCCCATCTGGTGAAATATCGGGTTGCGAAGCGGAATATTTACGAGAAGTAACAAGATTACAAACACCGTTTTTAGTGTTCAACATCCAAATATTAGTAATGCCCGAAAAATCAGAATCATAAAAAATAATATCTCCTGATGGTTTGAGAGTATTGATAGCCTCTGATTGATAATCCTTTACAATGCGCCGTTGCGACGAAACAAGGTCGTAAACCACAATGGCATTCTTATTATTAAAGTTAGAAACAAGAGCCACTTCGTTATCATTTACAAAACGCACACTTCGCAAATATTCTCCATATTGCGCGGGTATCTTCTTGATTATGTGCAACGAAGACAATTTTTCACCAATGTATTCTGTCTTAAAAATCACCAACGAAGCATTACGGCTTTGATCGAATTCAACCGCTGCAACATACTTGCCGTCAGATGAAATAGCAGGAGAAAAATAACGTCCTTTGTTGGTAACTCGATATCGCTTTTGAGTTTTAAAATCATATATTGCTATATCAGAATATCCACGCAACGACCAACGAATATCAGGAACGTTTGTAGCACAAATCAATTTGTTATCAGCATAATCAAAAGATGTCATTTCGGTGCAAAACAAATCGTTTTCTTCACCATTAAGATTCACAGTAACAACCTTGTTTGGTTCTGTAAGTGAGGATTTTAGCGCAACAATTGTATTACTGTTGATAAATCGTGGATTTGAATACGAAGTATAGCGACGAGGATGTTTTTTAGTGATAATTTTGGCTTCTGAAATATTGAGCGAATCTATTCTTTGCGAATAAAAATTGCGCAAATCATTCATTGTCTGCCTATAATTTTTTGTAAGATTGATTCCCGAAAAATGACGGAACGACGAACCAAACGACCACGGCCAAAACGAATACCACGACGAACGGCGGGCAGTCTTAGTCCAAACATCTGCGCCGGCAATTATTCTACCATGCGTAACAAGGTGATATCCAAGCTCATAATGATTAGGTAAATAGTTTCTAAACGAACCATTCACCATCTTGTCGTAAGGATAGTTTTTGGGGCGAGAATCTAAAATAGAAGCTGTAAGCAAATCAAACGACGAAACACGACCACGACCTGCCGTTGTAAGAATAGTTTCGGCATAAACAGCGTCGCCCTCAAACCACCAATTAGGCACCGAGATACGCATTATGCTGTGACCGTATGCACCAAAAAGAATACTCGAACGTTTTGTAAGACCATGGTTAAGTGCTTGATATTGTATTACATGGCGATATTCGTGAACAGCAAGATTCTGAAACCATTCACCAGTGCCAAGCGAATTATTCTGAAAAGGCATTCCATACCAATACATTTTATATGGAAACAACGTTACAAATCCATTAGAAGTGGTTGATTGATTGGATATTACCAACGGTATTTTGCGCGGATTATCTTTAAGAGAAACGGTATCGCAAGCAAAAACAGTTTCAAAAGAGTTGGCTATACGAAATATATCTTTCTGATTTACAGACTTATCGGCAATAATTTTAACGTGAGGAGTATTTACTGAATACCATTTGGTGGCAAAAGGATGTTGAGCATTAACAACAACACTCATCAACAACACAACCGAAACCCAAAAGAACTTTAATAGCATATCGAAATTATTCTATCTTATCGAGAGAAGTCCCGTTAATTTTGTATCCAACATGCTGGAAATCAGCAAAAACAGGTTCGTCATGAGTAGCAACAATTACTGCTGCACCTTGCTGTGAATAGGAAAAGAGAATTTGTGCAATATGAGCGGCAGTATCGCCATCGAGATTACCCGTAGGCTCGTCTGCAAGAATCAATTTTGGCTTATGGACAAGTGCGCGGGCAATAGCCACAGTTTGACGTTCACCACCCGAAAGTTGATGCGGAAAAACTGAAGCCTTGTCAGCAAGAGATGTTTTCTCAAGCACCGACATTATATAGTCTTTTTGATTGCCATCTACTTTAAAATCAAGCGAATCAAGCACAAATTTAAGATTATCGAAAACAGTTTTATTATCAAACAAAAGATAATTTTGAAACACGATGCCCATCTGTCGTCGCAATTTAGAAACCTTGCGAAAAGGCAACTGCTTAAGATCAAAACCAAGAACACGTGCAGAGCCTTGAGCTACCGGCACATCAGCATACAGCGACCTCAAAAGGGTGGATTTGCCCGATCCTACCATGCCTTCGAGAGTGATAAAATCGCCACTATGTACCTGTAACGATATGTTTTTCAACAAATCGGCTCCATTGCGCACTATTGTTACATGCTGATAGTCTACCAAAAATTGATCGTCTAACATTGTTTTATAATTTGCTTACAAATATATGAATTTTTTTTGTATCTTTACAAAAAAAAAGAAAAGATGACAAATTTTATTAAACAGTTTGCACATAACTATTTTTTTATAAACAAAGGTCTTGAAAACGAGAAACTTATAACTCACTCCATAACGCAAGGCATTTCATTCAAAGGCACCAACCTGTGGATTTTGATCTTTGCGATTTTTATTGCTTCGCTCGGACTAAACGTAAATTCTACCGCAGTAATAATAGGAGCTATGTTGATT
Source organism: Bacteroidales bacterium (assembly GCA_017651345.1). Taxonomy (GTDB): domain Bacteria; phylum Bacteroidota; class Bacteroidia; order Bacteroidales; family UBA3824; genus UBA3824. Next base: position 1,058 of record JAGCDD010000082.1, on the reverse strand, counting down.
TCGCCGTTGATGGGTCCTATCATAGGTATGGGTTTTGCGGTAGGAATCAACGATTTAAAACTCTTTAAATCAGCACTTTTCAACTACTGGGTAGCCACTGTGATAAGTATTCTCACCGCCACTATTTATTTTATGATTTCGCCATTCGACGAAGCTCAATCAGAACTTATGGCACGTACATCGCCCACCACCTACGATGTTTTTATTGCAATGTTTGGTGGTGCCGCGGGTATTATTGCAATTTTTTCAAAAGACAAAGGCAATGTTATACCGGGTGTAGCTATTGCAACTGCCTTAATGCCACCACTTTGCACTGCAGGATACGGAATCGCTCATGGAAACATTTACTTTTTTGCAGGTGCATTTTACCTTTATTTTATCAATACTGTATTTATTTGCGCTTCAACATACGCCGGCGTTAGATTGATGAAATTTCACCAAAAAGAACTCCCCGACAACCTTGCTCGTAAAAGTCGTAGATGGATTCTCGTAATAGTTATTCTTACAATAATACCATCAGTTTTTTTAACATACAACTTATTTAGCAACAATACATTACGCCGAAATATCAACCTATTTGTAAAAGAAGAACTCAACTTTATAGGCACACAAGCAATATCGCACGAACTTGACTTGGATGCCAAGGTATTAAAAGTTGCTATGGTGGGTAATGAATTATCAGTCAACGAAATAACTCACATCGAAGACAAAATGCGAAAATACCACATCGACGAGTTTAAACTCAAAATAATTCAAGGCGTTCAAAGCGACAGTATCATGCGTTCAAAATCGCACAACGAAACCTCTAAATATGCCGAACAGTTTAACGAACAAGCCATTACTATCAAAAATCTTAACGACAAGCTTGTGCAATACACTCAATATCAAAACATTGCAAAAGACATTAAAGAAGAGGCACAAATACTTTTCCCAAATATCAAAAACACCTATATCATCATTATTTGAAGCTTGAACGGATTGCAAGTATGATAGAAAACCATTATAAAATTCATCGTTTTGAACTTTTGTCATAACGGAACTATGTTCAACTTTTAAAT
>JAGCDD010000081.1 GCA_017651345.1 Bacteroidales bacterium | reverse complement strand
TTTTTTGAGATTAATAATATAATTGCTAACTTTGCCGAAAATAACTAACATCAATTGCTATGGAAGATTTGGAACCGCCGACACTCAGCCGTTTGCCGTTGAGCCTTCAAAGTTTTGAAGACCTGAGAAAACGCAATTACATTTATGTTGACAAGACCCAATACATTTATATGCTTGTCAATCAGGGCAAAAGTTATTTTCTCGCCCGTCCGCGCAGATTTGGCAAAAGTCTGTTGTGCAACACTTTGCGTGCATATTTCGAGGGCAAAAGAGAATTGTTTGAAGGTTTGAAAATCTACAATTGGGAAAAAAATTGGACGAAATATCCGATACTTTATTTAGATTTTGCTGATGGAGATTATTCTATCGGCTCGTTAACATTGGTTAACAAAATCAGAACTGCACTTATCGATTTTGAGGCGTCAAACGACATTTCTTTTGATGATAGTTCAATTATAATCGACAAAGAATCTGACCCCTTAAAGAATGAGGCTATGAAACTTTCGTTTCGTCTTGAAAGCGACCTGAAAGCGGTTTACGAAAAAACAGGTCTTGGAACTGTTTTTATCGCCGACGAATACGACAATCCACTGATTAAAAGTGCCAATTTGGATACCGACAAAGGCATTTACCGTGGATTTTTCTCCGTATTGAAATCTGCGGACAAATACATCAGGTTCGCGTTTCTCACGGGCGTTACAAAGTTTGCCAAAACAACAGTTTTCAGCGGCAACAACCAACCAAAGGACATATCTCTTGACGCTGCTTTTTCGGCAATCTGCGGCATTACGCATAAGGAATTAGAGTCCTATTTTTCGGACGATATTCAAGCCTTTGCCGATAAAAAGAAAATCACTTTCGAGGAAATGGTTGCGCAGTTGAAACGTTGGTATGATAGTTACCTTTTCCACGAGGAAGGAACAAAGGTATTTAATCCTGTAAGTCTTTTTAATGCATTGCAAAATAAGGACTTACAGAATTATTGGTATCAGACTGGAACTCCTACGTTTTTAATGCAGCGTCTTCGCAGCACTAAATACGACTACCGCCTTCTTGACGGAGATGTCAAATACGACAAAAATCGTTTGATAAACTACAAAGACGGCGACTTTTCGGAACTGATTCCGCTTTTGTATTACAGTGGCTATCTGACGATTAAATCTGTTGAAGAGGACGAAATTGCCGAATATACACTCGGTTTTCCAAACAATGAAGTGAAAATCAGTTTCTTAACAAATATTTTCGACGAGTTTTACCATTCTGACGTTCAGAGCGGTTTCAACTATTTGGATTTCACCCGCGATTTTCGTTCGGGCAATGTGGAAGGCGTTTTGAAACGTTTTCAAGCCCTTTTTGAAACTTTGCCATACGCCAACGATAAGAACGTTGCGCTTATAGAACGTGATTTTCAGAATGTCATATTCTTGGTATTCAGCATTTTGGGTTACAACACAATTTCCGAACCGCACTTCTCAAAAGGTCGCGCCGATGTCATCTTAATCAACAAAAATTTTGTATATATTTTTGAATTTAAAGTTGACCAAGACGCTCAGACCGCCATCAGCCAAATCAACCTTAAAAACTACGCCGGACGTTATAATATGGACGGACGCAAGATTTTAAAGATTGGTGCTAATTTTTCAAGCAAAGAGAAGAATCTGACGGATTGGGTAGTGGAAGAAGTGAAATAAAATATCGGCTCATTTTTTTGAAATTTTTTGGATATTTTTTGGGAGAATTTGAGCCGATAATTAGAGAAAAATGGTGATATATGAGCCGATTAATTTAAAAACTGTATTATGGGCAAAGACATATATATTCACGTAGAATATCGTAGTAGGAAGGACAAAAAAATACGTCACGTCGGAGAGTTTGACGGAGTTAGAGTCTCTGATTTTTTTCCGTATTGGCAGGAAATATTTATAGAGATGCACCCCCTTTGTATCCAAGACGTGGGTTGCCGGGAGATGTTACAAAGGGAGTTTTACAACAATATTATAAATATGACCACTTTGCTCCCGGGTATGTTTCAACGTCAGAACTTAAAGAGTGTATTGACGAAACTAAACGTCGTTGCAATTATTCTGATGAAGATGATTATTTGCAATACTATGAGCAAATATATGAATATATGCAAGAATACGAAGACCGAGGTGAAGAAGCAAGAATGGTGTTTTGGTTTGACCAACCGTAATGCTATCAATATAACAGATATATTGTTGAATACTCAATTATCCGCTTTTTTCAGTGAACCGTTGGTGTTTGTTTAGCCTAATATTCTTTGCTCATTCCCTTACCCCATCACCCCACTCATCACCATATAATGCGGCAGCGTTGAGGCAAGTTACATTTTTTCAAGGGACTTTGCAAATAATTCGTTAAAAATGTTGTTGTAAATATTTTTTTCTTCTTTACCTCAAAAACTTCATCATCCACCATATAAATTTTCTATAATCTCAATCCTATTTAGCAAAAAAATCCAAATTCCATCATTCTTCTTGTAAAATAATCCCGTTGCATCTACTTTTGCAATCGTAAAACATTAAAAAAAATGACAGACTTAACTACATATAATTTCAACTATTGCGTCGCGGCAACTTTCGGGGATACAGAATGTTCCGAGGGTGGTTTTGGCGTATATGGACGATGTAGCGGTGTCTGTTGCCTTTTCTAATCGGGGAGTCGTTTCTCTTTTCCCCTGCAATTTAATAATTGCATAATTTTTCATCAAAATTATTGTGTTTTTTTTAACTAACATTGCATCAGTATGTCAGTGTATAACAACATTTTGGACACTATCGGCAACACGCCGGTCGTTCAACTTTCGCGATTGGATACGGGCGTTAGTAGCCTGTTCCTCAAATTGGAAAATCAAAATCCGGGCGGCAGCATCAAGGATCGCACAGGATTGAATATGATTGTGCAGGCTGAAAAACGCGGCTCAATTCATCCCGGCGACCTTATCGTGGAGGCAACTGCCGGCAACACAGGTCTCGGTCTCGCGCTCGCAAGCCGTTTGAAGGGTTACAAACTCCTTCTCGTGATTCCCGACAAGATGAGCACCGAAAAAATCAATCACCTCAAAGCCCTTGGCGTAGAGGTAGTTATCACTCGCAGCGACGTGGGTAAGGGTCATCCCGAATATTACCACGACCTTGCCGAGCGTATCGCCAAGGAGCGCGGCGGCTACTACATCAATCAGTTTGAAAACCCCGACAATCCCAAAACGCACGAACTCACCACCGCTCCCGAAATTTGGGAACAACTTGACCATCAGGTAGATGCAGTGGTTGTTGGCGTTGGTTCGTCGGGAACATTGTCGGGACTGACGGCGTTTTTTAAGCGTGTAAGTCCGCAGACCGAATTCATTCTTGCCGACCCAAAAGGCTCTGTGTTAGCCGATTATGTTAATCTCCATAAACTTCGCAACGATGCCGGTTCGTGGTACGTGGAGGGCATTGGCGAAGATTATATTCCTAAACTCGCTGATTTTTCGTTGGTGAAAAAAGCCTACGAAATCACCGACGAGGAGAGTTTTTCGGCGGCGCGATTGTTGCTCCGTGAGGAAGGAATTTTGGCGGGATCGTCCACAGGAACGCTCCTTGCCGCCGCCCTCAAATACAGCCGCGAACAGACTGAGCCTAAGCGAGTTGTAACCCTCGCCTGCGACAGCGGAAACAAGTATCTCTCCAAAATGTTCAATGACGAATGGTTAGCGGAGAAGAAATTGAAAATTGAATAATTTTATTTCACACCGAATTAAACGAATAAAACGGAACTCTTTGACAGATATTATTATTTGTTTAATTTGTTTAATTTGTTTAATTCGGTGTTAAAAAACTGATTGTTAATAACTTAAAAAATCAAAACAATGACAGCATTTTCTACAAGGGCAATTCACAATGGTGAAGAGCCGGATTTCAGAGACGGGGCAAGCGGCGATGTGGCCGTTCCGATTCATTTGTCAACAACGTTTGCAAGGCTCAGAGCCGACTCACCCACAGCGGGTTACGAGTACACGCGCAGCCTCAACCCTACCCGCAAGGCGTTGGAAGAAAAACTTGCAGCCTTAGACGGTGCAAAATATGGTTTGGCGTTTTCTTCCGGCTTGGCGGCTGCATCCACAGTGATAATTTCGCTCCTGAAAGCGGGCGACAATGTGATTGGTTTCGACGACCTCTACGGCGGCACACGGAGGCTTTTGAGCAATGTTTTTGTGAATTTTGACATCTCCGCAACCTACGTTGACGCCACCAAACGCGAAAACATCGAAAACGCAATCACGTCAAAATCCAAACTTATTTGGATCGAATCGCCTACCAATCCGCTGATGAAGTTGGCGGACATCAAAGCCATTGCGCAAATCGCTCACAAACACGGACTTATCCTCGTGGTTGACAACACATTTTTGTCGCCATATTTTCAGAGACCTTTGGATTTGGGCGCGGACATCGTGGTTTACAGCACAACCAAATACATCGGCGGACACAGCGATGTGCTTGGCGGCTCGGTGGTGCTCAACAATGAGGATTTTTACAAGAAACTCGCTTATAATCAGAACGCTGTGGGCGCGGTGCTTTCGCCGTTTGATAGTTATCTGACCCTCCGTGGTGC
>JAGCDD010000080.1 GCA_017651345.1 Bacteroidales bacterium | reverse complement strand
ATTACTCCCGTGCCTCATCGTGGCAAGCGAAACGAATCATCTTTTATAACATTTACGGCGCAAAAACTTGCCGAAATCAAAAATCTTCCGATCGAAACCGTTGCCGAAATCACCACCCAAAACGCCGAAAAAATGTTTAACATTTAACCACTTAAAAAATGACCAACGATAATATCACTCTCCACGAAACATATATGCGCCGCTGCCTTGAACTTGCACGTCTCGGAGCGGGAAATGTTGCCCCAAACCCTATGGTGGGCGCGGTAATTGTGCACAACGGCAAAATCATAGGCGAAGGATTCCATCAAAAATACGGTTTTGCACACGCCGAGGTAAACGCCGTTAACTCCGTAAAAAACAAAGAGTTGCTCAAAGAATCAGAGATTTACGTTAGTCTCGAACCCTGCGCCCATTACGGCAAAACTCCGCCCTGTGCCGATTTGATTGTAAAATGCGGATTTAAACACGTTTACGTGGGTTGCCGCGATTCGTTTGAAAAGGTTGACGGCAAGGGCATTGAAAAAATACGCAACGCCGGAATACCCGTTACAGTGGGCATTTTAGAACAAGAGTGCATCAACCTCAACCGCCGATTTTTCACTTGGTGCAACCAAAAACGCCCCTACGTGATACTCAAATGGGCTCAAACCGCCGACGGATTTATCGACATAATCCGCACCGCCAACACTCCGCAAGGCAGCGTTAGAATTTCAAACCCGCTTACACAACACCTCAGCCACCGTTGGCGCACCGAAGAAGCCGCCATTATGGTAGGCTACAATACCGCCATCAACGACAACCCCTCGCTTACAGCACGTTTTTGGCAAGGCAATAATCCCTTGCGAGTGGTAATTGACCGCAACAATTCATTACCTAAAAGCCTGAAAATCTTCGACAACGCCTCTCCCACCCTCGTAATCTCCGACACCGACCCAGCCCAAATTCTCCACACCTTATATAATAGACAAATTCAAAGCGTGATTATCGAAGGCGGCGCACACCTTCACCAAGCCTTTATCAACGCCAATCTGTGGGACGAAGCAAGGATTTTTACCTCGCCCGTGCGATTCAACGAAGGACTAAAAGCCGCCAAACTCAAAGGAAAACTTATTGAATCACAACATCTTAATGACAATATTTTAGAAATCTACACCCCATCTATGGCATAGTAAAACTTGCGCAATGTATGGGGGAAAAGGTAGATTGCGCAAGTTATAAGGTGGGATAAATAAATATCACATTCCTAAACATATTATCACACAGACATTTAAGAATATATCCGTCGGAATAAGAAAAATCTGACGGATATTTTTTTGAAAAAATCAAACACCTATTATTCTTTTCCGTATATTTGTAACGGAGATTCGGCTCAACACACCCGAAATCCGACATAGTAAAATATTTTACGAAAGCGTTATGCTTTTCTTGTTTTTCAGAAACCTGAGAAATTTCTAAATAACAGCAAGAGAATGCATAGCGGTTTCGCCTATCGTATAGGCGTAGACCGTTATCATTGTATCTTTGCTGTTAGGTAATCTCAGGACCTCTGAAAACAGATACAATTAAGTATATGCGGTCTGCGCTTTCGATTTTTATAATAATGTTTCCTTTCGGGACTGCAAGAGGAAAAAATAATAACCAAAAGAAATGAAAAAGGTATTATTAACTTTATTGATGTGTATTAGCGCATTAGCAGTATCTTATGCACAATTGTCACCACTCACCGAAGTGGAATTTTACAAGGCATATTTAGATGTGCCAATTGTTAGAACCGCAAGCCTTGCCAATGGCAAGATAAGCAACGCAATGTTGGATTACATTTTTAAGAAGACCAACCCCGATGATGTAAAGTATGCTATTATTAACGCATTAGGAGCAAAGGGGAAGGCGGACAAAATTAGGACTGTGAATCGAAAAATCTTTGATGATTATATGGTTGCTAATTATGAGGAAATTAATGATGAAACCTTCCGTATATTCAGTAGAGGAACACAACTATGTATACTTTATTTCTATGCTGTAACAAATTATCGCGATTGTGATGATGGCATATTGAGAGGTGCACAAGATTTTAGCGCCTCTTGCAATCGTTCTGATGCAGTGATAAGTTCTCTTATTTGTGCTCAAAACGATATGAACCCTTTTATCATAGAAAGAGACGACTATCTTGAATCAGGTGAAAGAATGACTGTTTTGGAAGCAGAAGAATTTAACAAAAAATGGGAAAAACCTGCAACAGAAATTGCTCGGTCGGTAAAATACGCCTGCTTTGCTAAAAATTGCGACGAAGCAGACCCATTTCACAACGATATGCGTGAAAAGGCTGTTAATATGGTTTGGGAATATTTTAAAGAATATGATTATGAGATAGAAGAATCAAAAATAATTATCGTCAACAAATCATCCAACCCATATGAGATTTCAATTAACGGAGATGTTATTGGTAATTTAGGTGGTGGACGTACATACGAAAAAGAGGTTGAACCGGGATACTATCACATTAAAGCAGTTCAAGTCTCAGGTTATATGTTTTCACCGACGGTAAATAACCGCGATGTAAACTTAGAAGACGGAGATTCTAAAACTGTATATGTAGGTTTTGAAGATTAATTAATTTATTAACAATTAAATATTTACAATTATGACAGATGAAGTAAAAAACGCTATCCTTAGCGAAAAAGTAAAAAAAGGATCAAAAGTGGCTTTTGTGTTTTTACACATTGCCAATGTATTGTTTAGTTTATTTATAGTGCCACGAGTATTTCTCATTCCTACGCATGCAGAAAGCGCAATCTACAAAGATGGAGTTATACCGACATATTTCAACCTTGAACCTCCACACGATGCTTTAATGATTGGATTCGCTGTCGGTGGTGCGCTTCTAATACTAAACTTCTTTGTAATTCGTTTTTTGAAAAACTATACCACTTGGTACATTGAAAAAAACATTACAGAGTAAAAACAACAATAAACAAACATCCTCTGCAAAGTTGCAATAATAAATGCGGAGGATGTTTTAAACATAAACCTCAAAATAAACCAAAAATGAAGACAAACGATTACAAACTAACCATTGAAATTAATTCATCAGAAAAACAACTTCTATCTTACTTGTGTTATCTCAGTTTTATCTCGCTGATGGATAATGGAGAAAAATTTAAAATTTGCTTCGACAACACCAAACAATGCGCTACACTATATAATCATCTCTCTGATCATATCAATTGGAGAGAGTGCAACAACCCGACAAAAATGATAGTCGACAATCCTGTCGATAATTTAAAGCGTATTATCATAAAGGAGGAAACTGATGAAAGCAAAGCGTTATCTGAATATATAAAGACATTGCCTCACCGACAAGAAATAGAATCTAAGAATGGAGAAACCATTATTAAAGTCAACATAGAAGAACCTGTGATAAACTCTTTGGTAGATTTTTTGAAAGAATTATACGGCGATGGTATTATCAAATACTCTTCACCAGGAGATATTGTCATTGAACTAAAAAAGGTAAACAATGATACATCCAGTTGGTAAATAAACTTTTCAATAAAATATTTACAATCAACAGATTAAATAAGTATTGGACAAATTTAAAGTGCTACTTTAAATTTGTCCAATTTTTATTTAAATATCTTATTTACAGTTAATTACTTCAATATATTTATTATCAACCAACAACAAAAACTTCCAATACATACTCCACCTTCGGTTTATAAGCCGAAGGTTTTTGAAAATATTTCGGTTTATAAACCGAAATTAGTGGGTATTATTACTCCGATATCTTTGCTATCATCTTAAACAGCAATGTGTGGGGTATATCTCGTTGCCTGCAACGAGATTTGGGTAGATGGATTAAATGCGGCAGAAATAACCGAGGAATAAATAGAGGCAAAGGAAATTTGGGGATAATAAGTTGGAGATAATACATCGAAAAAAAATAAAAAAATCTCTCAAATCTTATTGTAATTCAAAAACTTTTAGTATTTTTGGACAAATTTAAAGTTGTACTTTAAATTTGTCCAATTTAACAATAAGCGTATGTATTACAGAGAGTTAGAAACAGAATTAGTGCGTCTTTCGCAGCATTTTAGAGTATTGACGATAACAGGTCCGAGACAATCGGGCAAAACAACGCTATGCAAAAAAACTTTTGCCGAATATCAATACATCAATTTAGAGGATGAAACAGTGGTGGCTGAGTTGGAAATCAACCGAAAAGATTATTTAATTCGTCATCGCAAAGGCTTGATTATCGACGAAATACAAAATATGCCCGAATTATTTTCTGCGGTTCAGGTTGTTATCGACGATTACGAGGATGCTCGATTTGTGCTAACAGGAAGCAACAATTTTCTATTGGTTCAAAAAATAACACAATCGCTCGCAGGGCGTACCGCAATATTGTCGCTATTACCTTTCGCATTGTCGGAATTAAACGAAGATGACCGTAAAATGGGACTGTTTGAGATAATGTTTCGAGGGTTTTATCCGGCAGTTTGGGCAAAAAATATTCCACCGCAAGATGTTTACAGACAATATTTTTCTACATACATACAGCGTGATATTCAGCAAGTTATCAATATCAAAAATCTGTCAGAGTTTCGTCGATTTGTGGTATTATGTGCTGCAAGAATTGGCACAGAATTTAATGCTTCGAGTCTATCAAACGAACTTGGAGTTTCGGTGCCCACAATTACTGAATGGACAAACGTTTTAGAGGCATCGTATATCATTTTTAGGTTGCCACCTTTTTTCAAAAACATCAACAAAAGGCTGGTAAAGACACCAAAAATATATTTCTACGATGTAGGATTAGCATGTTTTCTACTCGGCAT
>JAGCDD010000079.1 GCA_017651345.1 Bacteroidales bacterium | reverse complement strand
TAACCTGTGGGCAAGTTAGCGTAAATTTCGCCTTCGGTGCCACATGTAACAGCATTGTCGGTACGCGGTTGAGCAGAAACGCGAACGTTATTGATGTTGAGAGTCTTTGAAGTAAAGCAGTCTGCAACTCTCTTAGTATGGATAGTCCATGTAATCTGGTTAGAAGTATTATCTTCGATATTTTTAATTTCGGTTGAATAATTCGTAGGACTGCTGATAGTAAGAGTTGTAGAGCCGCTATACTCCCAAACGCCCCATTCTGTTGCAAGAGGTTTAGAACCAGTAGCCATAGCCGTGCTTCCACAAACTATAATATCGGCAAAGTCAGAAACTGAAGGTTTAACATTGCGAATTGTCAAATCAGCAGATGCCTCACAACCTTTATCTTTAACAGTCCAACGAAGACTGGGATCGACGGTACCAGTAATTTCAAACGAAGAACCTGCAGAATAAATATTATCAATAACGATAGAAGAAGTATTAATGGACGAGCCATCACTCATTCTCCATTCGCTCGAAGCAGTAGCACTACCAGGTTGTGCACTGAGAGTACCAGTTGTACCACAGATGTCCATTACATCGCTGGAAGCACCATTATTGTAATAAGCGAAGGTTGTAAACGCATTGTTGTAGAATGTGTAAGTGGTAGATGTGTAACAAGACTTGTTGTTCTTGTTAGAAACTGTCCATGTATACTGATATTTATCACCTACGCTCGGAACTATATTAGAAAGTTGGAGCACATTTCCGTTCTTAGCCGAGTTGGGAGCCGCAACACCGTCAGGAATCTTAGTTTGAGCCCATTCGCCAATCCAGTTGCTCTGAACGGGCGAAGGTGTAAGCGAGAGGTTGTCTTGGCAAATCACATTCGGGTAGAGAGGATCTGTATTGGTAACACTCGGTGTAATATATACCGGATAGTTGGTCTTGTCAAGAGCTTGGTTGTGGATAACAACGGTAGCTTTCTTGGAATCACCACAAATAGTACCAAGAGTAGAAGGAACTACTGTCCAAGTAAATGTAATATCTTCGTTGTTAGGCAAGTCGGTTACAAGTGTTGTAAACTTGGTGGGATCTTTGATTGTAACTCCCGTCTTATCGGCCGTCCATTCACCCTTAGCGTGAGCGTACTGGTCGGGGTCTTCTGCCTGAAGCTCTATCTGGTTAGAACCATCACAGACAACCTGCTCAGGAGTAATAATCTTAGCCTCGTAGTAGTTGTTTACAATTCTAATCCGATCAGAGAGTGAACAAGTAACGGGCATTCCAGTTTTGTTCTTGCCAACGTTGGGGTTGGTAACAGTCCATGTGATATAGTTATCTCCTGCGTCGAGTTTGTCAACAGATGCGTGAGTTGTTGTGGCATTTGTAATTGTTGCACCGAAAGACGAAACTGTCCATTCTGCGGTAGCAGAAGATGGAGAATAATCCAAAGCACGGAGATTACCAATATAAGGTTCGCAAACAACCTGACCATCTGTGTGCGATGAAATCTTCACATTAGTAGGCTGATTGTTGTAGATGGTAACTTCTGCATGGTCAACACAGTGTCCGTTGGGCGAAGTAACAGTCCAAGTAAATGTGTTGGGCGAAGAATTGCTTAAGTCGTATACAGTTGCAGTAGCGTTGGTTTTGTCGGTAGCGGCAATAATTGCCGTTGTACCATGGTTAGGCTCCCAAACACCTGTGTAAGCCTCGCCGTTGATAGGATCGGGCAGAGATGCGCTAAACTGATATTCCGAAGAACATTCGGTAATATCGTCGTTGCCTGCATGAGCCACAAAACCTTCGTTGGTGAAGTAGTAATCCTTAACATCGGTGCAAGTAGACTTGTCGGCAAGTTCGTTGATTACCGTGTAGCGTACGTGAGCTGTCTTGCCCATCTGAACGCCTGTAAGTTCTACATAATTGTTGTTTTCATTGATAAGTTTACCGTTAGTACCATCACCGTCGATGAGCTCCCATTTGTAATAAGAGCCAGTAGCACCAGTGAGTTGGATAATATCATCCTCCGTACAAATGTAGTTAGGTACTGCCGAAACGGTAGCAGGTATCTTGTCGTTGGTAAGTGTAAGTTCGGCAGATACATCGCAAGTACCGCGGGTAACAGTCCATTTCAACTGAGTGTCACCGCTTGTAAGTCCGTGAATAACGCTGTTTGCCAAGTTGGTAGACTTAGAAGGAGCGGTTTCAGGACCGAAGTAACCTGTACCAGAAACAACCTCCCACTTAGCAGAATTGTAAGAAGAAGGAATGGTTGGGTTAAGTGTGTAATCCTCGTCGCATACAGAACGGCGGTTGTTGACAGTATTAGGATTGAGTTCGGCAAAAATCTTAACCTGCTGAACATTGATTATCTTAGTGTCAACAGCTTTACAGTTATTTTTCTTCACTGTCCAAGAAATCACGTACTGACCTTCGGCGTCCATATTCTTGATTGTGGTAGAAATGGCTGTATGGTCAAGGATGTTGATATCCGAACGGTTGATTTTGTTGGTAGGCCAGTTTTCAAGAGTCCAATAACCTTTGATATCAGCCGAGCCTTGAGTAGTAAAATCCAAAGCTTGCAAAATCATCTCATTACCACAGAGATCGTAGGGTGAAGTAGAAGGAGAAAGAATCTCGGCGGTAACCTCGTCGGTTGTAATCGTTATGTCTTGAGTTTTAGAGCAATTTCCCTTAGTAACTGTCCACTTATAAGTAGAACCATCGCGAGAAGGTGATACATTAATTATAAAGGGAGATGCAGCTGTTGGGGTAGTGAAGCTAGCTCCAGCACCTACCGACCATGTTCCACTTGCACCATAAAGCGAAGGATCGGCAACTACTATTGTTGTATCTTTACAAACGCGGATGTCAAGGTTAGGATCAACCTTAACTGCATTGTTGGTAATTACAATAGGTGCTGATGTTTGAACGCAATTGCCGTTTTTGTGGAGATTCCAATAGAATTTGTTGTCGCCACGGCTCAAATTGCTTACTGTGCAAACTGCATTTGTACTATTAGAGTAAACTACATTGCTATTATCGCTAGACCAGAATCCAGCTGCGGGGCTTGTAGCAGGAGTAGCAGTAAGTTCGATGCTCGGGTTGCAAAGTTCTTGACTCAAAGTAGTAACCTGAGGTGTACCCGGGAAATTATTGGTAACAGTGATAGATTTTTGAGATTTACACTCTTTACCATTTTGAGTTTTGTAGAGAGACCAAGTAAGAACATTGTCGCCGTCTTGGAGGTTGGTAACAAAGGCTGAAGCTGTAGAAGCGTTTAAAGTTACCTTGTTAGAGTCATCGTAGAAGAGAACACCAGTAGCATCGGTAGACCAAACACCTTCATAACCAGCAGGTGTTACGGCTCCAAGTTGAGCATAATCAACGCAGATATTCTGATCAGAACCAGCATTAATACGAGATTTATCAAAACCGTTGTTGTAAACTGTTATGGTAACAGGATGTTTACATCCGGGCATATTAGCACTTTCAACAACCCAATTGAGTTTTACTTGCGAGTTGTCGTCCATACCGTCGAACAACGAAGCGTAATCGTTGATATCTTTGATATTGATATGGCTTGTTTGGTCAACCTTTTCCCAATAGGTTGTGTTAACAAGATCTTGAGTAGCTTGCAATTGACCTTTGCCATCGCAAGTTACATAGTCGGATGCGTATGCGTCAGGCATTTGGTTAGTGATGATAACAGTGCTATTATCTTCGCAACCATTACGTTTTACATGCCATTTGAGCGAAGCTGTTTTGCCAGTAAGAGTTACTTTATTGACATTTGCATTTGCACCATCGCTATTGTCATTAGCAAAAATAACCGAAGAAGGATCTGCAACTTCCCATCGTGCAAAATCACCTCTTGCTGGGTCGAGAACTCCGGGTTCAGAAGCTGCAAGATATGCCTCATCGCCACAGATGTTCATTACATTATTACCATTGACACCATCGGTAACGTAGGCATCAACTTTAAATGTACCTTGGTTGATTGTAACTTCGGCAGATGTAGCAGGACAAGATCCGTGGTTAACAGTCCAACGGAATACGTAAGCACCGGCAGTGGTCATGTTGCTAACCTCGGTGCGGTTGTTGTCAGGATCAGAAATTACCACAGCAGCCAAATCAGCAGCGTCTGTGCTTCCGTGAGCTTGAACACACGTCCATCTACCAGTTGCAGTAGTACCGAGAAGCGACTCTGCTTGAACGGTTTCGCTTGTATTACATGTCCAAAGCAAGGTGTTGTTAATCTGAGCAACAACATTATTGTTCTTAACCACTACATTATCAGCAGCAGAACAGCTTCCAATTACACCACTTGTAACATTCTTGGTAAGAGTCCAAACAAAGTTGGTTTCGCCCGAAGGAACTACAACGGTAATAGAAGCGCTATTTGAAATAGGATTACCTGCCACCTTAGTAGTAGAAGTTCCATTTTCAACAAGTTGTACAGTTTGATTAGCTGTCCAAACGCCTTCTGTATTAGAGAATGTAGAAGCTTTTTGACCAGCAAGGTTAGCTATACCGCCACATACTGCAATTTCGGTTTCAGTAATCTGAGCGTCAACATGGTAATTGTTGATTGTGCGCTCAACTTCAGCAGTACAAGTTTTACCATTGCTTGTACGAGTAATTGTCCAAACGTATGTATTAGCATCGGGTTTCATATTAGAAACTTTAACCGATGCAGCACCTGTATTATCAAATGTACCTTGACCATATCCAGGTTTAACAGTCCATTTACCAGTTTCACCGATGGTAGTGGTAGGAGCAGTAGCACGAAGGTTAACAATGCCACTACATGTATAAGTTTCATTGTTATCGGGCAAATCAATAACGGGTTTAGTAGCCGAGGGGTTAACTATGGTTACCATAGCCGAATTTGTACAACCGGGCTGTCCGTTGAGTGTTTGAACCACTGTCCAAACAAATTGATTTTCTTCAAAGTTGCGGAGGTTGTTAACAACTGTTTTAGAATCGTTGATAGAAACAATATCGCCCTTACCTACATTACCTTGAGACCAAGTTCCTGTGTAGGTTTCATTGCCTTGAACTACAGGAAGTTTGGCGTTCATAGTGTAGCTATCTTCGCAATCGGTAACCACATCGGGACCAGCATCAACTATAAATCCGTTGTTGGTAATATCCACTGTTTTGGAGTTTTCGCAGATAGTGCCATCGGTCATAGTGTTTTTGATAGTCCAACGGAGAGTAACTTTTTTACCCTCCTTGATACCACGATAATAAATAACGTTGGTAGTAGCGTGAGCAGCATCAAGTTCGTTTTTCAAGTCGTCGGTAAATTTACCGCTCTTAGAAACATCAGGAGAATCCTCTGTCCAATAACCTCTAACATTGCCAGAAGGCATTGGAGAACCTTGCAACTCAACTTCGCCATTACAGATAGGAAGAGTAGTAACAACCTTAATATCAGGCGAAATCTGAGCATTAGAAATATCAATAAAGTCGGTAGCTGTACATCCCTGTGTACTTGTTACCGTCCATGTGAGGCGCGAACCTGTAGTAGTTATATTAGAAACTATGGGGTTGCTATTGATAGTGCCTGCAACAGTTCCAGAAATAGCAGCGCCAGAAGGATTAGATATTGTCCAAGTACCTTGCGAAATTTCGTTGTTGCCTATTGTAGCCGAAGCTGCAAGAGTAGTATTGTCGCCACAGACTGTTACATTGTGTTCATTATCATTGGTATGTCCTGCATTTACGGTAAAGTACTGACTTGTAACAAGTAAAGTAGCGTCACTGACACAAGACGAACCTTTGCTAACGTGCCATACAAACTCGTATGCTCCAGGAGATGTCATACCCGAAACCTTAGTTACGTAGTTGTTGGGTGATTCAATAACAATCTGATTGCGAGAGAGATAAGCCGTGGGGAAGGTTTTGAGTTCCCACCAGCCATTGGTATTAGCACCATATATATTCTTAA
This sequence comes from Bacteroidales bacterium, assembly GCA_017651345.1. Lineage (GTDB taxonomy): Bacteria > Bacteroidota > Bacteroidia > Bacteroidales > UBA3824 > UBA3824. The sequence continues at coordinate 28,819 of JAGCDD010000079.1, read as the reverse complement.
CATCGTTGGCAGTAAGCTCAATTGTGGGCGAGCAAACCACGTCGGTTTTGCCAGGAGCTGTTCCAGAAGTAATCTGAGGCTGAGCAGCTTCAACGCCATTGTTAACCAAAGTAACATTCTGATAAGCGTGGCAGATATTTGTAGTTCCCTTAGAAAGTGTCCAAGTAAATGTTCCACCCACGTTTACAGGAGCCATTGCGGCAGAGACTGAAAGTGTAGATGCATTTCCTACAACATTATGGTCTTTGTCGTACCAAACACCAGTTGCACCTTGGAGAGCGGGATCTTCTGTGGTGATTGTATAGGTCTGGTTTCCAGTTATACAGATTTCTTCAGTGTAATCACCTGCAGCAGGAGCTTTAACAGAATTATTCTTGATAGTTACTTCTGCCTCATGTTTGCAGCTTACGTCAGCCTTGGCGTATGTAGTCCATTTAAAACGTTCGCTACTGCTGAGGTTAGCTACTGAAACCTCGTTAGAAGAGTCGTTAGTGGTGAAAATACCTTCGCCAGAAATCTTGCTCCAAACACCGTACTCTACATTGTCATCATCAACAGGAACTGCTTGAAGAGTATAGGTAGACTGGCAGATTTCGGTATTGTTGGGTGTGGTAATCTGAGCTGCAGTGGGTTCGATATTGAACTTACTGATAACAGCTTCGTTAGGACAATAATTTTTGTGTCCGTATGGATAACGCGAAATTGTCCAAGTAAACTTGTTCTCGCCTTTATCGAGGTTGGTAACTGTTGTTTGCGAAGATGCAGGAATTGTTATATGAGCATTAGTATTAACAGCCCAAGTGCCACTAAATCCTGTCGGCAACTGTCCTGCCATAAGTGTTGTAGCGTTGCCACAAACATTTCCACCAACACCAGCATTAACATTATTATATACATTGTTGGTAACCATTGCGGTAGCTTCGGTAACGCAGTAAGGAGCAGATGCCGAAACCACAGTCCAAACAAATTCTACCTTAGCACCATCGGCAAATCCAGTAACTTGGAGGTCTGACTTGGTGGCATCGGTAAGGAAGTTAGCCGAAGCAGCAGTATTTTTCTTAGTCCATGTACCAGTGCCCACAGCAGGGTCAACATAGTCGGCGTTGATAGTAGCGGTGGTGCCACAAAGCTGAACGTCGGGTTTTTGAATGTTTGCTGTAACTTTTACATTCTTGATAGTAAACTCGGCAACATCTTTACAATTAGCAATATTGTGAGTAACTGTCCAATTGAGAGTTACCTCGTCGCGGTCGGTGATTCCAGTAAGCAGAGCCTCTGCACTGGTAGCCGACTGAATATTGTGAGAGCCTTTAGGTGTAATAAACGTCCACAAACCTGTAGTTTCAGAAGAGAGCGATGCTCCGTGGAGAGCTTCTTCTTCGTCGCAGGTAGTAATTGTTTGATCTGCGCCTGCGTAAACTTTTGATTGGTAAACAATTATACGGTCGCTCTTAGAGCAGTCACCCTTGCTAACTGTCCATTCAAATGTATATGCGCCAGTGTGTGTAAGTCCAGATGCTTTAGCTTGATAGCTGTTGCTATTATCGAAATAAACGCCTGTAGAAGCCGCGCCCATCGAAGGAGGAGCTGTTACAAGTCGCCACTCGCCTTTGGCAGCATCAGCACCCGAACCAAACTCAGCAATATTATCTGCCCAAAGTTGAATATCTTCGGTACAAGTGTGAGCTGTATCTTTTGCTATGTTAGCAGCAACCTCGTTGTTATAAATATCAATTTGGTCGGTCTGTTTACAGCCAGGAGCTCCCGAGCCCTTAGCAACAGTCCAAGTAAATGTGGTTTTACCGTATCCAAGATTAGTAACAGTAACCTTTGTAGACGAACCATCAGCAGGATCGAAAACTGCAGGACTTGACGAAGGCTTGGTCCAAACAGCGGTTGTTGCACCAGGAGTAGCAAAAGCCTCCATTTTGATTTCACCATTGCAAGTCTTATTGGTTGACTTGGTAGTGATTATAGCCTCTACTTTGTTGTTGTTAACAGTGATGTCAGTTTCGCGAGTACATGTAGTAGAACCTACGGTATTAGTAAGTGTCCATGTAAACTTGGTAGCGTCGAGAGCCATATCTTTTACCTCGGCAAGATATGTAGAGCCAGCCTTTTCGGTAATGCTGCAAGCAACATCCGAAGTCCAGTGGCCCTCTCCTACCTCAGGTGCGTTGGCTTCAAGGTCTATCTCGCCGGTACATGTTTCTGTCCCATTATTTGTTACGATTGAAGGTATAGAAGGATTGGGGTTAACAACGCTCCATGTTTGAACTTTCTTACAGTTAGATTTGCTACCTGTAACAGTCCAGAAGAATACGTTATTAATCTTATTGCTTAGTCCGGTAGCTTTAACCGAACTTGCCGCTACAGGAGCTGCAAGACCCGAACCAATATCAAGCGACCAAACACCGTTGTAAGTTTCGGCGTTAGAAGCTGCGGGATAATGACCTTCGAGTACAAAGTCGTCTTCACAATTAGTAACGCGGTTCTGATCAGCTTCGAGGTTAAACTCGTAGTTATGAACAGTAACCGAAGCCTCAGTGTGGCAATTTGCATTGGGACTTACAACAGTCCAATACAAAGTAACATCAGTATTAGGCATTATACCTTCATAAGTAATCTGCGAGTTAGATTTATCACCGGTGAAATGACCTGTTGTGGCATTGGTTTTCCATTCGCCCTTAGCTCCGGTATAAGAAGAGAGACTTGTACCAGAGAGTTCGTAGCTACCATCACAGCTCTTCTTGTTGGGATCAGCCTGACTTGCAGTTAAAGAAATTTCATCGTTAAATAAAAGTACATAGTCATCGGCATCACACTTGGTGGATTGAACATACCATCTTAGTTGAGAAGCCTTGCCTTCTGTAAGACCATAAACTGTGGCTGTAGCATTGTGTGTGGTAGAACTTCTAACACCATTCTCCATAAAATAACCTGAGCCGCTTTCCACAGTCCAAGGTCCCGTTGTACAAGATATAGATTCAGTAGTGAGAGTATATTGAGGACCACAGATATATTTCGACTTGGTATCGATGCTCTGGTCGGCATCTACAGTAAAGCCGTTGTTTGTGATAGTAATGTCGGATTCTCTGTTACATTTACCAGTACCAATTTGTACCGACCATTTGAATACGTATGTAGAGTTACCCATGTAAAGACCTTTCACATCGGTAACAAGACCATTAGGTGAAGCAATATTTAGAGAAGACATATCAAAACCAGAAGGTTTCTGATCTAATGTCCAAGTACCTGTGGCGGCATTTGGTATTGCCTTCGCAATAAGTCTCAACTCATCGGGTTTACAAATTTCGTAAGAATTGTGAATATTCAGTTCGTTATTATTGAGTGCAGGAGAAGCAATCTCAGCCTCAACCATATTATTATCAACCGAATAAATAACTTCTGCGTGACATTTGCCTGAACCTTTCTTTACTGTCCATACAAAGTTTGAACGACCTGAAGGCAATTTAGAGGTTACTTGTGTAGAAGGATCAGTAGCTTGTGCAATTACTGGACAATCTGCTGCAGGAATATTAGAGAAATTCTGGTAAGACCAAACTCCAGTTGCACCGGGAAATCTATCAGCAGGATCTTTTGCATAAAGATTTGTTTTAGGTTCACAAACCTCATCGTAAGCGTTATTAAGTTCAGCCTCAACGTAATTGTTGAATACGTGAACATAATCGGCTTTTCTACATACTAAACCATTTGAACCAGTTTTTTCTACTACCCAAGCATAAACCGATTCGCCGTAGGGTAAGTTATCAATTTTTGATTCATTATCCGATGGTGTAACTATTACACCACCTGTAGGTCCGCTATAATATTCCCAGTGACCTTCGCCCCAACTTGTACCACCACTTGCGGCACGAACCTCTTTTGCTTTGAGCAATACATCAAGACCTGCAGCAGTTTGCTCTTGACAGATCTCAACATTAGGTTCAATTACCTCAGGATCATCGGGCATATCGTTGTGAATTGAAACAAAATCTTCATCAATACAAGCTTTGGCGTATTCGTAAATTTTACCTTCGTGAATTACAGTGCCATTAGGATTAGTAATAGAACTTGGAACAGGGTCATTCAAATAGCTCTTAACTGTCCATTTAAGAACGGTTTCACCTTGTTTTAATCCAAAAACATAACCGTTAAACACGGTCATTTCAGATAGACCACCTGCAAGAGAAGTTTCACCAAATGTAGGGCTACCCGAAGCAGAATGTACTGTCCAAGTACCGATACCCCATTCAGGTTTAACACCTTGTAACTTAACAGTTTCGTCGCAAGTATTAATATCATCACCTGCTTTAGCTTCAACCTCGTTGTTGAATACTATAATTCTATCTTCTGCACTACATCCATTGCGGAATACAGTCCAACTAAATTCATTCTCTTTTTTCTGCAACTTTCCTACAGTAACGGTATTGCTACTTGCATTTGAAGTAAATTGGCTACCGCCACGCTCTACTTTCCAAACACCATAATAGCTACTGTTTTGAGTACCGGGAGCTTCACCTTCCAAAGTTGCTGTATTTTCACAAACTATAAAGTTAGGCTTATCTTCAATTTCAAATTTATTGTTATAAACATCAATATAGTCATAAGTTGAGCATTTGCCTTTGGTTACTGTCCAAACTAAGTGGTTGCTAACAGACTTGTTTTGACTACGAACCAAACCGGTTACACTTGCATTAGGACTACTATTGTCTTTAAACTGTACAGAAGCATGAGAGCAAGACCATTTTTGAACAGTCTTGAACTTATCACCATCATTCAATGCATAATTGTTTGCCGAAAGCTTATAACTATCTTCACAAATATCTATTACATGAGGATCTCTACCTGCACGTGTTTCGGCAATAGCAACTACTTTATTATTAAATACTTCAATTGTATCAATAGACTTACAACCGTGATAATCAATAGTTAATGTAAATACTGTGCTATTGATAGGTAACTTTGTAACATTAAGGTCGGTTGCCGAATTATTGGGAGTATATTTTATAATACCATCACTTGTAGAAGTCCAAACACCTTCACCACGTTGATATTCGCGGTCAAAATGGAGATCTACATCATCATCGCAAACTTGAATATTACCTCTATTGAGGACTTTGTTAACATCAAAAGCTTGAGCGATAGCTGTATCGGGAACATTCATAGTTACAACTACCTGATCGTTGGCATAGCACCACGGTTCGGTATTGTTGTTTCCGTTTTTCTTTCTTACTCTCCAATTTAATGTATAATCACCAGAAGCTCCATTTACTACAGTAATTTTGGTAGTATTAAGATTTTTATCGAAAAATGTAATCTCACTTCCAGTACCACCTATAACAGACCATTCTCCTTCTGCATTGGTAGGAACATTTTGTGCCGCCAATGTTGCATAATTATCTTTCTGCGGATAACCACAAAGGGTTTGGTCCAAACCTGCATAGGTAGTAACACTATTATTATATATTTGTAATTTATCTTCAATAAAGCAATACTCAACAGGTTTGGTATTATCAATAGGATTGACATTACCATTTGGGTCGTTTTGCCAATCGACATTCTTATTATAGAATGTTAAATACAATTCGGTAAGACCCGGTTTGTTAAGATTATTGGCCACTGTAGTACCATTCAAAGCATCATTAAATGTAACATTATTTGAAGTAGACGTCCATTCATTATATGACATAGGCGAATTTTTACCTGCCCAAGTACTTTCTTGGAAATGTGGAGCTTTAGATGTTACTGTCGGGGGCGGAGTTGTAGAAGAAAAATTATTATGAGTACTCATTACATTTTGCGAAGTTAAATTTGCATAATCTTCGCAAACGTCTTGAGTAGGTCCTGTTGAAGGTGAGTTGTACGGTAAGTTGTTGAAAACACGAACCTCTTTGCTGTTTTCACAACCGCCCCATTTTACATGCCACCAAACAGTAGTATAGTTAGATCTTGGAGTATGTTTCAATATTACATGCGAAGCATAAACATTAACGTTTATTCCACTTGGTGTTGCCAAGGTATTATCATAATTATAAAACTTTGCAACACCGCTTCGAGTAACCCACCAACCATGTGGTGCACCATATTTAGCTAATTCTACTGGAGAAATATCTCCAACATCAGGAAGCGAACCATTCAATTCAGCTTCATCAGAACATAAGAACTGGTCAGGACTTGCCTCAGCGTCCATACCATGATAATAAATACGTTGGAATACAGAGGCAGAACATTCAATAAATACCTGCGATGGATTCTTTTTAGATTCCCATTTGTTTACTACCTGCCATTCAAACAAGTTTTCACCCCATGAGAGATTATCAACAAAAGCATCGCAAGTAGCATCTTTACAAGATTGGTGAGTGATTATACCTGTACCACCTCTAACATGCCAAAATCCATCACCACGAACAGGCAAGTTACCTTTAAGGTTGATGTGATCGCGTTGACAAACTTCGCGGTCGGCAGGAAGTGCGGGCACTGCAGGTTGTGCATTAGTAATATATACGTCATCACTCATTATACAGTTATCACCTTGAATGATTTGTCCATTAGAGTTGGTAGATTTTATAGATGCTATAACTGTCCAACGGTAAATGTTAGTATCGTACGACATATTTTGTACAACTGAACTTGGTTCGTGTACATCTACAAAAGTACCATGACCATGAACAACCGACCAAGACTGCTCTACAAGGCTTACAGAGTAATCTGATATAGAACCGTTAGGTTTAATTGTTTCCCAGCCTACAGCTGCAAGTTGATACTCATCATCACAGATAGCAGCCTCACTACCGGCGTTAACATCTGACATTAAGCCCAATACCTTAACTTCGGTATCGTCATAAACCAAACATGTAACTACTTTCTGTTCTCCGCCTCCTTGCGTTGTATGATACGGATCTACGAGACGGTTTGCTTTATACCAACGATATTGAGTTATTGAAGGATTTGCAGGAGTAGCTGCTGTCTGCTGTCCATTAACCGACATATTATAAATTTCATCGGCAATCTGATATGCAGCAGCTTGAGAATCAGCTGGAGGGGTAACCTCAGCACCACGATGTTCATAATCAACATAGGTAGAGGCATCATAATACTGATACTTAATATCTACACCGCTAACCAAAGCATTGTTGTTTCGATCATATCCTGACTGACTACCCGGATTATAATAAACAGTACGTGTAGATATTATAACATAAGTTTTGCCATCGCCCTCAAATTCTACCTTATCTTCATATACGAAGACATCTTTTTTAGTAGCTTCAGTACCTGCAGGGCGACCACTGACTCCGTTGACATTGTATGAAACATCAACACCTTGATGGTTTTCTACCAAAACCGCCTTACCACCCCAATATGGATTTTGGTAAAACAGGTTGTTTGTGTTGCTGGCTGCGGTAGATGATGTCCACCAATTGAACATTGCACCTGCGCCTTCGTCCTCAGCGTTAAGGTTTACATCCTTACCGCAGACAAGCTGATTATCACCAGCATCTGCATCAAAAGGAGCAAGCCAGATAATCTCAACATCAGCCGAACTATAGCACTCGTGCTGAGTGTCAGGGTTTTTATAATGCAGTGTCCAAGTAAAAACGTTTACAGTAGGATTGTTGGTCCAATAATCAGGACGAGTCTCTTGAGAGTAACGTTGAAGATTGGATACCGAAGTCTGATAACTATTAGGGTTGGCAATAGTAGCTCCACCAGCAGGGTTTGTCCATTCACCCCAATAGTTAGCATCTGGAGGAGGTGTACCGTTCAGATAACGATAGTTACCCTCATACCATGAATGATATAAGTCGGCAGATCCAGTTGAAGCTTTTTTAGCGGAGAACGGATCACCACAAGTAATGTCGTTCATACCAGCACTTACAACACCAACTTGGTCGTTCCAAATATCAACATCGTCATATTCTGAACATATTACGTTACCGGTAGTTTTGTCTATAATCTGAAGATTCAATCTAAAACTATGTTTTCCTTTGGTAATACCAGCAACGTTGGCAGACAACACAGGAAGCACTTGCTCTGCTGTACCTTGAGCAGTAGATGGTGTAATCACATAAGAATTAGCACCAGCAATAGGCTCCCAAAATGCTTTCCATTCAATATTGGGATTCTCATCCATATATGCGCCAGGGTTACCGGTTGCCTTAAAATTAGTTTGATTATCGCAAATCATCTGCTCATTACCTGCGTCAATGTCAATAGGCATATAGAATACATCAACATAATCTACTTTATGACATTTCTTAGGCGAAAGCACACCTTTATATACTGTCCAACTGAAATTGTTTCTACCTCTTTTCAATCCTGTAACTTCAGTATTTGGATTAGTAGGATCAACAATAACTGTATTAGGACCTCGATTACCATAATCCCATAAGCCTTCACCATCGGCGGGAGGTGTGGCGCCAAGAGTCGTGTGGTCATAGCAGATAGACTGTGGGTCTCCAGCTTCTGCATCACTAACCTCACTATTATAAATGATAACAGATTTAGTATCGGTACAAACCTTACTGCCATCTGCATTTTTACGTGTTACTGTCCAACTAAATTCATTAGCTCCGGGATGAAGATTATTTACAGTGGTTTTCGGATCTGCTGTATTTGTTATAACAATGGCGGGTGCCCCAGCTACGTTTGGTCCTATATAATTCCATTGACCTGTAGTTGCTGGCGTTGTTGACGGCAACGTACCAGCTTGCATAGTAGCTGTATTAGTACAAACCTCTTGGGCTGCACCGGGAACAGATTCAACATTTAAACTTACAATTGTTTTTGAGGCTGTAGCTGTACACGTACCACCATTTTTAGACTTATATGTAACTTTCCACTGAATTTCGTGTTCAGACTGAGAACCTCCACCAGTACCACCGATATTAGATGCAACAGTAACATAAGCGTTTGGATCTGCAAAACTTATTGATTGTGCAGGTGTCCATACACCAGTACCAGGAGCAGGATCTTCTGCGGTTAGTTGTACAACATCTTCCTTTGAACAAACAAGATCTGTTGATATATCAAATGCAGAATAAAGCTTAACGATTTTTACAGTTGTAGTTTCCTTACAACGTGGGTTATTATTAGAAGTAGCAGTCCATTTAAAAGTTGTAACGCCGTGAGATTGATGGAGATTATCATTATATTTAAAACTAGCCACCGGTTGGTCTGCATTAGTAATAGTGGTAGGTTGTCCGCTAACAGGTTCCCATAAACCAGTATATCCACCTTGAAATTTTGGTTCGGCTGCTACTAGATTGTATCCATCTTGATTTTTAGAATCATCTTGAACGATACAATACTCTTTTTCTATATCAGCGTTTACTTCCTCCTTTGTGATTTTTGCAGTAGGAATATCAAGAGTACAACCACTTGAACCAGCAACGGGTGCGGGAATATTCACATGATATGTAAAAAATACTTCGCTACCTGAAATATGAGCAGTAGCAACTTGGCTATTATTCTTTCCTGTAGTAATAGTTCCACTTCCATTAGGAATCCATTCTGTGGTAGTTCCAGTAGGGAATGTGGGATTTTGTGTAGCTCTAAGTTCAATATCTTCATCATCAGCACATACAAAAGCTGCACTTGCACTTGCAGAAGCATCGTAACGATATACTTTTATTGTTCCTGTTTGTTCAGGACATCCCTGACCCTTAGAAATATGTGCAGTAAAAGTATTAACACCAGGATCTAAGTTTATGGCAGTAGTTGTGGCCGCATCAGGATTTGTTACCTTATTAGAAGGTTCCCAATATACAGAAGCACCAGGTGCAGTTACTCCTATTCCTGCAGATGTTGTGGTACCACAGACCGCCAAATCTTTATTCATAGTAAAAGCAACTGTTTCGTTAACGTGATTATTAACAGTAAACGTTTCTGAAGAGCTACAACCATTAGCAGTTGCTTTCCAAGTGTATTGATTACCTGAACCAGCGGGTACATTATTAATAGTAATAACATTATTAGTTTGATTTCCAGTAATGCCAGTTCCTGACCATTGTCCTTGAGCACCCCAAGGAAGAGCTGTACCCGTTAACGTCACAGAACTTCCACAAATATCAACTGTACCACCACCACCTAATCGAATTTTGTTATTTGCTAAGTAAACAGAATTAGATGTTTGATTCGTTTTAGTAGTAACCCAAGAATAGTTACCATCTGTACCCAATTTATATTCTTGAATATCGTACTTAACAGAAACATTCTCTCCGCCCAACGCAATACCAGATACCGAGAAATTGGTATTATTGGTGGTTTGTTGCGCCCCTCCATTAATACTATATTTAATATTACGGATTCTGTAATTAGTTCCAGAAATTGAAATAGATAAGTTTGCTTTTCCACTACACTTATCATTAGTAGTCTGAGTAGCAGAAAGAGTAACATTCTGCGCACTCACATTTCCTGCGCTTAATACCAATATCGAAATCACCCCTATCACAAACGAGGTGAATCTCTTGAATAATACAGTTGACATAGCCGTATGTTTTTTAATGACAGTTTTATTCATAGTTCAATATCTTTTAGCCTGTATCAGTGGTTGTTATTATCTGATACTCAGCGTGTTAATCTATCTTAAAATCAGGCGTTTACAGTTCACAATTTTCCCGCCTATTAGTTATAAACTCATTTTTTGTTGGGTTTAGTATACAGTTCACCCTAAATTTTAGACAATAAAATTACGAAATTAGTTGCAAGGGAATAAAAAAAAATTGAACTTTTTTTAGAAAATAATGTAAACTTAATTTTACAGAGAAGAACTAGGCTCTCTTCCCCCCCACACCTTATATATATAATAAAAAAAATCCCGTCGGATTTTGGTCCAACGGGATTTAGTTATGAGAAAAAAGTGTGTGCTTGATTATTTAGCGGCTTCTTCAGCGGCACGTTTTGCAGCAAGTTTCTTGAGAACTTCTTCCTGAGTAGCGGCGTTGAGTTGCTCGTATTGTGCAAACTCCATTGAGAAACTTGCACGACCAGAAGAAATGTTGCGCAAATCGTTAGCGTAACCGAACATACCTGCGAGCGGAACGTAACCTTTGATTTCGGTTAAGCCCTTGCGGTGTGGGTGAGGACCCTGCTGTTCGATTCTACCACGACGTTTGTTGAGGTTGCCGATGATATCGCCCATGTACTCGTCGGGAGTGATTACTTCGAGTTTCATCACAGGTTCGAGCAATACGGGGTGAGCCTTCATGAATGCCTCTTTGAAACAGATCGACGCACAAGTCTGGAATGCGAAGTCTGAAGAGTCAACCGGGTGGAAACTACCGTCGTAGAGGTTGATTTTAACGTCAACAACGGGGAATCCGGCGAGAACGCCTTTTTCCAAAGTTTTCTGGATACCTTTGTCAACCGAAGGAATAAATTCGCCGGGGATGTGACCACCTTTAACGGTGTTTTCAAATTCGTATCCTTTGCCGGGGTTGGGGCTCATAATCATGCGGATTTCAGCATACTGACCTTTACCACCCGACTGTTTAGCATATTTGTAGTGAGCATCTTGTTCAACGAGGAATGTTTCACGGTAAGCAACTGAGGGCTCGCCAACTTCTACGTCTACTTTGAACTCTTCTTTTACGCGGTCAACCATAATTTCGAGGTGCAACTCGCCCATACCAGCGATAACGGTTTCGTTGGTTTCTTCGTCGTATTGAGCCACGAATGAGGGGTCTTCGTTTGCGAGTTTGTGAAGAGCCTCGCCCATTTTCTGCTGGTCTTTTTTGTTTTTGGGGCTTACCTTCAACTGGATAACTGGAGGCGGAACCGAGATAGATTCCAAAAGTACGGGATGCTCCTCGTCGCAGAGGGTGTCGCCGGTTTTGGTTTCTTTAAGACCGATGAGGGCTACGATATCGCCTGCAACAGCCTCTTGAATTTCGATACGCTCTTTTGCTTTGATTTTGAAGATACGGCCGATGCGCTCTTTTTTGCGTTTGTTGGCGTTTTCGAGGCTCATACCAGGTTTGATAACGCCTTGGAATACGCGGGTGAATACCTGCTGACCTACGAAGGGGTCGTTGATGAGTTTGAATGCAAGAGCGGCTACGGGAGCGTCTTGAGTTGCTTTTACAACTATTTCTTTTGATTCATCATCGGGATCTTTGCCGTGTACATCGGGAAGGTCGAGCGGAGAAGGAAGATAATCAACTACTGCGTCGAGAACAAAGTGGATACCTTTGTTTTTGTAAGATGAACCACAGAATACAGGGGTGAAAATCAAGTTGATAGTAGCCTTACGAACTGCTTTCTTGATTTCTTCTACTGTGATGGTAGAAGGATCTGTAAAATATTTGTCCATCAAAGCCTCGTCAACTTCAGCAACTTTTTCGAGAAGTTTGTCGTGGCAATCTTGATATTCTTGTTCGTATTCAGCGGGACGTTCAATTTCTTCGTATTCTTTGTCAACGAATTTGTAGCATTTACCTGTTACAACGTCGATAACAGCGTAGAAGTTTTCTTCGCTACCGCAGGGAACTTCCATCTTAACAGGGTGAGCGTCAAGCATTTCGTCCATCTGTTTTACAACAGAGTCGAAATCGGCACCCGAACGGTCCATCTTGTTGATGTAGGCAACGCGGGGAACGTGATATTTAACAGCCTGGTTCCAAACGGTTTCAGACTGAGGTTCAACACCGCCTACTGCACAGAAAACAGAAACTAAGCCGTCAACCACACGCATCGAACGTTCAACCTCCATAGTGAAGTCAACGTGTCCGGGGGTGTCGATAAGGTTGAGGTCGTAGCCTTTCCAGTGTGCGGAGATAGCGGCGGATTGGATAGTGATACCCCTTTCCTGCTCCTGTTTCATAAAGTCCATTGTGGCAGCGCCATCGTGAACTTCACCGATTTTACGGTTTACTCCGGTGTAGAAAAGTATACGCTCCGAGGTGGTCGTCTTTCCAGCATCAATGTGTGCGGCTATACCGAAGTTTCTTAATTTCTCAAGTGACATTGTGTTGTATGTTTAATTTTATTAATTTGTTCTTCGTTGGGTATTGTTGCAATACCACACTTTTTCGGGGGGCAAAATTATTATTTTTTTTTTACAAAAATATTTTTATTCGCGTTTTTTTTACGATTTAACATAGTGTTAATATTTTGGCTCTTTGATGTCAAAAATAATTAATCCATCTTTGCGTTATAATTTTTGATTTTAACAAATAAATTGACCAACTATGAAATTAAAATTTTTGAAGCCGGCAGCCCTTGCCGCGCTTGCCCTTGCGGGATTTTCTGCCTGCGAGGACTCTACCTTTATCGAGGGAAACGCTATCGAGCGCGTGTCGTACCTCTATCTCAATTACAGCAACCCCGACACCACTGGTGATGCCAACAGTTTGTATGGCAACAAGCCCACAATTGCATTAAATGAGGATATGACCTCAAAAGATGTGATTATTGATTTTAGCAAAACTTTTGCCGGCAAGGTTTCGAGTTCAAACACTACCGAAATCAACATCGACAATGTGCGTTTTTTTGATGATTACGGCAGTTACAAAATCCAAAGTGTAAGCGTTGACGAAATGCGCGGCGACCAATGGGTACCTCAGTCGCAACGTCAAAACCCCGTAACTTACAACGATTTAAAGGAACTTGATGTGGCAATTGTTATCGATAATAGCAATTACCTCGACAAACAATTCAACAACCTTAAATCCAACGCCGAATCGTTTGTACGCACTATCGGTCGCAAATTTCCCGCTGCCAAATTTACAGTGGCTTTTACATCAGGCGATGTGGCAAATATTTCTGCAATACCCCTTGGTTCTGCCGATGAAGCCGTAAATGCCATTAAGTCAAAAGAAAAAGACCAATACAGTTATATGTTTACCGCTTGCGACAAGGCTATGACAGAACTTAACACTGGCAAAAGTTCATCTAAGGTTTTGGTTTACTTTGGCGCTGAGGATTACAGTTCTATTGAAGACAATAGCGGCATCAGAACTAATGTTTTAGATTCACTCACCAAAGGCAACTACCGCAATATTTCGGTTTTTGCCATCGGTTACAGCGACGACGGATTGCTTGGGTCAGAAACTTTGAGCAGTTTTTGTCATACAGGTCGCGGATTTGCAATTTTCCCGGGCAGTGGCGATAAGTTGAGCGAATTTTTCGATTATTTTTCAAACTCTGTTGCAGCCGCATACACAATTACTTATACCCACGAGGCGACAAAGTTTGACAACGAGCAATCTATCCGTTTCAAATTTGTTCTTACACAACAACGTTAACCCTTAAAAATTTTTAAAGCAATGAAAAAGATACACCTTATATATATAGCAATATTTGCAGTATTGTTTCCCGCAATGGTAAACGCGCAAGATTTTAAAACAGAGGCTTTTATTGGATACGCCCGCACATCGTACGACCTTCCTCAAAACGACGGTCAAACAGGATTCGTTCCCGCTGGAGTTGCCTTCCTTGTAGAGGTTGCTGACGGCGTGGAGGTGGGCGTAGGTGCCCGTGCCAATGCTTACAGCCCCACTTTCAAGATGAAACATCCCTACACCGACCACAACGCCTTTACACAAAAATATCGTGGCGTAAATACCGCTGTAATAGGTCGTTACTATGCACCGATTGATTTTCCGGTTTACGGACAGTTGGGCTTTGGTATGTTTGTAGGCGGACGTCAAAAGACCATCTACACCAAAGATTACGTTAAAGCCGAGCCGTGGTTAGAGGATGAAATCACAAAATTCCGCCGTCAGACAGTCAAGTACAAACCCTCGTTTCTCTTTGAAATTCAGGCAGGATGCTTGCTCGCCGATAATCTCAACCTATTTATCCGTTATTCAAACCACAAAAACAAACTTAAAGACGACGTAAACGACGAAGGTTATCGCGCCGCCGATATTATGTTTGGTGTAGGTGTAAGATTTTAATAATACGCCACTTACATTGGGTAACGATAATTTTTAACAAAAAATACAAAAACTTTTTGGGATTTACGCAAAAATACTTTTAAATTTGCGCGAAATTTCCAAGCGGGTGTGGCGTAATTGGTAGCCGCGTTAGACTTAGGATCTAATGCCTCACGGCGTGGGGGTTCGAGTCCCTTCACCCGTACAATTCAAACCGCCGACGAAACTAAAATTTGTCGGCGTTTTTATTAGTAATTAATTATTTAACAGGGAATTTTGCCCGTAGAAACATCATACAAAATGGATATTAAATTTAACAAAGTTGACGACCTCAACGCAACTATCAAAGTAAGTCTTGTAAAAGACGACTATCAACCTAACGTAGACAAAACATTGAAAGATTATCGCAAGAAGGCTGCTCTTCCGGGTTTCCGTCCGGGCAACGTGCCGATGAATCTTATCAAAATGAAATACGAAGTTCCCGTTAAAGCCGAGGAGATCAACAAAACCCTCAGCAAAGGTCTTTTCGACTATCTTAAAGACAATAATATCGACTATATGGGCGAACCCCTTCCCAGCCTTACCGAAAAACCCGAAGGCAACTTTGAGAAGGACACCGATTTTACTTTCACTTTCGACATCGCCCTTGCTCCTCAATTCCAGATTGCTATCGACAATGCATTGAGCGTTCCTAAATACAACATCACCGTTGACGACAAAAACGTTGACACCACATTTGAAAACTACAAAAACGCCGCTGGCAAAAACGAACCTGCCGAAATTTCAGAAGAAAAGTCAATTCTCAAAGGCGAAGTTTTCCAAGTGGACGAAAACGGCGAAAAACTTGCCGAAGGTCTCAGCAACACCACCTCGATGCTTGTTTCTAATGTAAAAGACGAAAAAGAGCGTGCCAAATTTATCGGCAAAAAGGTTGGCGACAAAATCTGTTTCGACCTCAAACAAGTATTCCCCAACGAAGCCGAGGCTAAGGCTATCCTCAACAACAATATGCTCGACTTCAACACCGTAAACGCCAACTTTGCATTCTCTATCAACGAGATACTTACATTTGTTCCTGGCGAACTCAATCAAGAAGTTTTCGACCGTTTCTTCGGCAAAGACAAAGTTCACAACGAAGAAGAAATGCGTGCCGAAATCATCTCGCAATACAAAGCCAACTACGAAAACGAGTCTGACTACCGTCTGTTTATCGACGCCAAAGCCGAACTCTTGAAAAAAGCCGATTTTGCTGTACCAATGGAATTTATGAAACGTTGGCTTCTCAGCCTCGAACAATACAAAGATTTCGACAAAGAGAAACTTGAAACATCGTTCCCCTCTATGGAAGAGGACATCAAGTGGAACCTTATCGAAAACCACCTTGTAAAAGACAACAAGATTGAAATCACCGAAGACGACGAACTCGCTGAGGAAAAAGAAGTTATGAAAGCCGAGTTTGCACGTTACGGACTTCCTCTTGGATCTATATCCGACGATATGCTCGACTCTTACGCCAAAGAACGCCTTGCAAAAGACGAGGAGCGTCGCCGCATACGTCCCATCGTTATCAACAACAAACTTACAAAAATCATCAAAGAGAAAGCCACCCTCAACAGCAAGGATATTTCTTACGATGATTTTGTAAAACTCTTTGAATCAGAGAAATAATGAACAACAACGATTTTAGAAAATACGCCGTTCACAGCCGTGGAATCAGCGGCAATATGCTCGACCAATACGCCGGACACATCTCAAATATGACTCGCTCGGTTATCGAGGAGCGCGATGTGCCCTTCCGTGAGGTTGACGTATTCTCGCGCCTCATTGCCGACCGAATCATATTTATCGGCACTGAGATTTCCGACCAAGTGGCTAACGTAATTCAGGCTCAGTTGCTCTTTTTGGAGAGCACCGACCCGTCGAAAGACATTCAGATATATTTCAACACTCCGGGCGGCTCGGTTTACGGCGGTCTCGGTGTGTACGACACAATGCAGTATATCTCGTGCAACATTGCCTGCACCTGTACAGGAATGGCAGCGTCGATGGGAGCGGTATTGCTCGCAGCCGGCACTCAGGGCAAACGCTACGCACTCAAACATTCGCGTATGATGATTCACCAGCCCGCAGGATACACCGGCGGTCAGGCTTCGGATATTCAAATCGCTGTCAACGAGATAATTAAGGCTAAAAACGACCTTTACGAAATTCTCTCCGAACACACTGGACAGTCGGTTGAAAAAATAGCCCAAGATTCGCAACGCGATTTTTGGATGAGCGCAGCCGAGGCCAAAGAATACGGACTTATCGACCAAGTTGTTTTCCGCGACAAAAAAGTTGTTTAACCGTTTAAATTGTTAAAAATGTACAGATTAGAAGAAGAAGACGTACCGCAGTCAAACGGCTTAGACAAGTTAATGAGCGGACTATCGTCGATAGATTTCAACAAAAAGTTCCTCGAAAAACGCAGCATTTTTCTTTGGGGCGCAGTAATGGACGACACCGCCGAGCAGGTGGTAAACCGCTTGCTCTATCTTGATATGAAAGAACCCGGCAAACCGATTACATTCTATATCAATAGTCCAGGCGGCTCGGTAACAGCAGGAATGGCAATCCTCGACACAATGAAACTCATTTCGTCGCCTGTTAAGACGGTTTGTATGGGTTTGTGCGCGTCGATGGCTTCGATACTTCTTTCAGCCGGCGAAAAAGGCAGCCGCACAATTATGCCTCACGCCGAAGTGATGATTCACCAGCCGAGCATTGGCGGATATTTTCAAGACAAGGCGTCGAATCTTGAAATCCACGCCCGTCAGATCGACAAAACCAAGAAAATCACTGCTGAAATCCTCTCCAAAAACTGTGGTCAGCCCTACGAAAAGGTTCTTGCCGACATCGAAAACGACCACTGGATGGATGCCAACGAATCACTCGCCTACGGCATAGTAGATTCCATCGCCCAAAAACTTGAATACTAAGTATTTAAAGATATTTGTTAGTAAAATGATAACCGCTTCGGGAGAGGCGGTTATTTTTTTTATTGAGCGTAAAATTTGTTTTATTTCTAAAAATCACTAAATTTGCAGAGTTTTAGAAATAAAAATTAAATGGACTTTCTGACATTTAGAAATCGGATGTATCATTTGGGATGTTTCCACATCAACCAAGTATTGATTTGGGAGCACGGATTCGACCGCAACAATCTTACTCGGTGGTGCGCAAAAGGGTTGCTCTTGAAACTCAAAAACGAGTATTATGCCTTCCCCGAATATAAGCAAGTGTCTGATTTTGCGCGTTATGTGGCTAATAAGATTTATAGTCCCTCTTATATCAGCATCCATTCTGCCTTATCGTTTTATGGCATAATTCCCGAAGAGGTTTTTTCTATTACCAGTGTTACCACACTTAAAACCAATAAGTTTGCCAACGATTTTGGTACATACACCTATCAGACTATAAAACGTGATTTGTTTTTTGGATACGAACCTAAAATAATGTCAGATGGCCGTGCTATGCTTTTTGCCACCCCAGAAAAGGCTATTCTCGACTTGCTATATCTTCATCCATTTTACAATACCGAACAAGATTTATTGGATTTGCGGTTCGACGACTATTTTATGCAAGAAGACCTCAACCGCCTCCGTTTGCAAAACTATCTCGCCCGTTTTAAAAATAAGTCATTAGAAAATAGAGTAAAAACAATGCTTAAAGTTTATGATATATGATTGATTTAGAATACATACGCAGTTTTTTCTCACCAACAATTGCCAACAATAAGCGTTTCGATAGATATATGCTCAAAGAATACATACAACTTATGATTCTTGATTATATTACGTCTACCAAATACGCTGAAAATCTGTCGTTTATTGGCGGTACTAATTTGCGACTTGTGCAAGGTATCGACCGTTTTTCAGAAGATTTAGACTTTGATTGCAAAAACCTCTCCGAAAATGACTTTATGTTATTGACCGATAATATTATACACGAATTACAAAAAAATGGCATCAATGTAGAAACACGCGACAAGGTCAACTCCAACCTTACGGCATTCCGACGCAACTTGTATTTTCCACAAATGCTTTTCGACCTTGGGTTAACAGGTCATCGCGAAGAGCGTTTTCTTGTAAAAATTGAATCACAAGACCAAGGTTTTCAATATCAGCCCAAAATAGTGAATATCAGCAGAATGGGCTTCTTTTTTGATGTGCAGACCCCACCCGACGATGTTCTTTGCTCTATGAAACTATCGGCACTGATATCTCGTCAAAAGGGACGTGATTTTTACGACAGCATTTTTCTATTGTCTAAAACCAAACCTAATTACGAATATCTTGTTGAAAAACAGCATATTGCAAACCTACAAGAATTAAAGTCGGCTATATTTGCAACGCTTTTGAAAGTGGATTTAAATATCAAAAAACAAGATTTTATACACCTTTTATTTAAAGAAGAAAACGCCGAAAGAATTTTAGGGTTTGGTAAATTTGTAGAGAATCTTGAATAATATCATTCCATCCGGCTGTGGTAGTTTTTTGGGGTCGAAAATGGAAGTTTAGGAGTAAAATTCATTTTTTTCAAAAAAAATTCTCGTTTCCCCTTGACTTTGTTAAAAATCTACCTTATATTTGTTAACACAGATTTTAACGTTAAAAGAGATAATATTTTTTTGAAGAAATAATGGATTCATTAAAATGGGAACAAAATAATGCTGGGCTACACATATTTGTACCCGCACCCGACGGCACTGTTGCCAAATTTACTATCAGCACTTCGCAGATCAACCAACTGCAAGCCGGTACACCACCAGTGTACAATGTGTTTGTAAGGTTCAACTCTGCCAACGACGAACAAACTTACATCCTCGATTTATTGCAGTTGCGCCCCGTTATCCAAAAAAGTTCGGGACTAACCCTTTCGCTCGGCAAATCTAAGCAAAAATCTACCTCTTACGAAGGTCAACCCGTTGGTAGATACTGCCTTGCACGTGGCGAAAGTTATCAAGATAGGTTTCTCACCGTTTCGGGATGGAAATCGCAGCGCACTTATTACGATATGTATCCAAGCAACGCTCAGCCAGTTGCGCAGTCGGCACCTCAGCCTGCACAGCCCAAAACTGTTACACCGCCTGTTTCGCAGCCGACACCGCCGCCGCCCACACCACCTGCACCGCCCACACCGCCTAAGACTAAGGGTAAATTAACCGTATGTCCCTACTGCGGTGAGGTTTATCCATCGTCGATGCCGGTTTGTATCTATTGCAACAATCAGGGCAAAAAAACTCAGGACGACGACAGCGTAGACATTTCAATCTAAATTTCGAAAACCTAAAAACATAATATATATGAGAGATTTCAGTTTAATAGCCAACTCCGGCATACAGTTTCATTCGGTTAAGATAAACCTCGGCGAGAAATCGCCCGCGATGAAAGTAAATGCCGACTATTTTGAAAAACTCGAAGAAGACATCGAAGGCAACAAGGAGATAACCTTTGTGTTTCCCTACTACCACGAAAAACTTCAAAAGTACATCGAACTCACCGACGAAATCCGCAAGGTGGCCACCGATTCTGAAACGGGGCAAATCGACGAGGCTCGCATTCCTCAAAACCTTATCCGCACAATCCCCGAGCACAAAATTATCACAGTTCGTGCTCGCGAAGCCATAGAGAGTTTCGAGGGAATGTGGATTCCGATTCCTTACTTGCGCAAAAGTTACGACGGCAAAAAATTCCAACAGGGTCCCGAAACTTGGGCAATGATGTGGTTTAGCCGTATTTCGGGCGTTGATGAGGAGAGCGAATACACTCACAATGTGGTACTTGCATTCGATACCCGCTGCGAGGATAATTCTGAGGCTTACCTTACGCCCACTGTCCGCGACGCTCAAAACTCGGTGTTTGAGTGCGCCGTGCAAGATACCGACAACTTCTTTTTCTGCGCTCGTCCGTGGGTGCAGGAGTGGCTCAAAACCGACTTTGACAAAAAACGCAAAGACCTCGGCAAAACCGACGAAGGATACAACTTCCTTCACACATCGTATTACCTTACATTATTAAAGGTGTTGGGCAAGGCGGAGACATTCCCCAAACTAACACTCTATACTGATAACCAAAGCATTGACGTTGACTTGATTCTCGACGTGGGCAACAGCCGCACCACAGGTATACTTGTAGAATCGGTTAAAACAGGTCAGCCGTTTGAATTTACCGACGCCGTTCCGCTCGAAATTCGCGATATGACCTACCCCGACCGCACTTACAGCGACCCGTTTGATATGCGTGTGGCATTTGTTAAAACCACTCTCGGCGACGAATCGCAGTTTATAATGAGCGGCAATCCCAAGGCGTTTGCTTGGCCAAGCCTTGTACGAATTGGTCGCGAGGCTGCACGTCTCACGGTTTTAAACACCGCCGACAATTCAAACTCGGTAATGAGTTCGCCAAAACGTTATCTTTGGGACACCGAAAAACGCGCGTTCCCGTGGACATATATTTCAAAAACTCAGGAGGCGTTTGCAAAACCTGCCCTCTACGGTATTGCAGAACTCTTTACCGAAGATGGTAAACTACTTGAACGTGAGCGCATTAAAGCCGAACAAGACCCCGAAATGAAACAGCCTTATCCGGCAATGAACCCATATTTCTCGCGCAGTTCGCTTATGACATTCGCACTCAGCGAGATTTTTATGCAGGCTGTAACATACGTCAACAGTTACCGTTTCCGCAAACGTCAGGGTCAGGAAAAACTTCCGCGCCGATTGAAACGCATTGTGCTTACCTGCCCCACAGCAATGTTGCAAACCGAGCAGGTAATTCTCCGCGACCACGCAAAAGACGCTCTCGCAGCACTCAAAGCATATTTTGGCAACAACTTCATTGACGAAAATCTTGTAATCATTCCCGATGCCGACGATATCCGCCGCGAACCCGATAAACGCAACGATTGGAACTACGACGAGGCCACCTGCAACCAGTTGACCTTTGTTTACGGCGAAATCAAAGACCGCTTTATGAACAACGCTTCGCTCTACATCAACACTGTGGGCAAGTTGCGTCAGGATACCGTTTACCCCGACCAGCCCGCCGTTACTATTGCGAGCGTGGATATAGGCGGTGGTACTACCGACCTTATGATTGCAAATTATCAGGCAAATCCGGGCGCAAATATCTCGGTATTAACACCTTCGCCAATGTTTTGGGAGGGATTCAACCTTGCCGGCGACGATATTCTCAAACGCGTTATCGAGCGTATCGTGCTGCCCACCATCAAGTTGCACGCCGAAAAATGCGGCTGCCGCAATTCGGTTAATGTAATGAACTTCCTCTTTGGTCCTTACCTCGGACGTACCACCGCAAAAGACAAACTGATGAAAAAACAGTTTGCTATGCAGATTGCAATTCCCATTGGTACAGACATTTTGCAGCACGCCTCAGAGGAACGCCCAACAGAAAAACGTTCGTTCGATTCATTCTTCGTAAATTATCCGCATCCCAATCAGCAACTCATCGACTATATTAATAAGGAGTTTGAAAACGAGGGCTGCACAGGATTCGACATCGAAAAAATCACTTGGGAACTCGACAACGAAGGCACCAACAAGGTGGTTAAAGACGTGGTAGAAAAGATGATAGGCGACCTTTGCGGCATTATTGCCCAGTACGAATGTGATTACGTATTGCTTTCAGGACGTCCCAGCCAGTTGCCCGTGGTTCGCGACCTATTCTTAAAGAAACTGCCCGTAACTCCCGACCGAATCGTACAGTTAGGACATTACCGCATAGGCACTTGGTATCCGTTTGCCGAGGGCACAGGCGTTATCAAAGACCCGAAAACTTGCGTGGCTGTGGGTGCTACAATCGCACTTATGGCAGGCAACCTTCGCCGCTTAGACGATTTTACAATCGATACTTCGCTCTTGAAACGCAATTTCTGCTCCACAGCCGACTACCTTGGCGAGTACGACCCCAACAAGGCACGCCTCAAAGAGATATTCCTCGACCCCGACACCGATACAAAGAATATCAAATTCTTTGGTCATATGATGCTCGGAATGAGGCAGATGCCCACCGACGATTGGATTTCGGCACCGATGTACAAGTTGGTTTACTCGTCGTCGGAGGCAGCACGTCAGTTGAAAGACCGCGAGCCGTTAACATTCGACATCGAACGCGACCCCCGCGACAAAGAGCGTCTGAAACCGCTTAAAAACGTTATGGACCGCGAAGGTAAAAAGGTTTCGTCTGACAATCTGAAACTTACGCTCCAATCGCTTGCCGACGAGCACGGCTATTGGATGGACTCAGGCATATTCCTTATCCAACTTTTTGATAATTAGTTTGTTGTACTATAAAACGAAAGAATTATGGCAAAACTAAGTTTATCAGTAAACGGCGCAAGCAGCGACAGCAGGGTAGAAGAGCCTAAGCCGGTGAGCCTTTCGCTTACCAAAAAGGTTCAACCCGAACAGTCTGACGACGAGGATGTTAACACTTCGTCGGGGCTATCTACCCACGTGCAGACAGCCACTCCCGGTGATGCCTCAGCCGAAGCCGACGGCATTGCCAAATGGCTTGTGGACAACATTGGCAGCGGCGTTTTCGACGAATTAAAAGAAAACCCAAACGTGCAGTTGCCTTACACCGACAAAGACATCGACACTCTGCAATGGGTAGGCAAACTTTTAAAAACCTACCTGTCGCAAGAGAGTATCAACAGCATAACCGCCTCGCTCAACGCCCTCACAAAAGGGCAGCCAGCGAAACAATCAGGCGGCGGCGACATTCCTGAGGACAAACTCGCCAAGTATAACGCCAAATTTCAAGAACTCAAAAACCGTATGGAAGAACTTGAAGGCGAAAAGGCGCAGATTGCCTCGGAACTCAACACCGCTATACCGCTCTCAAAGTTCGTAAGCGAGATTTTTCGCGACCCCGGAAACGAAACCGACCCGCAAAAAGAACTTATCCGCACCCTCAACGAGGCTTTGCAGACCTCAAAAGAGAGTTCGCTCTCAAAATTTGTGGTCCGCTTTGCCAAAGGTTGGATCTACCTCAAAACCAAGACCGACACCCTCGGCGACGACGAAAAACAGAACCTCGACAACGTGTACGACGCGCGTACCAAGATGTTGGAATTTGTTTCGGAATGTTACATTTCGGAACGCCGCATACTTTTAGACTGCGTGGCAAAGCACTGCTCTACGTTCTTTGCTTCGTACGATTTTATATCGCCCGAGCAAACACTCAACGCCGACCCCGACATTCACAACGCCGGTGGTCTTGGAAATGCCAGAATAAAGGAAGGCACTACTTTCTGCGTTATTCGCCGCGACACCAAAAAGACCGTGAAATACGCTGATATAAAGGTAGTTGAATAATTAAAATTAGTTAGAAACCGAAAAAAACATTAAATATGTCAGAAAATCCGGAAACAAGCAAACTGATCCAGCAATGCACTATGGTAAAACAGGTGATAGAGGACAGTATGAAATGGGTGCAGACCAACGTCGAGAAAGACAAACAGGCTGTTACCATATACAATCTTAAAAAACTCCGCCGCGACGCTAA
Organism: Bacteroidales bacterium; assembly: GCA_017651345.1. Classification (GTDB taxonomy): domain Bacteria; phylum Bacteroidota; class Bacteroidia; order Bacteroidales; family UBA3824; genus UBA3824. Next base: position 4,371 of record JAGCDD010000079.1, on the reverse strand, counting down.
ACGTTACGAAAACGCCCTTCCGAAACGCCCCTCAGTGGCTATTTTCGGTCAAAGTCAGGTGGGCAAATCTTACCTTGTGTCAAACCTTGCCAAAACACCCGAGGCTCTTTCGCTTTTTGTAAAAGTGCCCGACACCGGCGAGGAAGTTGACTTTATTGCCAACATCAACCCTCCGGGAGGCGGCAAAGAGGCCACTGGTTTGGTTTCGCGCTTCACCACCGACAACACTTGGCAGGCGGGTTTCAAACCTTACTTGCTCCGTTTGTTTAGTCAAGCCGATTTGGTAAAAATTATTTCAAACGGCTATCTCTCTGATATTACACATTATACATATTCTGTTAACCGCGACGAGGTGCAGAAAGAGATTCAAAACCTTGCCGCCATCAAGCAGAACTCACCCTGTCCGGGCTTTACCGAAGACGAGGTTTACGATGTTAAAGAGTATTGCAACAACAACTTCCGCGACCACTTTATCATCAAAGACCTCAACAACATCAACTTCTGGGACGACATCGCATCTATCGTACCCTACATCGATTCGGCACAGCGCTACAAGGTGTTTGAGATTATTTGGGGCAAGCAGCCGTTCTTTACCGAATTGTTTAAGAAACTCAGCGACGGTTTGCGTCAGTTGAACTTCCTTACATCAATCCGCACCGAACTTGCAGCCCTTACTCCGCAGCAAGACACCATCTTAGACGTTGAACGACTCCGCGAACTATACAAAGACACCAAGAAACCACCTGTAAACTGTTACGACGGAGGCACGCTCCTTGCCACCCTCGACCGCAGTATCCTTTCGGCACTTACCGCCGAAGTGGTGCTGCCTCTTGCCGACAACACAGCATCCAACCCCAAGCGCACATTCTTAAAAGAAGCCGACGTATTGGACTTCCCGGGTGCACGTTCGCGTCAGCAGATTCCCGAAGTAACGTTTGAAGAAAAGGATAACAACGACAAACTCCTTGTGTTCCTGCGTGGTAAGATTGCATTCCTCTTCAACCGCTACAACTTCAACTACGAAATTAGCACCTTATTATTCTGTATGGACGACAAACAGCCCGAAGTTGCCGACCTACCAAAATTCCTTTACGAATGGATTCGCAACACTCACGGCGGAAGTCCCGAAAAACGTGCCGAGCGCGAACGTAAACTCGCATTGCTTGTGCAACAGAATGATATTGAGAAACTTATCCCGTTGTTGGTAGTATTCACCAAGTTTAACATCGAACTTGCGGGCAACCCTGCCACAGAGCGTCCCGGCGAACTTGGTCCTCACAATGCTAAATGGACAGCCCGTATCGGTGCCAACTTTGCCGACCAGATGGGCATTTCCGTAGGCGACCTCTGGATTCAGAATTGGGACAACAACGGACCTTTCAAAAACGTATTCCCCTTGCGCGACCCCAAATGGAGTAAATCATTCTTTGAGGGTATCGACACCGACGGCAAAGAGAACACTCTCCGTCCCGAATACGTGCAGAAGTTTGTGGATATGAAAAACTCGTGGGTAAATCACAAAGACGTTATCGCCCACGTGCACAATCCTCTTGAATGTTGGGAAGAGTTTACCCAGCCCAACAAGAGCGGTATCGACTACATTATCAAGTATATGACTCCCACTTGTAACCCCATTATCAAGCGCGAGCAAATCAAAGCCGGTATCGATGACCTCAAAAACGACCTCTACGACGAACTGTCGGCATTCTACCAAGGCGGCAACATCGACGAAAAGTTGAAAAAGGCAAAACTTTCTGCCACTCAGGCGTTTATGGCGTTGATGAAAATGCAGAAAGATAAAAACACCTTCGGTAATTTCCTCGACCGCCTCACCATCACCGACGACCTTTCGTGGAAAATCTACTTCGACCTTATGATGAACAAGCAGATAGAAGCCGATGCTCCCGTAGCACCCGTTGCCAAACCTGCCACCAAGACCCTCGACATTGATATGCTCGAAATGCTTGGACAATTCATCACCATCGAGCCGGGCGAAGGCGCACAGAGCATTCTTACTAAGTTGAAGGAATACTTTGGCATCGACGACAACAACGAGTTGAAAAAGATTCTCGACGAAACCGGCATCAACATCGAAACCCTTATCGAAGAGAAGAAAGACAAAGAAGAAGGCGAAATCAAAGACCGCGCCTACATCTTTGCCGAAAACCTCATAAGCCGTTGGCTTGAATACATCGAAGAAATCAAGGGCGACAATGTGCTGATGCAACTCGGTATGAACAAAAAAACTGCCGACCTGATAATCAACGAGTTGAACAAAAACAAAAACCGTGTCAACCTCAAAAAGATTATCGCCGACGCAGTTCGCGAGCACGTTATCAACTTCCAGTTGACCTCTAACGTTGACATTGTGGCACGTATTTCTGCCGTGATAATCAACAAGTTTGTCAACTCACTTGGTTGGGACTACGTGCCTCAGGCAGAGCGTCCGAAGGTAAAACCCACCGACACGCTTCCTGTATTCACACATCCACCGGTAAAATCGCCAGCCAAAAAGAACTTGAAACTCGAAATAGAGTTCCCGGGCGAAAAATTCTTCTCAGAATGGGCTACCGGCTTAAAGAGCAGTTTTGAAGCCAACGTCTACTTTGAAGAAAACGTCAAAGACGCCGCCAAAGCCGAAGCCGACGCCAAACTCGGTGTAATACTTGAAAGATTGAAAAATTAGAAACATTCACCTCTTTTTTTAATCCGCGCCGCCTTAAATTATTTTTTAGGGGGCGCGGTTTTTTTACAAAAAAATCTCTACCTTTGCCCAAAACATAGATACATTTACAAAAACACAACACACAATGAACCAGCAAGAAAGACTGCCGCAAGGCATAACTTACATAGGTGTTGACGACACCGACATCGATCTTTTTGAAAGTCAATACGATGTACCCGAAGGTATGTCGTACAATTCATACGTTATTATCGACGACAAAATTGCCGTTACCGACACCGTTGACGCACGCAAAGCTGACGAATGGCTCACAAATCTAGACAAAGCTCTCAACGGCAAAAAGCCCAACTATTTGATAATCCATCACATGGAGCCCGACCATTCGGGAAGTGTTGCAAAATTCTTAGAAAAATATCCCGACACCACAGTTGTAGGCTCGGCTAAGGCGTTGGCAATGACGCAATTATATTTTGAAGATACCGTCATCAACAACAAACAAGAAATTAAAGAAGGCGACAATCTCAGCCTTGGCAAACGCAACCTTACATTTATTGCCGCTCCTATGGTGCATTGGCCTGAGGTGATGCTCTCGTTCGATGCTACTGACGGTACTCTCTTTGCCGCCGACGCTTTCGGCAAGTTTGGCGCTATCAAAAACGAAACCGACGATTGGGCTTGCGAGGCTCGCCGCTACTATTTCAACATCTGCGGCAAATACGGCGTTCAGGTACAGAACCTTTTGAAAAAAGCCGCCAACCTCACTATCAAAACCATCTGTCCTCTCCACGGTCCAGTATTGAACCAAAATATAGGCTACTATGTAGGTTTATACAACACCTGGAGCAAATACGAAGTAGAAACTCCCGGAGTATTAGTGGCTTACGCATCTATACACGGAGGCACAAAAGCCGCCGCAGAGCATTTTGCCGAACTTCTAAAACAGAAAGGCTGCCCCAAAGTTGCCACCGCCGACCTCAGCCGCGACGATATGGAAGAGGCTATCGAAGACGCATTCCGTATGGACACCACCGTGCTTGCCGCAGCATCGTACGACGCAGGTGTTTTTCCGCCTATGGAAGACTTTCTCAACCGTCTGGCACACAAAAACTTCCAAAACCGTCGTATCTGTATGATTGAAAACGGTTCGTGGGGACCCACCGCTATACGCACTATGACCAAACTTATCGAGCCGATGAAAAACATCGAACTTATGCCCGAAACCATCACCATAAAGGGACGTATGCACCGCGACGACCTGCCCAAATTTGAAGCCTTAGCCGAAAAAATAGCAGAAAAATACAAAAACTAATGAAACTTACATTAGCATATTCCACCTGTCCCAACGACACATTCATTTTCGACGCCCTCGCCAACGGCAAAATCGACACCGAGGGCATCGATTTTGATATTTCGCTTGCCGACATCGACGTGCTCAACAAAAACGCCGTTTCAGCCAATCCGCCCGACATCACCAAAATATCATCAAACGCCTATGGCATAGATATTTGGAAAGATTATGTGATTCTCGACTCAGGTTCGGCTCTCGGTAGAAACAATGGTCCGCTACTTGTGGCAAAAGAGGCGTTTCCATTATCCGAAATGGATTCAAAAAAAATCCTCATCCCGGGCGTAAACACCACGGCTAACTTGTTGTTTACCACGTTTTTCCCTAACGCCAAAGATAAGAC
>JAGCDD010000078.1 GCA_017651345.1 Bacteroidales bacterium | reverse complement strand
GTTGCCACCGCATCGCAACATCTGCGCCACAAGATTTTCATAGACATAGCCGAGGTTTGCATCGAGTTTGTCGTTGAGAAGTTTTTGATAGATAATGTTTTCGGCAAAATCCTTGTCCCAAAAAGCAAGCGTTACAAACAATCCCGTGTCGCCCAAATAAATCTTGTAAGAATCCAAGTCGCGGCTCATCACGAGTCCGACGTTTGGGTCGGTGGTGTTGTAGGCGATGTTGACCACCATACTTTCTTTCATTTCAGACACAATTGTGGATATGGCATCGCTGCGTCGGCTGTCCGTGACGGCGGAAATCATATATCGGGCGGCGTTTCCCGTGAGTTGGGCGGGAATATTTTTGAAAATTTTGGATGCGCGTCCCGATTGGTCGATTTTGTTGAAATCAACATCGTAAAGTTGCAGAATATTGCGCTTAACTTTGTCAACGGCTTGCAGGTTGTTTTCGTTGATGTAAACGTCAACGGCTTGCGGCATACCGCCTACAAGCATATACAGTCGCAAATCCTTCATCAGTTTGCGGTGCACGGCGTCGCCAATCGGTTGTTTCATTGCAAAAATCTGTTTCAGGTGCTCAGGCGTGGCGTCGTTGCCCGTCGCCCAATAAAATTCGTCCAAATCCATCGGATAGAGGGTCAATTGCTCTTCCTCGCTCGGTATGAGGATGTTTTCCACGTTTTTCCTGATGGATATTAGCGAGCCTGTTTCGATGTAATCGTATCGCCCGTCCGCCACCAAATGTTTTATTGCCTGACGCGCAAGTGGTTGAAACTGAACCTCATCGAATATAATTACAGAGTTTCGGTTGTATAACGTGACGTTGAAAAATGTTTGAAGTCTGATGAAGAAAAAGTCAAGGTTCATCATATCTTCAAATAGCGCGTTCACTTGTTTTGAAGCGTTGGAAAAATCTATCAAAATGCAAGTTTTATATTCTTTTTGTGCAAACTCCTTGACAATAGTCGATTTGCCGACACGCCGTGCGCCCTTGATAAGGAGGGCTGTTTTGCCGTTGGATTGTTGTTTCCATTCCAACATTTTGGAATATATTTTTCGCTTAAAAATCATAATGCGTTATATGTTTGATTTTCAGCCGCAAAAATAACAACATTTGCAATAATCCCAAAATTTTTTTCACCAAAAAGTGCAATAATCCCAAAATGTTTTTTGCCGAAAAGTGCAGTTTTCCCAAAATGTTGGGCTTTTTTGGGGCAACGGTTAACCTCCTATAACATCCATAAAACTCTGTGGCAGAGCGATATTCTCTATTCCAATTGCACCTCTGAACAATGGTGCGATTTCGCTGTCCTTGAATCCCGCGATGCCGCAGCCGATTCTCGTAACGAGGAAGGTGAATTCGGGGTGCTGTTTAGCAAATTCGATGAACTCATCGACGTAAGGCTTAATGACGTCCACGCCGCCGTGCATTGTCGGTATGGCGTATGACTGTCCTTGAAGCCCAACGCCTTGTCCGAATATTGCGCCAAATTTTTCGTTGGCAATCCTCGCCGCCCCGCCGAAGTGGTGGCCTTGGAGATTGCTGCCAAACACAAACACTTCGTTTGCAGCGAGTTGCGTGATGCGATTTGGAGTGATTCTTTGGTTTGTCATAGTGAATTATGTACTGTATGTTTTTGTTTGACGAAGTTAAAACATTTTTCAGGTTTTTCAAAACTTTTTTGCAAAAAAACGTTTGAAATATTTGGATTAGTCGGAAAATGTATTTACATTTGCAATGTCAAACAATCGGTTTGGCTATCCGGGTAGAATCCCGAGAGGGCAGGACTATATCGCCACCGCCCATTTTTAAAAGTCATCTTTTGCGAGATGACTTTTATTTGTAGTATGAGAACATAAATGTCTTGACAAAATCTTTGTCGATTACCGCTTCCCTTTTGACAACAATGTTTTTTAACCCTTTGAATATAAGCACTTCTATGGCATTGGGATTAACATTAAAATACTTGGATATTTCTTTCGCCAACAAGCGAGCATTATAATCCGTTGTCATATTGAGTAGTATGTGGTTTGTCTGCCCAATGGATTCCAATAAACGGTTTAGCACAGATGATTTCCCCTGAATGGTTTTAAGGTCATACATTTTGTAAATACCGCGACTTTCAAATATAAAATCCGCTGTTCTTATTCCTTTTGGGTTTGGTAAAATATAAACTTTGTTGCCGAGTTGTACGGCTTTGCGTGCAGCATCAAGCAACATTGGGAAGTCATCTCTGTGGCTTCCTTCCGCTGCAAAAATGTTGTTTCCTCCATCTACGGATTTGAAAATATGCAGACCTGTTATTTTTTTTAATTGTTTAACGAAATCTGCACCTTTCAAAATATGTAGGCGAGCAAGTTCAAGTGCTATATCGTATTCTGACATTTGCTGTATTCTGTGTTTTATTGTTTTGCAAAGTTACAAATGTTTTCGAGGATTGGAAATTATTTTTGCGCTAATTGCACTTCGATCGTCAAACCGCCTTTGGGTGTGGGAAATGCAGTGGCAGAGCCGCCGTATTGAATGGCTATGTTTTTGACAATGGCAAGTCCGAGACCCGTGCCGCCAAGACGTCTGGAACGCCCTTTGTCAATTCGATAAAAACGTTCAAAGATGTGGGGCAACTGTTCTGATGGCACTCCGACTCCGTTGTCTATAAATCTGAAAATTAGGAGATTGCCTGTTGAAATTGCTTCTACGCGGAAAAAAGTTGCATTGGTGGCGTAGGCAAGCGTGTTGCTGAAAATATTGCGAAAAAGCGAGTAAAGAAGCGAACTATCGCCCGTCATCGGCAGTGATGATGGAATTTGAATTTGCAATTCAATGTG
>JAGCDD010000077.1 GCA_017651345.1 Bacteroidales bacterium | reverse complement strand
GCACAGCAGAGCCTCGCCCAAAAGCGTAACGACCTCTTCAAGCACATTATGGACAAGCTCGACGCAGCCATCAAGAAAGTGGCTACCAATGGCGGCTATGTTTATGTAATGGACAAGGCCAACGTCCTCTTCATCAACGAGACCATCAGCGTGGATCTCACCAACGAGGTGAAGAAGGAACTTGGAATGTAATTTTAATTATCTTTTAACGGACCGAAATGCTTGGTGTCTTTGATTCGGGATTCGGAGGGTTGACGATACTCCGCAAGTTTCAGGAATTGTTGCCGCAGTTCGACTATATGTTTCTTGGCGACAATGCAAGGGCACCATACGGTTCAAGAAGTTTTGAGACGGTGTACGCCTACACATTGCAGGCGGTGCGCCGTCTTTTTGATTTGGGATGTCCGCTCGTGATTTTGGCTTGCAACACAGCCTCCGCGAAGGCTCTGCGCACAATCCAGCAGAACGACCTTCCAAAAATCAACCCCGACAACCGCGTCCTCGGCATCATCCGCCCAACAGCTGAGGTCATCAACACCTACACCAAAACCAACCACGTGGGCATCCTCGGCACGCAAGGCACGATAAATTCGCAGTCGTATATCCTCGAAATCCAAAAACTCTATCCCGAAATCCGTGTCTATCAGCAGCCCTGTCCAATGCTTGCCGCCCTCGTGGAAGCCGGCGAAATCTCCAACCCCGGCACAGATTATTTCGTAAAAAAATATTATCAGCAACTACTCTCACAATCCCCTGACATTGATGCCGTTGTACTTGGCTGCACACATTATCCGCTGTTGATAGATTCTTTCCACCGTGCGGCAGGCGACGCTTCGCCTGTCAATTTCGTCCAGCAAAACGAAATCGTGGCGCACAGCCTCGCCGACTATCTCGCCCGTCATCCCGAAATGGAATCCCGCCTCTCCAAAGGCGGCCGCACTATATATTACACCACCGACACGCCGGAAGTCTTCGACAAGACAGCGGAAGTATTTTTGGGGAGAAGTATCAAGAGCGAGAGGGTGGAATTATGATGCCCTTACCTTAAAAATACGAGCACAACAATTTGTCCACCACCCAGTTGAATTTAGGCTCGACGGTGAATTTGCCGTTTTCGTCCACAATGCCCCATTTGCCGCCTTGTTTTGCGAAAATGATGTTATGGGATATTACTATGCCCTCAAATTTTGGGTCGTAAAAGTAAGTGAGTGTTTTCTTGTTGAACCAGCCGTGTTTGCCTTTGTAAATGATTTGGGCGTAGTCGTTGGACAAGAAATGACTCGCAGAGTCGAATATCGGCTTTACGACAAATTTGCCGGTAGAATCGATATAGCCGAATTTGTCCTTTTTGCGTACAGCGCACAAACCATGGATGGCGGCTGATTGTTTGTTTATTTTGTCGATGTCGATGTCGTCATCGTCGTCAGAATACACATCCATATACGGCGGAAATTCCGATGGTTTGGATAGTTGTTTGCCGGTTTTGTCTATGACAATATACTTGTTGTTCAGTGTTACCCTTGCTATGTCACTCCAAAGATAATGATCAACTTCGTCATACTGAGGCTCTACAATAGTTTTGCCTGTCTTGTCGATAAATCCGTATTTGCCGTTTAGTTTGACGATTATCGCTGACGAATCCTTACCCAAAAAACCTTTGATTTCTTCATACTTGGGTTCGATTATAAATTCGCCTTCCTTGTTTATGAAGCCAAACTTGCCGTTGTATTTTACTGCCGCCCAGTTGTACGGGAAATCGCCTGGTGCCTCAAACTGCGGCTCAATGGCGATTTTGCCAAGGGTGTCTATGTACCCGTATTTGCCATTGGTTTTTACGTATGCCAAGCCGTTGTAAAAACTGCCAGCATCTTCATACTGAGGTTCGATTACGAAGTTGTAGTTGGTGTCAATATAGCCCCATTTGCCGTTTGATTTGGCTTTGGATATCCCGTATGAAAAATCTAATTCTTCAATCTGCGTTTCGCGGACAGTTTTTCCTGTTTTGTCAATTAAACGCCATTTGCCGTTTAGTTTGACGAGGACGGTGCTGTCATCGTCAAAATTTTCAGCATCTTCGTATTGCGGTGTGATGATTGTTTTGTCCGAGAGGTTTACATATCCATATTTGTCGTTGCTCTTTACGCGAACCATCTCGCTCCAAAATAATTCGCCAATTTCGTCGAACTGGGGATTGATAATCCAATTGCCGTTTTGGTCGATGAGACCGCATTTGCCGTCAATGCCTGCCGGAATCAATATGCTGTCTTGTGCGGCGGAGAAGTTCGCCGATGCAATCAGCAGAGCAAGTAATAGAAACTTCGTTTTCATATTGTTTTGTTTTTTTGTTAGTAATTGATTGCAAAAATATATATAATTATTCTCCTTTGCAAGTTTTTTTGGGGGGCCGTGCGACAATTCGAGATTTTCATGTTTATTTCCAACGTTTGCGCAATCGTTTGCACACTTTTTAATGCCGAAATCAACCAAAATATGATGTAAATCTTTTTGCAAAAACCTAATTTTGTTGCGTAAAGTTAAAATAATGATTTACTAATATTATCTAAAAAACAATTAATAAAATGGACAGTAAGACATTAAAACTCCGTTACTTCATAGCGTTGCTGCTATGCGTAACATTCCTGGGTCTCACGACCTCTGCCTACGCCCAGAAGACGCTTACGGGCAAGGTGGTGGACGAGAGCAACGAGCCGCTCATCGGCGTTACCGTTGCCATCCAGGGCACCACTGTCGGCACCATCACCGACATCGACGGCAATTACGCCCTCACTGTTCCCTCCGGTCAGGAAAACGGAACGGTAATGTTCTCTTTCATCGGCTACGGCACGGTAACGATGCCAGTGCCTGCCAATGGTAAACTCAACATCCAGATGCAGCCCGAAGACACGCAACTCGGCGAGGTAGTTGCCATCGGCTACGGTACTAAGCGCAAGGGCGACCTCACCGGCTCCATCTCCTCCGTCAGCG
>JAGCDD010000076.1 GCA_017651345.1 Bacteroidales bacterium | reverse complement strand
TTTCGCATCAAAGATTTCACCTACATAACCGACGCAAGCCATATAGAGGAATGCGAAATAAACAAGATCAAAGGCACAAAAGTTCTTGTTATCAATGCATTGCGCAAAACCACTCACCTCTCCCACTTTTCGCTTCCCGAGGCTCTCGAAGTTATAGCCAAGGTTAAGCCCCAAAATGCCTACATCACGCACATTGGGCACGAGATGGGATTCCACGCCGAAACCGACGCAGAACTACCTGACGGTGTGCATCTTGCTTACGACGGACTGCGTGTAGAGTTTTAGTGAGCTTCTTGATATTCAGCCACCTTTACAGCTCCGTCTTTGAAGATGATTTTGGATGTCATCTTTTTGTAAAGAGATGCCTCTGTGCGGGGAGCGTCTGTTTTGCCAGAATAAACACCAGCATTTATAATTAAGGTGTCGCCCGAAACCACACCCACGCCCTCGGTTTTGCAATAGAGAAACTCTTCGCTATCGGCAGGACGGCGCATTTCGTAAAAACCATCGGCAAAATCCACCTCGTTGGTGCTCTGATGCTCCTTTATCGGCGATACAAAAACATTCTGTGCAGCTGCGGCAACCGATTCTTTGTCTATTTTTACAAGGTATGATTTGCGACCCTCTTGAAATTTTTCGGGACACACCTTATATAAATGCAACACGGCGTAATCAATTTTGGTAATGTCGTCGGGACCTTTTGTATCGAAATCTACCGTGTAGACCTCGGCCAAAGAAGTTAACAGCGAATCGGCAGCGGCAATCTCTTTTTCGCCAACCGAAAGCCCGCACGACCCAAAAGCCATTGTGCAGGCAGCAGAGCATACTATAAATATTTTTTTCATCATAATGTTGTTATTTAATACGGCAAATATACTGTAAAATAGGCAAAAAAGCAAATGTTTTTAATCTTATATTATCTTATAACACGTTTGGTTCATTATTAATTAAAAAAAAATTAAACGGTTTTTTATTGCGGGGTAAAAAATGTGCCGTATCTTTGCACTGTAAAACAAAAGGAACTCCGATGCAAGAATCGATAAGAGGAAAAGCAAAGGAACAACAAACAAACGACGCTCTTTGAACAAAACGATTTATCTCAGTAAAAACCAAGTGTTTCGAAGTGAAAATAATAAGTGTTAAAAATACATTTATTAATCGTTTACGAAAGGTAAAATATTTAACAAATGATTAAGTATTATAAAAACAAGAAACCTATCAAAAACGAGAACGTAAAAAATTACGGATTCAGAAAAGAAACCGAATCCGTGATAAAAAATTAGGATATAAGAATAGTAAATATAAGAAGGTTAAATTTAAAAATTGAGCAAAATGAAGAAGATTAATGTAAAGAAGATTATGGCAACGGCCGTTATGCTCAGCGTTGCATTTGTAAATCCGGCAAACACTTACAGCAATGTAAATGCCGACACACTTAAAGGTTACACCATCGACGGTGAAATCATGCCGGAAGTAGAAACAGTGGAAGAAAACCTCGCAGTTGAGGATTGGATGATGGATGCTTACACATACGATGAAACAGCACTCCGCATCGAAAATTGGATGTTAGCAGCCGAAACAGTTGCAACAGAAAGCAATCTTGAACTTGAAGGTTGGATGTTAGAAACTGTTAACGAAGCTGAACCCGCTCTTGCAGTGGAAAATTGGATGGCTGAAACCTACGAGGCAAGCGAAATTGCTCTCAACGTAGAAGATTGGATGTTTAAATCCAACGAAGCAACAGAAGAGCCGCTCGAATTAGAGGCTTGGATGTTTTAAACAACACAAAATCAGATGAAAAAGTTTCCGACACAGGGTCGGAAGACATTCGGTTCCAAAGGGGAATCGAATGGGATGTGAGGCGGTTAAAACCGCTTTTTTTGTGTCCGTACTAAAACACAATCACAAAAGGTTTATGCTCTATAAACCAATTATTTACCTATACAGAAATTTTTGAAAATATTTCCGAGCACCTCGTCGGTGGTAATCTCGTCGCCGGTGATGTCGGCAAAGGCACGCAATGCGTCGCGGATATCTTGCGAAACAAATTCACCCGAAAGACCCGACATTAAGGCATTTTCGGCACGTTTGATAGCGGCAAGTGCTTCCGAAAATATGGTATAATGCCTTTCATTGGTCAAAATAACCTCATCTTCGTTGAAATCTGCCACGCCAAGGTTTGATATTTTGGCAAACAACTCGTCAAGATTAGTTTTATGCTTGGCAGAGATTTTTACCACACCCACGCCATCGGGCAGAGCTGTAACGTCGGCATCGGGATAAACATCTGATTTATTTACAACTGCAATTATTTTTTCGCTGGGGAAACCATCGGGGATAATGTCGGCAAACTGACGGTGAATATCATCAGCAGGATTAAGCACAATAAGCACAATCTCAGCCTTAGAGATTGCAGCTTTGGCACGGTCGATACCAAGTTTTTCGATAGTGTCGTTGGTTTGACGAATACCGGCAGTGTCTATCAATCTGTAAGTTACACCATTTATATTCAAGTAATCCTCCAACACATCGCGGGTAGTTCCGGGAATGTCAGAAACTATTGCACGCTCGTCGTTTAAAAGCGCATTCAAAAGGGTTGATTTTCCAGCGTTGGGTTCGCCACATATCGCCACGGGTATGCCGTTTTTGATGGCGTTGCCCAATTTAAACGAACCTACAAGACGGTTTAGATATGATTTTGTTTCTGTTAAAATATCCTTCAACTGCGTACGGTCGGCAAACTCTACATCCTCTTCTGAGAAATCGAGTTCCAACTCCATAAGCGATGTAAACTTCAAAAGTAAATCTCTCAAACGCTTAATTTCCAAAGTAATACCGCCACGCATCTGGTTTACGGCTATATCGTGTTCGGCCTTCGACTTAGAGGCAATAAGGTCGGCAACCGCCTCAGCCTGCGAAAGATCCATTTTGTGATTTTGAAATGCACGACGGGTAAATTCACCGGGCTTGGCAAGTTCAGCACCGTTTTTTACAAGCAGACGAAGTATTTCGCTTTGAATATAAGTGCTTGCGTGACAAGATATTTCGGCAACATCTTCGCCTGTGTATGAGTGAGGCGCACGATAAACCGAAACCACCACGCGGTCTACCTCGTTGCCATTATCGCCTATTATAAAACCATTGTAGATACGGTTTGGCTCGGCATCCACAATAGAAAATCCTTTGCGCAAGGGACGGAAAATTTTATCTAATATATATAAGGTGTCGTTTCCCGAAACCCTGAGCACTGCTATTGCGCCTCCGCGCCCTGTGCATATTGCTGATATGGTGGTATTTTTAAGCATTGTTATCTCTTTAATATCAAATAAATTGCTGGGCGTTTGTCGATGTCAATCTTGGTGTTTTTCCATTGAGCAATGGTTTGGGTAAGGATATACTCAGTACTTAAAGTAATATCGCAGGCAACAGTAAGTAATGTATTGGGCGAAAGCGTATTACAAAGCGTTTCGATAAATGCATTGTTGCGATAAGGAGTTTCGATAAATATCTGAGTTTGGTTAAGTTGGGCAGAACGCTCCTCCAACTTTTTTATCATCTTGCCGCGTTCGGGATTCTTAACAGGCAGATAGCCGTTGAATGCAAAACTCTGACCGTTTAACCCGCTCGCCATCAGCGACAAAAGTATGCTCGAAGGACCTACCAATGGCACAACTTTGATTCCGTTTCGATGAGCAGCACGGGCTGCATCTGCACCCGGGTCGGCTACTCCGGGACATCCTGCCTCAGATATTACACCAAGATTATTGCCTTGATTTACCACATCAAAATATACCGAATAATCAAAACTCTTGTTGTGCTTATCCATCTCGTATACAGTAATCTGCGGCAGCAACTCTCTCATTCCCAAAGAAATGAAATAATGACGAGCAGTTTTGGCGTTTTCGGCTATAAAATATCGCAGACCGCGGATAGTTTCAAGCACAAAAGGAGGCAAGAAAACTGAGTTTTCCACATCGCCAAGGTTCATCGGAACCATATATATTATGCCTTTATTCTGTGCCATTGTCGGTGTTATCGGTGTTATTATCAGATGGTTTTGACTCAGTATCGTCGGTTACAGGCTGCTCTT
>JAGCDD010000075.1 GCA_017651345.1 Bacteroidales bacterium | reverse complement strand
GGTGCCTACAACGGTTTGAGCGATTACGAACTGAGCCTATTTTTCACCATTTTTGTGATGCTACAATTTTGGAATATGTTTAACGCAAAGGCCTTTATGACAGGCAAATCGGCATTCCACAATCTCAAAAACAGCAGAGGTTTCTTACTAATTTCGGCAGTGATTTTTATAGGTCAGATTCTTATAGTTGAAATCGGCGGGCAGATGTTTAACGTTACCCATCTTGCTATAAATGATTGGATTACCATCATTCTGGCTACTATGCCTGTGATGATTGTGGGTGAAATCAAGCGCAAATTTGCATAAGTAAATGCATTATTTTTTACTTTTTTAATATTATTTTACATATTTTTGCGTTTAATTTTGCGTTAGAAACCAACACTGAATAAATGCCATGGGATTGTTGCTAAAAATACATCCAGATACACCGCCTTTGCGCTTGATACTCAAAGCGGTAGAGATTCTCCAAAACGATGGGGTGATTATTTATCCCACCGACTCGGTGTATGCCCTTGGGTGCAGTATGAACAGCAAAAAAGCCCTTGAACGTCTTGCCCGTTTCAAAGGTATTAAATTAGACAAAGCGTGGTTTTCGTTTATCTGCAAAGATTTGTCCGACATTTCGGATTATACTATGCCGCTCAGCACAGGTGTTTTTAAACTTTTGAAAAAGAACACTCCCGGTCCGTTCACCTTTATTTTGCCGGCAAGCAAAAAAATTCCGCGCATTTTCGACAATTCGCGCAAAACGGTGGGTTTGCGTATTCCCGACAGCCAAATACTCCACGACATTGTTGAAAATCTCGGCAACCCGCTCTTAACCACATCTATCGTGGACGACGACGACGAGATTGTAGAATACATAACCGACCCCGAACTAATTTGGGAACGCTACAAAAATTCCGTTGACCTCATTATCGACGGCGGCTACGGCAACAACAACCCCACTGCCGTTATCAACTGCACCGGCTCTGAAATTGAGGTTATCCGCGAGGGAATCAGGGAGTTGGAGTGGTAAAATCCTAACGAATTTTGATTTTGCAATCGGATGTAACGTTTTGCGTAACCTTTGGCAAACCCGTGCAGACTATGTGCGAGCGTTCTTTGGCGTTGAGCACCAATGTGGTGGTGGCTTTAAAAAACGCATCCGAACGTCCTGAGGCATCTACCTTGGCATCGCGACTTTCGTAGCCAATACCTTCAAAACGGCTTTCGCCCGAAACATTGAGCATAAACACACCCGTTTTGCCAGTGGCGTTGAGCCGAGATTTGTTGGTAAGGGTAATGTCTGACACATCGGAAGTTACATTATAAATGCGTGCCACCGACGAATCGGCAACAATTTTAAGTTTTTGAATTTTTCCTGAAATATCCGCACCGCTGTTTTTGGTGAGGTGGGCAGAGAGAGTTTCGCACGATATTGTGCCTTCAAAATCGCTGCTGTCATCGGCTCTGAGTCCAAAAGATTTAAGAGTGTTTGGGTCGGAATATTTTACAAAGGCGTTTCCGCTAATAGTAATTCGCTCAATGGGTTGCGCCGTGGTAATAACAATTTCTTGGTCGATTATAGCCTTGTGGATATTGGCTGGTCCGGGGGTAAAATTCAACTGCGCCCGTCCGTTTTGATAAACAGATAGCACACCAGCCTTTACCTTGATTACAAGACTTTTGTGACCGTCGTCGTCGGCAGTCACCTTTATTGAGTTTTCCTTTCCCCGCACAACAGTAACTTTGAGCATATCAGCCACAATAATTTTTTCAAAAATCGGCAATGATTTTTCCTTAATAGTAACCTTTGGCTGCGCGTTAACCGTCACGACGGAAAGCAACAGAAGTATTGAAAAAATGATTTTGGACATAATGATAGGCAACCTATAACAATTGTTTTTCGTGTTCAAGGGCAAAGGTAATGGTTTGGTTTTTATTCTCCAAATTAAAATTTTTTCTTTTAACAACATTGAATTATTAATTGATACGGATAACGATTAATAATACAGATAATAGTTTGAAATACGTGTAGTTGGCAGAAACTCTTTATTGATATAGTTCTTGTGGATTGTGATTTTGTGGTTTTCGTCACAGTCTATCTTAAAGAAAAAGAACCGAGTGTCGCTATAACGGTAGTCTACACTGATACAATAATCATATTGTTGGTAAATGTTGTCGATGTTTTTGAAAAGTTTTGACATATAGTTCAAATTCTGTTTTTGGATAGATTGCAGATATTTTGAGTAATAATATCGATCCCAAGAATCAAACGGCTTATCTTCGTTTCTAAATCTTAACTCTTCCTTATTTGATAAATGTTTTTTTAAATCAACAATATAATCATTTAACTTTGAATCATAACGACCTTGCCAATACAATATGCCATACGAGCGGCACACATATCTAAACCCAATAACAATAGCGTTAAGTGAATTTGGAACACTTCTTAAATATTTTCCAACTAATTGAACCTGAGTAATTTCTATTAGTTTGTTCAAAATTCTCCATTGATCATCAGACTTAATTATATCATCATTACATTGAAAATACAACGAATTGTTGTAAAAATCGGAAAGGTCTTGGGCATCGTCTAAGGTTTCAATAAGTTTGTGATACTCCGCTGATTGTTGACGCATTTGCGGAATCCGCTCAAATTTGGAAGACCATTTGATTTTGTCACGCTCTGTGTCAATGAAGTTGAGCGATAAATCATAGTTAAGTGAATCATATTCAGGAATATAATTGTATTTCAAAACATCGTCGAGGCAAAAATAGTAGATTTGCTTCTTTCCTAACACATTCTCTTTGATAAAACAATGATAAGGACCTGAATCATTGACCACAATCGCACACTCTATCATTTCGTTGAAGATATATTTACATACCAATTCGTTGTTGAAATACTGTTTTAAAATAGCAGAGTCGGGATTGCCAACAATTTTAATATTTTCGGTTTTGTCAGGTTGTTTGCACGCCAACACCAATAATAAAACTGCTAAAATGTAAAAATATAATTGTTTCATTTTTTATGCGATATAGTAACTATATTACTAACTATCAAAACAATAATTAAAATATAGTTGAAAATATTAATGTATTGTTCAAATGGAGTAATTGTTACAAAACGGTCGTCATTATGATGATAGTAGTCTTCTGCAATCCAAGCATTCACGTCAAAAATGAATCCATATTTGCTCAAAATAGGAGATAATGTATCATTTTTATTTTCTTTGTGACTATAAGAATCGTCGTTCATAATATTGAATTCTTCTTTTATCACTCTTCGTGCTAAATTATATTCCATTTCGTGGTCTTCTTGATGCGCCCGAGAAATCCAATCGATGCACTCTGCATTACTATTTATATCATCGAGCGTAGTTCCAATATAATTATGATCCATTTCTTGATATAGACGTTTTCCACAATCGTGAAATATAATATCAGTAAGTTCGTTGTTATCTCTGATTATTTTTGACGTACCCCATAATGTATCGCCTCGGAAATTAGATATTTGAATTTCATCGTTATAGCCGTGAACAATCCATTCTCCACATTTTAAATTATCTGTATAATTACCTTTTATAAATGCCTTGCCTTTATTATCGAAATAAACCCACACGCCTGTTTTGTTGTTAAAAATATCAACTTTACCCACACCTGTAATATTCTGGCTCAGGTCGAAACTCACCGCCGTCTTACCGCAAAATAACGACACTATTGGTTTATCCAACAAGATTATTAGCAATAAAATAATATTTAATATAATGAGCCGTTTTGTCATTTTGCATTCAACTATTGATATTTATGCTACAAATATAATGATTGTTTTCCGCTGTTACAAAACAGGAATGGCATATTGTCATCGGTTTTGATAATAAAACCGTGGGCGAGGAGCGGAGTATAAGAATTACAACTTTTCGATTTCGTCAATGGAAAGTTGGGTGATTTTGGAAATTAAATTGATATCAAGACCTTCGGCTTTCATACGCTTGGCGGTTTCAAGTTTTTCGGACTGTGCGCCTTGTGCTCGGCCTTCTGCTCTGCCCTCTGCTCTGCCTTGTGCAATACCTTGTTCCATTCCCTCTTGCATGCCTTCGATGCGGCTGGAATCCATTACGCTGAGGTTGAAACGGAGGGTTTCAACATAGCGGTTGTAGGCTTTGCGGTCTTCGTCGCTAAGGTTGTCGACGCGGAGTATCTTACGGGCTTCGGGTAAGCCTTGCGCAGTGAAGGTGTCGGGTATTTCGCCGGTCTTTAAGAACGATATCCACTCCTCTATCGAACTTGATGCCAACTTGTTGAAGTCGTTGACTCTGAACAGATAGTATTCGGGGAATATCTCGCTGACGGTTTCTACTTTGAAGGCTTTTTTCTGTCCATCGGTGAGTTGTAGCACGTCGGTGGCATCGCTCATATTCACGAAATCAACAGTACCGTGATAGGCGTAGCCTTTTCCCTGTCCGAGGGTGAAATATACAATGTTGATTGAATAAACTTTTTTGAGGTTGCGGTATGGCTCGCCTTTGCTGAGGTAGTCGGTAATTACTTTTGATGTGCCGTACGCCATACGGTGAAAGTAGTCGAGTTCGTGGCTGTTTTGAATTTCAAACAGCATCAGTTCGCCCTGCTCGTCTTCGGCAAGGAAGTCCACACGGTTGAATTTCTGCTCCTCAAAGTCTTGGTTGCCTTCGCTTTCAAGTATCTTGGCTATTTTAATTTGGCGTTTGAAAATCACACTCAGGAACCCTTCGAGAACCACGTGGTCGGCTTTGTTGCGCAATAGGCGCTTCATTGCCCAATCGAATCTGATGTAGTTTGCCATATTCTGCACTTTAATATTTTCCGCAAATATAGAATATTATTTTGAATTTTTGGGTAGTTTTACTGGGTCTTTTACCTGATTGGGCTGCAAAACAAGCGGCACAAGTTCCATTGCTGTGCTAACGTAGATAAATTCTAATCCGCGGATGTAGAGTTCGTTGATTTCTTCAATGTCGCGTTTGTTTTCTACCGACATAAAGATTGTTTTGATGCCGGCGCGTTTGGCTGCGAGAATTTTCTCCTTGATGCCGCCAACGGGCAAAACACGTCCTGAGAGGGTGAGTTCGCCGGTCATTGCCACAAAGGGTTTTACGGCGCGTTGCGAAAACAGCGAGGCAAAGCAAGTGAACATTGTGATGCCTGCGCTCGGGCCGTCTTTGGGAACAGCGCCTTCGGGTACGTGCAGGTGAACGTTGAACGCCTTAAACATACGAATGTCGATGCCAAGTTTTTCGGCGTTGGATTTTACATATTGAAGGGCTATTTCGGCGCTCTCTTTCATCACGTTGCCAAGGTTGCCGGTGAGCGACAAACCTCCGTTGCCACGGCTGAGGCTCGATTCCACATAGAGAATTTCGCCACCTGCGGCTGTCCACGCCAAGCCAACCACCACGCCGGGAATATCGTTGGTGTGGTATTCCTCGTGGAGATACTTGGGTATGCCGAGTTGTTTTTCTATCTCTTTTTCGGTGAGCGACGGGGCTTTTTCGTTGGATGCAATTTTAACGGCAGCCTTGCGGGCAAGCGACGAAAGTACGTTGTTCAACTCACGCACACCCGATTCGCGTGTATATTGGTTGATAAGCGTGGTGAGCACGGGTGTGGTCATTTTGAGGTTTTCTTTGGCAATGCCGTGGTCTTTTACAATCTTGGGTATGAGGTGTTTGCGGGCTATCTCGATTTTTTCCTCGGTAACGTATCCCGACACGTTGATAATCTCCATACGGTCGAGGAGTGCGGGGTTGATGGTAGACAGCGAGTTGGCTGTGGCTATGAACATCACTTTTGAGAGGTCGTAGTCGAGGTCGAGATAGTTGTCGTGAAACTCGGAGTTCTGTTCGGGGTC
>JAGCDD010000074.1 GCA_017651345.1 Bacteroidales bacterium | reverse complement strand
AGTTGAGGAAATAATTATTTGTGATTTAGTTGAATGTAAATTTGCGGTCGAAATATTTTGGCCGCAAATTTTTTTTGCATTATCTATTAATTATAATTACCTTTGTCCGAAACATTAACTGCGAAAAATTATGTGGAATCCTAAGGCACGACGCATACCATACGGCATTCAGGGCTTTGAAATGCTCCGCCGCGACAATTGTTATTACGTTGACAAGACGCGCTTTATCCAAGAGATAGAGTACGCCAATAAGTATTTCTTCTTGGTGCGCCCTCGTCGTTTCGGCAAGACGTTGACAATGACGATGTTGGAGGCGTATTACGACATCAATAAGAAAGAAAAGTTTGAAGAGATTTTTTCAGGACTTTGGATTGGCGACCACCCGACGGCAAATCGTAATTCGTATTTGGTGCTTGAATTGAATTTTGCAATGGTAAACGGCAATATCGACGATTACAAGAAGAATTTCGATTCGTATTGCCACCTGAGGTTCAAGAACTTCTGTGATGTTTATTCGCAGTATTTTCCCTCCAATGCCAGAGAGGAATTGGAAAAATTGAACAAAAATGCCGTTGACGAACTGAAATACATTATTCAGGAGTTGGAAAAAACCGACAAAAAGATTTATCTTTTTATCGACGAATACGACAATTTTACCAACAACATCCTTTCCGACTACACGTTGCTTGGTCGTTATATGGACGAAACGCACCGCACGGGATACTTGCGCACATTTTTTAACGCTCTTAAAGACGGCTCGAAAGGCGTAATAGAACGCCTTTTCATAACGGGAGTTTCGCCTGTAACTCTCGACGACCTTACGAGCGGTTTCAACATCGGCACAAACTACTCCACTGATGCGCGTTTCAACGAAATCACAGGTTTCACCGAACAAGAAGCCCACGAAATGCTCACATATTACAGCGAGTATTTCAAATTTCCGTGTTCAGTTGACGAAATCATTGAAACTATCCGCCCGTGGTACGACAATTATTGCTTTGCAGAAGAGTGTTTCGGCTCGACAACGATGTACAATTCGGATATGTTGCTTTACTTCACGGACAAACTTTGCAATGGTGGCAAGTTGCCAAAAAACATCATCGACAGCAACATCCGCACCGACTACGGCAAACTCAAAATGCTTATCCGCAAGGACAAGGAGATGGATTTTGAAGGTTCGATAATTCAAAACCTTGTTACAGATGGATTTGTCAAGGGCAAATTGGTAGATCATTTTCCTGCCGAACAGATAGTTTTGAAAGACAATTTCATAAGCCTGATGTTCTATTTTGGAATGGTGACTATTGGCGGATTTGCAAGGCAAGAAGTCATTTTTAAGATTCCGAATGTCGTTGTAAAAGAGCAACTTATCAATTATCTTATGGATAATTACAACGACAACGATTTGGTATATGACTCTTGGAATGGCGACAGGTTGCTCTCTGATATGGCTTTCGATGGCAAATGGAAAGAGTTTTTTGAGTTTGTGGCTACAACCATCAAGACCTTTGCCACCACACGCGACAAGGCTAAGGGCGAGAAGTTTATACACGGATTCACGTTGGCGTCCACGTGTCAATGCTCAGCCTATTTTCCTCATTCAGAGGCTGATACGTCGGCAGGATTCCCTGACCTTTATCTTGAACCTCGAACAGACCAATACCCGGACTTAACTCATAGTTATCTCATTGAGTTTAAGTATGTTAAAGAAGACGCAACCGCTGCAGAAATCCAAAACAAGGCTTCCGAGGCTATCTTGCAGTTGCAGAAATATTCTAAATACGGATTGGTTGTCGAAAAATCCAAAAAAACTACGCTCCACTGTCTTTTGGTAATGTACAAAGGCTTCGATTTGGAGAAATGCGAAGAAGTGCTTACTGTGGAAGGATAATTAATCTTTATTAACATTTTCCTCTGTAACATTTTAGCCCTTTTTGTGTCATATAGCGTGAAAAATTGAGTGTAAAGATTTTTTACACTCATTGTAAAATTTTTTTACACTTTTAATATAAGATAAATAACATAATAGTTTGATATAAAATAAGTTAATGCTTTTTGCATAAATTATGCATTATGAATTGTGCATTATGAATTGAGTATAAAATGATACATTTAGAAAACATCAACAAAACCTACTACGGAGCACAGCCGCTGCACGTGTTGAAGGGTATCAGCCTCGATGTTAATGAGGGTGAGTTTGTGTCGATTATGGGTGCGTCGGGTTCGGGCAAATCTACTTTGCTTAATATCTTGGGCATTCTTGATAATTACGACTCAGGACTTTACACCCTCGCAGGCGTTCCCATCAAAGACCTCAGCGAAACCAAGGCGGCTGAATACCGAAACAAGATGATTGGATTTATTTTTCAGTCGTTTAACCTGATTGGCTTTAAAACCGCCGTTGAAAATGTGGAACTTCCGCTTTATTATCAAGGTGTTAGCCGAAAAAAACGTCACAACCTCGCGATGGAATATCTCGACCGTTTGGGCATTAAAGATTGGTGGCATCATTACCCAAACGAACTTTCGGGCGGACAGCGTCAGCGTGTGGCTATTGCCCGGGCACTCATCACCAAGCCGCAGATTATCCTTGCCGACGAACCCACAGGAGCACTCGACAGCAAAACTTCGGTTGAGGTAATGCAGTTGCTCAAAAGTCTCAACCAAGACCAAGGTATGACCATTGTGGTGGTAACGCATGAAAGCGGCGTGGCAAACGAAACCAACAAAATTATCCACATCAAAGACGGCATCATAGGCAAAATTGAGGAAAACCTCGACCACAACGCCTCGCCGTTTGGCATAAATGGTATGATGAAATGAGAGAGATTTTTAATGAAGTTTGGTCGTCGGCGCAGCGCAATAAACTCCGTACTTTGCTTACTGGTTTTGCAGTGTCGTGGGGTATCTTTATGATTATCACACTTTTGGGTGCGGGTAACGGATTGATTAACGCAGAGTTGCAACAAATGAACCGACGCCTCACCAATTCGATGATTGTTTTCGGCGGCACCACCTCCAAACCTTTCAATGGATTAAAAGAAGGTCGATATATACGCCTGAAAAACAGTGATTTAAATATCACCGCAAGCGAATTTAAGGAGAATGTCGACGAGGTGGGCGCAATGCTCTACACAAGCAACATCACCGTGGCTTATGGCAAAAACTACATTACTACTTGGGTTGCGGGTGTAGGTGCCAACCATTTTAAAATCAATAAAATGGAACTTCTCTGTGGACGTTTTATCAATAATATCGACGTGGCGGAGCAACGCAAAGTCTTGGTTATCAGTAATAAACAGGCTGAGGATCTATGTCCGGGCAATTATCAAAACTTGTTGGGCAAATGGGTAAAGGTAAATGCGTTTGCTTTCCGTGTGGTTGGTATCTTTAAGGACGATGAAAATGGACGTGCCGACGCATTCTCCTCATATTCAACCATTCAGACCATCTTTAACTTTGGCGACGATGCAGGGCGTGTAGAGTTTACTTTTCACGGTTTGCCCGACGAGGAGGCAAACGAAGAGTTTGAAGGCCGTTACCGCGCACGTATCAACGTCAACCATCAGGCTGCTCCCGACGACCAAAGTGCTATTTGGATCAGCAACCGTTTTACGCAGAGTTTGACAATGGAAGAGGGTGTGGGCTACATCCGCACGTTTCTTTGGGTTGTTGGTTTGTTTACACTTTTGAGCGGTATTGTGGGAGTGGGCAACATTATGCTTATCACCGTTAAGGAGCGCACACGAGAGTTTGGAATCCGCAAGGCTCTCGGCGCAAAACCGTGGTCGATTCTCAAACTCATAATCATTGAGAGTGTGGCAATTACGGCAATTTTTGGATATATGGGAATGTTTTTTGGAGTGCTTGCCAACGAATATATGGATCGTACCTTGGGTCGTTCGGGTTTTGACCTCGGATGGGGCGAGGAGTCTATTTTTGTTGACCCTACCGTGGGTCTCGACGTCTGCATTGAGGCTACCGTTGTAATCATCATAGCCGGCACCATCGCAGGTCTTATTCCCGCTTTCAAGGCGGCTCGTATACGTCCGATTGTAGCATTAAATAGTAATTAAATTATGATAGAGTTAGATAGTTTAACAAGAAATAAAAGTCGCACATTTCTTACCGGCTTTGGAATATATTGGGGCGTGTTTATGCTCGTGGTACTTTTAGGCGGAGGTGAGGGTTTGAAACACCTTCTAAGTACCACTTTCGACGGTTTTGCCACCAATTCTGCCATTGTGGAGAGCGACATCACCACCAAGCCATACAAAGGTTTCCGAAAGGGTCGTTGGTGGAGTATGGAACTTAAAGACATTCAGCGTATTAAAAAGGCTGTGCCCGAACTTGGCGTTGTTTCGCCAATACTTTTTTCGCGTGGTGGCAACGCTGTGTTTGAAGACCGCAAATCTGAGGTTAGCATTATGGGCAACGATCCCGATTATCAATACGTTAACCAACCAAAATTGCGCTACGGACGGTATCTCAACCAAATGGACATTATTCAAAAGCGCAAGGTGTGTGTAATTGGCAAGAAAATATACAACGACCTTTTCCCGATGGGAGGCAGTCCGTGCGGCAATAGAATAGAGGTCAATGGTGTTTATTATCAGATAGTTGGAGTTGATTACAACGAAACTTCATTGCTCTCTAATCCGGGAACCACTATGATAGTGCCAATCACTGTGATGCAGCAAATCAACAATCGTGGCACACGTATCGACTTGGTGGCTCTCACTGGCAAACCGGGCGTGGTTATGAGCACAGCCTTGCCAAAAGTCCGCGAAACTCTTGCTCGTGCGCACTGCATTGATCCTGATGATTCTCAGGCGGTTTGGACTTTCAATACCGAGGTGATGTTTCAGATGATTGAGGGTCTTTTCAAAGGTGTCAACATCTTGATTATTATGGTGGGAGTGGGTACTCTACTTGCCGGAGCCATTGGCGTGAGCAACATTATGATGGTAACTGTAAAAGAGCGCACCACCGAGATAGGAATCCGACGCGCAATAGGTGCTACTCCCAAAAATATTATCACTCAGATACTTGGTGAAAGCCTTGTGCTAACCCTTGTTTCTGGATTGACGGGCATAGTGGCAGGAGTTTGGCTGTTGCAGATTTTTGATATTGCAGTATCGTCGAGCGGTCATACCGCATCTTTTCAAATAAGTTTTTGGACTGCGTTTGCGGCTGCTGCAACAGTTAGCGCATTAGGCATTATCGCTGGTCTCGCACCCGCCCTCCGCGCCATGGCAATCAAACCTGTGGATGCAATACGTGATGAATAATTATATAACGACGTGCCACGACTCGTCTTTCTAATCAATTAATATGTAACAAATTAAAAAACAAAATACAATGAAAAAATTTATTATCATAGCAATTTTAGCGATACTCTTCATTGGCACATTCATTTTCCTTTGGAGCAAATCGCAGCCCGAAGTTATTGAATATGAGGAAGTACATCCCACTTTCGGAACGGTGAGCAAGTCAACAATCGTTACCGGCAAAATTGAACCTCGCAACGAGGTGAATGTTAAACCGCAAATTTCTGGTATCATAACCGAAATACTCAAAGACCCTGGACAAAAGGTTGCCAAGGGCGATGTTCTTGCCAAAATCACCGTGATTCCCGATATGGGTCAGTTGTCGAGTGCCGAAAGCCGTCTGCGTCTTGCCGAAATCAATTTAAAACAGGTAGAAACCGACTTTAAACGCGACGAAAATCTTTATAATCAGAAACTTATTTCTGCAAACGATTATGAAAAATCGTCTCAGGCATTGAAACAGGCTCGCGAAGAAAAATCTGCCGCCGAAGATGCCTTGCAGGTAGTTAAGGAGGGTTTTTCTAAGTCGAATGCCAGCGCGTCGAGCACTTTGATTCGTTCCACAATTGCGGGTGTTATCCTTGATATTCCAGTAAAAGTGGGCAACTCGGTGATAAATTCCAACTCGTTTAACGATGGCACCACCATTGCCACCATTGCCAATATGAACGACCTTATTTTCCGTGGCAACATCGACGAAACCGAAGTAGGTCAGTTAGTTGAGGGAATGCCAATGAAAATTACCATCGGCGTATTGCAAGATGTAAGTTTCGACGCTGTTTTGGAGTATATTTCGCCCAAAGCCACCGAGAGCAACGGCGCAAACCAATTTGAAATTAAGGCTGCCGTGCGTGTTGACGGCGAAACCAAAATACGTGCTGGTTACAGTGCCAACGCCGAAATTGTGCTTGCCAAAGTGGAAAACGTGATTGTAGTTCCCGAAAGCGTGTTGGAGTTTGAAGGCGACAGCACTTTTGTTCTCGTTCCCAATGGCACCGAAACCGACGGAATGAAAAACTACGACCGCAAAAGCGTTTCCACAGGTCTCTCCGACGGTGTAAACATCGAAATAAAATCAGGAATCGACACCACAGCAGTTTTGCGTGGTCAACAAATTATAAATGAATAATTGCCGTAGAGACGCCATATTATGACGTCTCTACAACAAAACAAAATATAAACAAATATGAATAAAATTGTTACCATAATTTCATTGGTTTTAACGGTTTCGTCGGCCTCTGCGCAGCACGAATGGACATTGCAAGAGTGCACCAATTATGCCGTTGAAAACAATATTCAGGTAAAAAAATCTGAACAGAGTTTAGAGAGTCAAGAAATACGTTTAAACTCATCGCAAAACGCTTATCTTCCAGAAGTTAGCGCAAGTGCAAGCCAGAATTTTTCGTTTGGACGCGGACTTACTGCCAACAACACATATTCCAATACCAACACCCGCACCACATCTTTTAGCGTGGGTGCAAGTATGACCTTGTTCAACGGTTTTCAACGCAAGAACAATGTGGAACTCAATAAGTTGAACCTCTCGGCTTCTTCCGCCGACCTCGAAAAGGTAAAAAACGACATCCGCTTGCAAGTTGCTCAGGCATACGTTCAAATCCTTTACAATATGGAAATTGAGGACGTTGCCTACCGTCAAACTCAAATCGACTTTGCGCAAGTTTCTCGTTTAGAGACCTTTGTGGCAAACGGCAAAGCATCCGAAGCCGAACTTGCCCAGCAAAAAGCCGCTCACGCCAACAGCATTCTCACTTATACTCAGGCTGTTAACTCTACAAAACTATCTTTATTATCCTTATCTCAATTATTGGAATTGCCGAGTGCCGATAGTTTTGCCATAGCCCGTCCCGACACCTCTTTAATGCATAATGCACAATTCATAATGCTTAATGACTCAATTAACTATGACAGACCGGAGATTAAAGCGGAAGAAATTAGATTAGATGCCACCGCATACAATTTGAAGGTTGCCAAGGGCGCATATTACCCCACATTGACCCTCAGCGGCGGAATGGGCACCAATTATTACAATGCGTCGAATATGCCGAGCGAATCGTTTAGCAAACAGATTGATAACAATTTTAACCAGTATATCAGTCTCAACCTCAACATTCCGATTTTCAGCAGGTTTAACAACCGCAACAACGTCCGCGATGTTAAGATTCAGCAGCACAGTCAGCAATACAGCCTCGACCTTGCCCGCAAAAATCTTTACAAAGAGGTTCAGCAGGTTACGCTCAACGCCGAAAACGCCACAGCCAAAGTTGCCGCCGCCCGCGAAGCCGTTGCCAACAGCGAAACAGCCTTCCGCCTTGCCCAGGCCCGTTACGAAAACGGAAAATCCACCATCACCGAATTCAACGAATCCAAAAACAGTTATATGAAATCGCAATCCGACCTTGCTCAGGCTGTCTACGAGTGTATGTACTGCGCTATGTTGGTAAAATGGTACCAAGGCGAGGAAATGGGATGGTAATTTCTTGTAAATTTGCAACCGAAAACTATTAAAAATGTTTGACTTTTGGGCTGAAATATTAGAGCATATACGGGTTCGCGCCAATCAGACGCTATCCTCGTGCATTGGCATTGCGTGGGGCATATTCATAATGGTGGTTTTGGTGGGCGTGGGCAATTGCGTGGAAGGTTCGCTTACTAAATTGCTTACCAACGAACGAAATAATTCCGTAACCGTAATGGGTCGCACTATCACAAAACCTATGAAAGGCGGCGTGGAAGGTGCTACGGTTCAGTTTGAAAAACAGGATATTAGCGACCTTTGCATTGCTATTCCCGAAATCGATGGAATTTCACCTTATACATCTTCGTTTGTGAATGTAAGAAGCGATAATTCTTACGGAAATTTTGAAATTGCAGGTGTAGACCAACCGTTTTTCAATGTTCAAAAAATGGAACTTGTTGACGGTAGATTGCTCAATCACAGTGATTTTGCCAATCACGAAAAAAATGTTATGATTTCTACCTATATGCGTGATGTGCTTTTCGATAGAAAAGACCCGATTGGTAAGTATGTAGTGGTCAATGATATAGCGTTTAAAGTGGTGGGCGTTTTCTCTATTTTGATGTACGATAGAATTATGATAACGCCTTTCGACAGTTTTGTTTCGGCGGTGAACAACACGCCAAAATTCAATACTTTTATATATACAAGCGGCAGCCACAATGTAAAACAAAGAGTTAAGAATTTTCTTGGTTCGCGGTTTGGATTCGAACCCGGCGACAACAACGCCCTCTATTTCCAAACCTACGAAGAGAGTCTTGAATCTATCGACCAAGTTTTCAACTATGTGCGTTATTTTCTGTGGTTTATAGGCGTTAGCACATTGGTTGGCGGCATTATCGGCATTGCTAACATTATGGTGGCAAATGTTCGCGAGCGCACAAGAGAAATAGGCGTGCGTATGGCAGTGGGAGCAACTCCGCAAAGTATTAAAAATCTGATACTTGGCGAAACTATCGTGATTACCCTTATGGCAGGTGCTATTGGTATTTCGGTAGGGTGGATGTTGCTCGAACTTATTGGTATGCTGATAGATGCAATGGGTGTTGATAGTGTTGTCGCACCCTCGCTTGATGTTACCACCACATTTTTTAGTATGATAGTTTTATTAATAGCGGGTTTGGTTTCGGGATTGCGTCCGGCTACTATGGCGTCGGAAATGAAACCGATCGAAGCCCTTCAATCTGAATAACTATGAAGACAATAAGAACCATAATCATTTGTGTAGTAGTGTTTTTGCTCGGCTTTGTAATTGTCAAGGCTGTGAAAAAATCCAATGAAAAAATCCAAACTGTAACCATTCAGCGTGTGAGTATCGACA
The DNA here is from genome assembly GCA_017651345.1 of Bacteroidales bacterium. Classification (GTDB taxonomy): domain Bacteria; phylum Bacteroidota; class Bacteroidia; order Bacteroidales; family UBA3824; genus UBA3824. The sequence goes on along the minus strand of JAGCDD010000074.1, from coordinate 3,487 downwards.
AAACTCTTACCATTTCGGGCTACATCGAACCCGACCGTGTTATTGATGTACGTAGCAATATATCAGGCACTTTGCAAAAACTTATGGTAAATCTCGGCGATAAGGTGGAACTTGGTCGGTCGCTTGCGAGTATCAAATTTGTAAAAGACCCTATCGAACTGCGCCAACTCAAAGATAATATTGAAGTTAGCCGCCGTCGCCTCGATGCCAAACGTGTTCAGTTTGAACGCACACAAAAACTGTATAAAGACGGTTATGTAAATAAGGAAGAATTTGAACAAGAGCAAACCGATTACGAGGTGATGAAAAAGAACCACGAAACCATTGTTGCCGAGTTAGAAATGGTTGAAGGTCAGCAATCTAAAAACAAAGTGTCGAATATCATCAGCGCCACCAACAGCGGCACAATCATAGAACTTCCCGTAAAAGAGGGTGGCTCGGTAATGGCTCGCGGCACTTACAGCGAGGGTAGCATCATTGCCCGCATTGCCGATTTTGCCTCTATGAATTTTGTGGGTTCGGTTGCAGAAAACGACATCGACAAGGTGAAAATCGGAACAGACATCGACATCACCACTGCCACCGACCGTGAATCCACAATCCGTGGCGTTGTTACCGAAATTGCGCCCGTTAGCACTCGCAGCAACGGCATTGTAACCTTTGAAATTAAAGCCGCCATTGACAAGGCCGACCTCGATTCGCACCACATTTATTCGGGCAGTTCGGCAATGGGCAAAATCTCTATCGCTAAACGAGATAGCGTGTGGGGAATCAACGAAAAATACGTCTTTTATCGTGGCGATTCCACATATTTCAACACCGTTGACGATAAGGGACGCGTGCAAAAAACATTTGTAAAACTTGGCGTCAGCGACGGCATCAACGTTGAAATTATTTCAGGCGTTGATTCTACAACGCTCATTAAATCAGAAGAAAACAAATAATTTATAACCATAAAATTCATAGAAAAATGGAAGAAAACTTAATTAATCCAACCAAGAAAGAAAGTTTCCAAAAACCTCTGATAGTTTTGATAGTTCTATTCGTGGTTTATGGCATATTAGGCTATTATTCATTGTCAAAAATGACCTTTGATGATTATAGTCATCTTATGAGTATTACACCCGGTGGCGACCGTTCCACTCCTGAAATGATCAAAAAAACTTTTGAAATGAAGCAGACTTTGTCGTGGGTAACTGGCATTAGTACAGGGTTTGCACGTCTTGCGGCAATGGTTGTTATAAGTGTTGTAATCTTTTTTGGATTTAATATAGCATCCAAACGTCAAAATTTTAAAACTATCTTTAAGTGTTTGATTTATGCAGAGATAGTGGTTTTGATTCAATCTGTTTGGTCAATGATAACAACAGATATTGGAAATTTAGAATGTTACAATCAGTCGCAGATTACTCCATTGTCTGTTCTTTCGTTTTTAAATGCCTGCAACTTAGAGGCTTATATGATAGGTGTTTTGAAATACATAAGTGTTTTTGAAGTTTTGTATTTTGGTTTGTTGGCATATTTTCTTGTAAAAAACATTCCCGACCTACCCAAAAATCAAGTAATCAAAATTGCCGCCTATTGCTACGGTATAATATTGTTAATCTGTATGTTAAGAGATACTTTAACCTTGATTGGCGCAGAAAAATTGGCGAATATGTAGAGTTGGAGAGGGGATTATTTTAATCCCCTACAACACCTTTTTTACGCCCGGAATCAATCGCAATAGCCAAGTGATTACAAATGATCCAACGGTGGCTAAGGTCAATACAGTCAGGTATTTGCCTATTACGCCGAGCCAGATGGGGTCTAAAAGGTTTTCTACTATCAGCAATACGAAAAGATGGATAATGTATGCGCCAAATGCTTGTGCTGCACTCCATTGCCAAAATTTTCCGCTCCAATTGCCAACAGTTCTAAACAGCCATACTAGTCCTACGCAGAGAAATACGCACAGGAGCGACTCGTAAACGCCAAACCATTGATACACAAGATTGTTCCACTCTCCATCGCCGCGAAGATAGTTGCCAATGCAGAGCAAAAGTCCGATAATGAGCGATGTGCGTCCCACGGTGTTGGTCATACGGTTAAACCAGTCGCCGCGTCCTGCCATTACGCCAAAGGCAAACATCATTATATATTGCAGATAATGAACGGGTTCAAACTTATATATCCAAAGAAAAATCCATTCGTCTTGATTGTAAATCTGTCTTATTGCATAACTTCCAATGCCCATAACTACCGCAAACATAGTTATTAAGCCTAATGAGAGTGCCTTTGAATTATTGCAAGATTTTTTGCACGCAAGACGTATCAGCGCATAAACCAAACAAAACATAAACAGGCTACTAAGAAACCAAGTGTGTCCCGATTCGGGTGTGCCGGAGGCTGCACTTAATATTGTTGAAATTACCGCAAATGGCACTAACAATCTAAGCACTTTTTTGCCGATGAATTTTGAAAATCCCTGACGGTCAAAACTTTTTGGAACAAAATAACCCGAAATCATAAAAAACAGTCCCATAAAAAATGCCGCATTAGTATTCAAAAAATGCCACATATAGGGCAAACTTTCGTCGGGGTTTGACGGATGAAACGGCCAGCCTTCTCCACCCACAAAGGGTATCATAGCGTGGTGTGCAATTACCAAAACTGTTAATGCAACTTTCAGATTGTCAAGATAATAACTGCGCGTGGCAGTAGTCGATGGTGTATTCATATTCTTCTTTTTTTATTGTTTAATTTTGGGCAAAGTTAATAAAAAAATCGTTTCACCTATATCCTTTTTTATAAATTTCTTATATTTATAGTGTAAATATATTTATATCGTTTTTAATAAATAACTTCCTCAATCTTGGTACTTTTCCCCGAAATATTGGTAACATTTCTTACAACCAAAGCCGCTATCTTTGCAGTGTAAAAAATAATACATTACACAATGAAGAAAATTTTCATAACAATTTCAATTTTGTCTGCAATGCTCTTTGCGGCGTGTGCTAACCAAATGTCCAACAATAAAAACACTATTGAAATGACTGAACTCAATCTTACTCAGGAATGGGACAAGACGTTCCCAAAAAGCGAAAATGTAAATCATACCAAGGTAACTTTCCGCAATCGTTACGGCATAGAACTCGCCGCCGATATGTTCACACCCAAAAATGCGTCGGGAAAAATGCCCGCAATCGCTGTCAGCGGACCGTTTGGAGCGGTTAAGGAACAATCGAGCGGACTTTATGCACAACATTTGGCTGAGCGTGGTTTTATCACCGTTGCCTTCGACCCATCTTTTACAGGCGAGAGCGGTGGCGAACCCCGTCGTATGGCATCGCCCGACATCAACACCGAAGATTTTCTTGCCGCTGTGGATTTCCTTTCAACACGCGAAAATGTTGACCCTGAACGTATTGGCATTCTCGGAATTTGTGGTTTTGGCGGAATGGCAATCAACGCAGCCGCCATCGACACCCGCATCAAAGCCACCGTT
>JAGCDD010000073.1 GCA_017651345.1 Bacteroidales bacterium | reverse complement strand
TTCACAGCCGACATTATGCCCTCGTTGTTCCATCCAAGTTGTTCTTCATCAATGAGTTGACAAAGCCTCGACACAAAATACGGGTAGCCCGATGAATAATCCCAAACCAACTGCGCCATCTCGGAAACATTCATCCCCGTATTGTGGTCGGCTTCGTATTCTTGGAGCATCTGTTCGATGCCATTTTTTGGAAGCGACATATCAGCCTTAAATGGTACAGCAATGTTCCACGGACTATTGTACTGATGATCAGATTCGGGGCGAACTTTGAGTTTGAGGTTTTTGATGTCATAAACTCCGGCAAGGATAACGGATTGGAAAGTAGGAACTTGCATCCGTTTGAGATATTTATTTCGCAACATTCGGAGCATTTCGATGAACGATTCATAATTGCTCGCATTGTCAACCTCGTCGATGATGAGAACGATGGGCTTGGCATTTTTTGCACAAACATCCGAAATAGATTTTTCAAATGTAGCAAAAGGAATCTCTCTTTTTTCTGCGTATTGGGCAACAATATTTGAAATTATATTCTTTACATCGTCCTCCAAGTGTCTGATATTCACGTATTCACATGCCATCTGAACTTGTTCCCAAAACGAATAAGCAAGCGTGTCTTTTGTCCTGAACTCGCTCTCGCCCATACTCTCAAAACTTATCGAAAACACCACATAATCCTTGCTCAGCCGTTGAGCCAAGTGGTAAAGCGTAGTTGTCTTTCCATACTGTCTGCCACGGTTGATGGTGATATACTCCCCCTTGGCGACCCTTTTTTCGATGTCGCCGAGACGGTTGGTAATGTCCACCATATAATGTAACTGTGGGTAACAAGTGCCCGTTGTGTTAAATTCGCGCATAATCATTCGTATTTTTCCAACCGCAAAAATAAAAAAATTCCGGAAATTCACAATCGTAAATTCCGGAAATTTTTGAACCATTCCCAATCCACGCCCCTACATCCTTCCTGCCGCTTTCAGGACCTTGACTTTTGCGACTTGGAAATTGCCTTTGGCGGTTACGTAGTCGGTGTTGGCCTTGGTCCAAACGGTTTGGGATTCGAGGTAGCCGGCGAGGGTTTCTTCGCCGATGTCGTACATATCTTTTGCAACGCGCATATTCTCAGCGGCTTGGTCGAGGGAAATTTTGGTGAGTTGGACTTCAAGGAGAGCCTCGTCGTAGGCGTTGAGGGCGAGGGCGAGTTCCATCTGCATCTTTTCGGTGAGGTCGGCTTTTTCGAGTTCAAGTTCCTCTTTTTCAAAACGAATGGCGGAGGATTTTTTCTTGCCCTCGCCCCAATGAAACAGCGGAACATTCACCGTCAATGCAGCCGAAAATTTCACGTCATTGAAAAGTTGCTCGTCGTTCAGTTCGGGTCCCCAAATGTAATTGGCGGCTCCAACGACCGCAACTTGCGGACGGAAATCGGCTTCTACCAACTTTTGTTCGGTGACTTTGAGGTCGATTTTTTTGCCGAGTAACGCCGTTTCCGTGCGAGACGAAACATCAATCGGCGGCAGGTCGTCAATTTGGTCAACTATCACAGAATCAGCGGGTAAAATGTCAGTATCAAGCGGCAAACCCATACAATGACAAAGATTCATTTTGGCAACTTTTACACCGTTTTGAGCCTGACGAACTTTGAGTTCCGCCTCGTTCAATTTGCTGCGAACTTTCAGGACGTCATTCTGCGGACGCATACCAATTTCGTAGGCGTTTTGGACATTGCGGTAAAGTTCGGAAACTACATCCCTGTAACTCTCCGCAGCCTTCTGCAACTCCAAGACTTCCACCAACTTATAATATGCCTCGTTGGTATTGAGGATAACTTCGGAGCGCACCAAATTGCGGTTTAAATCCGCCATTTCCTTGCCCGTCTGCGACATTTTGATGGCGGTCTCAATCTTGCCGCCCATATAAATCGGCTGTTGAACCGAAACGCCGCCCATAATTATTTTGCTGAAATCGAGGTCGAGATTCAATCCCGGGAAAAATGCATAACTCGAAAAAATCGGGCTGCCGTCCGCACCTTGTGCAATCACATTTGGCTTCAATGCGCCTGTTGCAGCATCGGGCGAAAATGTGGGCAGATAGCCTTCCGGCACGTTGTACTCAAACCCACCGTCCGACATCAAAACCGCGCCGCCCGTCAATGAAAATTTAGGCAAACGGTTGGTCTTATATGTCTCAGCCTGAGCGTCTTGCTTGCTGAAAGTTTTTTCGGCTTTTGCCATCAATTTGTTTTGCGACAACGCCATCGACACGCACGAATCCAACGGCAATTTCTGTTGCGCATCAACGTCAATCACCGCAAATGAAAACGTCAATATCAATAAAAAAATCCTTTTCATAAACACTATCTTTTACGCCGCCTTGCGGCGGCTTTTTTTCTAAACATAAATTTAGGCGAATTATAACGAATTAAAAAGAATTACTATCTAAAAAATCGTTTTAATTCGTTGAAATTCGTTTTAATTTTCGTTCAAATATCCGCCGCCTGCCGGCGGCTTTTTTTTAAAACAAAAATTAAAAGAATTAAGAAAGAATTAGAAGAATAATTTTATATAATAAAAATTCTTTTTATTCTTTACCATTCTTTTAATTTTTGGATAAAACTACTTCACTTTGATTTTGAAGAATACTGCGTACAAAATCGGGATGAAGAGCAATGTGATTATCGTTCCGATAAACAGGCCGCCCATAATCGTTACCGCAATCGAACCGAAGAAATCGTCGGTCAAGAGCGGAATCATACCCAAAATTGTGGTCAGCGACGCCATCATCACAGGCCTGAACCTCGACACGGAACTCGTCAGCAACGCCTCCACGGGGTTGTCGCTCTTTTCGAGTTGAAGCGCGATTTCGTCCATCAGGATTACGCCGTTTTTGACA
>JAGCDD010000072.1 GCA_017651345.1 Bacteroidales bacterium | reverse complement strand
GTCTTATGGACAAAGACGGCAATATCTTTATCAAAGGCAGAATCAAGAATATGATACTTGGTCCCAGCGGTCAGAATATTTATCCCGAAGAAATTGAGGACAAAATCAACAACCTTTTCTTTGTCAACGAGTCGATCGTGGTAGAGAAAGAGGGCAAACTTGTGGCGTTGGTATATCCCGATTTTGATTCGCTTCGCAGTCAGAATGTAGCTGAGGCAGAAATTCCCGCTACTATCGAAAAATATGTGCTGCAACTCAACAAGGAATTACCCGCTTACAGCCAAATTAAAGGAGTAAAAATTTATAACGAAGAATTTGAAAAAACGCCCAAGCGCAGCATAAAACGTTTTCTCTATCAGTAAAAATGAAAAAACTGTTGATAATCTTGGCGTTAGCGCTTCCTTTTTGGGTAAATGCTCAAAATCAAGAAGACGTGTCGCTTGCCTATTCGTACTACAACAGCCGCGAGTACGAAAAAGCGGTTTATCTGTTTGAAAACCTTTTTAATCAGACACATGCCAAGAATTATTTTAACTATTATATCAAGTGCCTCGAATCGCTCGGAGAGTTAGACAAGGCGGAGAAGGCTGTTAAAAAACAGATGACAGCCAACAAAAACGACCTTGCTTACAAGATTATCCTCGGCTCGGTGTATAAGAGTCAAGGCAAGATGGATAAAGCCTCCGAGCAGTTCGATGGTGTGATTTCTGCGCTTCCACACGACCGAAATTCGATTATTGCGCTGTGCAACAGTTTTTTGCAAGCCGATGAACCCGATTATGCCGAAAAAACATTGCTACAAGGTGCCGAAGTGGCTCATATTGATTTTAGTATGGAATTGTTTTCGGTGTATGCCTCGTCGAGAAATTATAAAAAAATGTCAGAAACATCGCTTGATGTGGTTTCTGCCGATGCATCGCGCCTTGCCACTGTGGAGAATATGCTGCAATACTATCTCAACAACGACACCAACGACGAACTTTATTCCATACTCCGCTCGTCGCTAATGCAGCGGATTCAAAAAACGCCTTCCACAGCCCTTAGCGAAATGCTCATTTGGGTTTATGTGCAGAAAAAGAACTTCAAGATGGCTGTAAATCAAGCCAAAGCGTTAGACCGCAGAACCAATGGACAAGGACGGCATCTTGTTTCGCTTGGTCAGCAGGCTGTTGTCGCAGGCGACTTTGCCACCGCATCCGACGCATACAAATATGTGATCGAACTTGGTGAAAAATCTCCGTATTATCTCTACGCCAAACTCGGTGTATTAAATACTATGTATCAGCAGGTTGTAGCCGGTTCTATCACAGACTCTGAACAACTTGCATATCTCGAAAACGAATACCGCTCGGTGTTTGCCAAGCAGGGAATCAATGCCTCCACAGTGCAGCACGTAATTAATTACGCTCGGTTAGAAACCTATTACCTCAACCACGCCGACACTGCCAAGGCTATCATCAACAAAGCGTTGCAACAGCCACTCAATTATGCCATCAAAGCCGATTTGAACTTACAACTGGCTGATATTTACCTATTTTCGGGTGATGAGTGGGAGGCTCTGATGATATACGCCAAAGTGGAAACCGACAACAAGCAAAACGAAAAAGGCGATGAGGCAAAACTCCGCAAAGCCAAAGTTGCCTATTACACAGGCAGTTTCAAATGGGCTTTGTCGCAATTAGACGTATTGAAAGCCGCCACCTCAAAACTTGTGGCAAACGATGCTATGGAACTCGCCATCATTATCAACGACAATCTTGCCGTGGCTGACGAATTTATGCCTGCCGACACTGCCGCAAATCCCGACCGTGAGTTGCAGATTTTTGCCAGAGGAGATATGTATATGTTTCAAAACCGTTGGAGCGATGCCTTGAGCTGTTACGACACTATTGTAACGCAGTTTAAGAGCAGTCCCCTTGTAGATGAGTCGCTCTACCGTCAGGCACAAATCCGTGAGCGTCAGAAAGATTTCGCCGAAGCCGCCTCGCTTTATCAAAAAGTAGCCGACGACTATGCCTACGACAATCTTGCCGATAAAGCCGCCTTCCGCCTTGCCGAAATATCCTCCTCCTATCTTGCCGACCCCGAAACCGCCAAAACATATTATTTAAAGATTTTAACCGACTACCCCGGCAGCATATACGCCGTTCAAGCACGAGAAAAGTTTAGAAAAATTGATGGAAAGTGAGTGTTTCCTTATCAATTATTTACCACCTTAAAGCAGTATTTACCAATAGTTACAACAAAAATTCCTTTTTTGTTGATATAGATTTCTTGTAGTGAGGAATTTATTGTAGATGAAGTGATTATGCGACCGGAGATGTCGATTACACTAAATCTTACACCTAAGGACGCACTTTCTATAAATATAGTGCCGTTGCTGCACCAAACGTTTGGCTTGATTGCCTCTGGTGCGATATCAACGGGCGTTTTGGCATCTATTTTTGCCTCTAAAAACTGCTCTGCAACACCATCATAATCGTCGGTGTCTTCAATTTTGTAGTATATGAGGTATGTGCCAGGTTCGGTAGCCTCGGGCAGAGTTGTGGAATAATCACATTCGGAGCCGAGACGATACAATATTGTTCCAAAATTGGATGTACCTTCGGTAATCAGTGGCTGAGGCTGTCCCATGTATACAAGAAACCCGATGGCGGTAGGAATAGTTGTAATCACGCTTTTGCCCTTGCTTATGTTTACGTTGATGGTTTGCGGTTGTGTGCCAACATATTTTTCATTGTCTTCTACATTGTAATACATGGTGTAATCGCCGGCATGTGTGGCTGAGGGAATATCTTCGGAATAGTTTTTACCGTCGAGGCTGTACAATACCGTACCAAGATTCGACTCCATCTCTGCAATCAACTTCTGTGGCTGATTGTTGAATATAAGAGGGAGGGGTTCGGGAGGAAACACAAATGCCTGTGCTTTTTTGTAGGTGAAATATTGTGCGCAATCAGGATTATAGATAACGGCATCGGCGGTTTTCTCGGTATCCCAATAGTCGCCATAGTAGATAGTTTTTAATTTTCCGCACTCTTTAAACATACCTTGAGCGTATGCGGCTTTGCTGTTGTTGAAATTGCTAAGGTCGAGTGAGCGAAGATTTTCGCAACCATCAAACATATACGACATATCGCGGACTGCTGTGGTGTTGAAATATTGCAAGTTGGTAAATTCAACAAGATTTTGGCAACCTTTAAACAATTCTACGGTGCTTTCGGGGGCGTATTTGGCAAACGATATTTCAAAATCAATTTTTTCTACCTTATTTTTTATCGAATCAGGCAGAGTGTGCATACAAGTTGCGCCGTTGCGATAATGCCCATAATATAATGTGGCTGTAAGCGTTTTGCTGTCCCATAGATAATAGGGAGATTCTTGGTCGTAGAAATTGACTTTGAAACTACATTCACCGCCATAAACCCTGATTGTCACATTGTGTTCGCCAACGGACGACGGATTGTATTCTGCCACTAAATCTTGGCGGAGGTTGAAAGTTTTGGAACTATTGTCGTTAAAGAATACTGATATTTTGCAGCCCGTAATATCTAACGGCTCACCAAGGCAGTATTCTGTTTTTATAGGCGGAGAAGCCACAATTAAGCGATGTGCCACTTGGGTGGTGCCGCTTTGTGTTAAATATCCTGCCTGTGTTTCGGAATCTATTTGTGCGTATTCTTTATCAGTAATTGCATCGCTAAAAATAGTATTATACCCGCCAAAAAGATTGTTGCAGCCATAAAACATATCGTCGGATTGCGATACATTTACTGTTGACCATAAATCTCCGGCATAAATGGTTTCTAACTGTGGGCAATCGTAAAACATGCGGCGCATATCTGTTACCTTGCCAGTGTTGAATGATTTTAAATCTATTTCGTTGAGGGCGCGGCAATAGGCAAACATCGAGTACATATTTGCAACATTCTTGGTGTCGAAACTGCTGAGCACCACCTGGCTGAGATTTCTACAGCGGAAAAACATCGAGTTCATATCGTCCACATTCTGAGTGTTGAACGCACTGAGGTCGAGAGTATTAAGTTTTTCGCAGTTGGCAAACATAGCCATCATACTTTTAACTTTTGCAGTGTTGAACCCACTAAGGTTGAGCGACTTAAGATTACCACATTGGTAAAACATATAAGCCATTGATTCGGCGTTTTGCGTTTGAAGGTTTTGGATACCGTCTACCGATTGCAAGTTAACACATCCGCAAAACCATCGGTAACAGGTGTTGGGCTTATAGTTTGCAAACGAACTGTTGAAAACCACCTTAGTAATATCTGCCGAAGATGCGTTCCATGCAGGAGTTTCGCTGCCAATGTTGATTTCAAATGCGCCCGAAGGTTGATTATCGTTGTAATAAAAAGTTAGAGTGCCGTTTTCTAATGTCGCGTATGCGTTTTGTGCTGACAGTTGGCTGCCAAAAGCAAACATACTTACCACTAATACTGTAGTCAAGAAAACCCCGAGACGTTTTTGTAAATTTTGATTTTGCATAACAGGGTAATGTATTTATCGGCTAACAATGTATTTTATTTGTTTGGTTTCGTTGCCGGTTTGCAATATTACTACATAAGCTCCGGTAGAGATTACATCGTTGATGTCGAGTTTGTAATTGTCGGAATTGCGGAGCGTAACCTGTTTGCGTATTTTGCCAAAATTGAGGTCGTAAATAGTAAGCCGCACATCGGAAATTTGCGAAAGGTTTACCTCTACCGTGATAGGTCCTTTGGTGGGATTGGGCGATAAGTTAAATGCCTTGACTATAGAATTATCGACGTATAGCGGCGAAAACTCATCGTCGGGACGTACCGTGGCAAATATCTCCACAGGCTTGGAAATGTCAGAAACGCAGTCTTGGTTTTCGGCAGAAAGTGTAACACTGTATATGCCCGAAAGTTTGGGAATAAGTCGCAGTTCACGTTCTGAGCCTTTGGAATTGTCGCAGTCGAAAGCGAGAGTATCGTATTTCCAAGAATATTTGTCGGGATTGGTTTGCGACATCTCCATTACCACGAGGGTGTCGTTGATATACGATACCGACGACATACGGAAATATGGCGAGAACGATGTTGGTGACATCGTAACCGAAATTGTATCCACGGCATAGCAGTCGTCGTAGCCGTTGGCTTTTACGATATAAGTTCCAGGCGATTTTACTGTTAAAAATCGGTTGTTGTCTACCACCCAGCCGTTGCATATCCACTCATAGCCGTCAAACTCGTTGGCATCAACGGTGATTTCGCCGTTGTAACACAGGTTGATGCTGCTTGGAACATCGTTTTGCAAATATCCCTTATGGGGAATAGCCACATTGGCATGCACCTCGCAACCATTAGCATCTGTTATCAGCACATCGTAGTTGCCCTTGTCGAGACCGTTGCGTTTGCTCTCTGAAGTGATTTTTCCGTCGGGCCAAGTGAATGTGAATGGCGACGTTGCCGAAAACAACCTTATTTCGGCTGCTCCGTCGGGGTCAAGACCGCAGGTGGCACTGTCGATAGCGGTGGCGGTGCTGAGTTTCTTGCTGTAAATTTTTATGTCAACAGGCATGCTGCAGTTGTTTTGGTCTACCACTGTTACCACGTAGTTGCCATTGGCAAGGTTGTTACGAACAGGGTCGGGGGTTTCCACATTGTCGCTCCATTTGTAGGTTACGGGCAATTTTGCACCCGACACTGCAATTTCGGCTCTTGCATTGCCTATTGACGAGCAACTTGCCTCTGTTTCTTTGTGCGAAACCTTGAGGTTGCCGCTGGCGATAGTTATCTTATGCATTGATACACAGTTGGTTTCGTCTTTAACATTGATGGTATACACACCCACGGGAACATTATCTTGAGTAAAGGTGTTTGTAGTGATATTGCTCTGCGAGAGGGCGTTGTTGCCTTGCCAGTCGATAGCATACTTGCCTCTGCCGCCTTTGATATCAAAAATCACCTTTCCTGTGGCATCCTGCCGGCAAAGGGCGTTCTCTGATTTTACATCTACCGAAAAATCGCTGTTGAGTATGTCAAACGATTCTTTTATGGAACAATTATGTTGGTCGACGATTCTTACAGTGTGAGAGCCTGCTGCTAAGTTTTCGGCGAAATTATATTTTACACCTTCGTTATCGTCGTTCCAATAGTATGTATAGGTGCGCTCAGGCGACATATTAATTTCTACTCTGCCGCCAATTGACTGCTTGTCGGCGCACTCGGCGTGGGTGGTAAAAAACGATGGACGGAGAGTGTCGTGTTTGATGTCGAAATTGATTTCGGTGTAGCATCCGCCTTCCCACTCTAACCGCACATTGTAATCGCCCGAATAACGTTCTGTGATGAAATTGTCCGAGCCGGTAGGTACAGGTTCGCCGTTTTTAATAGTCCAAATGTAGTGAGGATGAAAAGATTCTGGTGTGCCAGATAAAATATTTGTTACAGCCGTGGCAGTAGCACTGGGTATATCAGCACACGGAGCGTTGGTGGTGGTTACATAATGATAGTAATCGTTTACGTCAATATTTACCGTGGTGCTCTCAGTACATTTTTCATCGTGGGTTAGCGAAAGTTTGTAAAGTCCAGGTGCAAGGTCTGTAAGTTCAAATGAGTAAGTGCCGTCTTTCTCATTTGCAGGATTTTCGCCACTTTTATAAGTTGTGTCGGCTACTGTCCAAGAATATTTATTTATTTTGAATACTCCGTTGAAATCATCTTTTCTATTGATGGTGGCAGAGATGTAGCCGTTTGAAACCTCTTTGCAGGAGAGGTTGAGATGGTTGGTTGTCCACTCATAATCGTTGACACTGATATTTACGGTAGTACTTTCGGTACAATAATTATCGTGATTTATTTCCAATGTATACTCACCCTCGTTGATGCCGCTAAGATAAAAAATGTTTTTATCTTGGCTTGAGTTATTAAAACTTCCATGTGGTTTAACGTGCCACTCGTAACCCTTTATATTAAAGTCGCCATTACCAGATTTGTTGATTTGTGCAGTTATATAGCCGTTTGATGCATCTACGCACGAAAGGTCGTGGTATTGAGTGCCTTGGAAGTTGTATGTGTTAGTGCCGATTACCACTTCGGTGGATGAGGTGCAATTTTCATCATGATTAATCTCTACTTTATATATGCCAGGCAACAGACCGCTTATGGTATTGACTGAGGTGGTTCGTTCGGTAATATTTGTATTTGATTTATTGACCAGTGTCCAAGAGTAACATGTTGGATTAAACTCTCCTTGTTTATTACCTTTTGAAGTTATAATAGGTGCTAAAATCTCTGCGCTGCCGTTCGGGGCAGCGGCACATGAGGCGTTGAAGGTGGAGGCTGAAAATGAGTATGTATTTGATACAATAGTGAATGTGGATGACATTGTACACACCCCATTGTTGCCTCTGAATGTTATTGAATAATTACCTACACCTAATGATGAATTAGAGAAAGTGATACCGTGGATTTGTTGTTTATCTTTTTTCCATTCAAATACATCAGGTTCAAAACGAATACCTTCTTTTTTAGTAAACACAGCCTTCCCATTCTCTGCCGCATCGCACGAAGCGGCGGTGGTTGTTAAATTCATTTGTGGTGTTTGTGTACCGATTGTAACCTCTTGGGGGGCGGATTCACATGTCTTTTCATTTTCTTCTTCATTCACTTTAATTTTGTCTACAATATAGACAATGTATTTTCCTGCTCCTAATGGGTTTGGTTTATTTTGATTACCATAAATAGGTGATGCATCTTCCTTTTTCCCTGATTCAGGATAATAATACGCTATATTATTTCCCTGTGTATTTTTGACATTAGATATATTTATTTCGCCATCATCGCTGTCTTTGCAAGTAAGTGAAACTGGTTTGGCTTCAAATTCTATTGGATCGTGTTGGGTGATTGTGAAAGATGTACTATTATCATTCCAACAGGTTTTATTATCTTTGGTTATATGCCAAGTAATAGAATGTTCGTAGGCAGGAAGATTGTTGATAACAATGGTAGACCCATTGGCAATACCTGATGTTGTATTTCCGTCAGATTTGTTTACTTTTACTGTCCACGAATAATTTATATTCTTGGAATAGTTACTTATTTCCACGACTTGTTCAGTTGAGCCACCAAAACATGTTATATTGGCTCGAGGATAAGAAAATGAGGGTTGTATTGCAGACAGACCTTTTACAACATAACCATTTTCATTTTTATCCGGCCACGCACGGTCTTCTGTGTAAGGAAAATCTTTTTCATTCATTTTATTGTCGTATATCTTAACCCTGTCACCATTTTGCACATTGATTGAAACGCTATTACCTGAAATTGTGCTTTCTTCAATAATTGTGTTGCCTCTATTTAATGTATAGTAGTAACCATTATTTAAACCACCCTGAATTCCTGAAAGTTTGAGTGTGCCTATTCCGTCGGCACATTCAGGCTGTATAAGTTCAGGTGTGGCAGATATGTTTTTGAAATAGTTGTTGAGAGTGTAATGGATGGTTTGGGGGAGATAGTTAGAGCCTTCGGGATAAGAGATAGTTATAGTTTGATTATCCCCACTATGACAATTTTTAATATAATATTGAGTTTCTGAAGCCTCAACATCACACTTTTTTGCGCCATTCTTATCTTCAATTCTGCAAACAATTGCATTATTTTTATCATAAAGATCTTCAGGTACAAGACGAATATCATTATCTACTAAATTTGTCGGTTGATATTTTTCACTTTCTGTGTGAGTTCTATAACTATGCAGTATAATAGCATCATTACGTGTTGTATGTGATGCACTCCAAAAATCGGCTACATTTTTTTCGTTATCTTTATTAGGTTGAAGATAGTTATTTTTAGCCTCCATAATATTGGCATAATATTCAACATAACACTTGGATCCTGGGTCTTTCGTATCTTCTATTCGTATAGAATATAAACCATAAGTTAAATCTTCGATGACTATTTTGTTTTGTGTCTTGTCGTCATCTTCACGTGGATAATAATTATTTGTTATTGTATTGGTTATTGTAATTTGGTAGTTATTGATATTATTGGAAATACTTATCTTATTATCATCAAGAGAGATATTATCTTTCGAGAATACTACTTGACGATAGTAGGGTGGGACTTCAACAGAATCAGAAATGAACTTCCCCAATTTTAAGCGCATTAGAAATTTGCCTCCATTATTCTCAGTTGAAAATATACTTTTGCTTAATTTGTTATCAATAAAATCCGCAAAATGGGAATAACTAATTGGATGTGAATATGATATAGAATCCATAAATACATAATCTGCATCAACAATACTCTTATTTGGATCTTTGTAAGCTACTTCTAATGCGACCTTGGGCCATTGATTTCCCGGACACTCAACATCCAACGGTAAATTATCGTTTTGACAAAAGTTTAAATCTGTAAATTTATTTATGTAATAGTAATAAGGAGCATTAACACATAATGTTAAATCATCATTAATCTCAACTTCAGTGTAATATCCTTCTTTTGTTGAAGGTAAATCAGTTAATGGGAATTCTTTGGTTTTTATAGTGTTACCATCCAACTCCACCTCAAAATATATAATTTCAGGTGATGAAACTCCTCCTTGTTGAAATGGAACAATAGCATATCTTCCATAATAATCGCTTTTGCGTTTTAGCGTATACTTTTGCCACCCTAAAGAAATAAATGTTTTTGAAAATTTATTACGATATGATACATATACATCAATTTGTGAGTCTCGATAATCGGTGTGAGAATATTGATCTATTTCTAAGGATAAGGCAAATACACCTATTTTTTGGTGGTCTACATTTTTGTCTTGCGCAAATACAATATTAGCAAAAACAAAGATAGAAAGCAATAAAACATATATCTTTTTCATAATCTACTTATTATAAGTAAACATATGCCGTTCTTGATATGTAATGATATTCTTTCCTGGTAGACGAAAAGATAGATCATAGGAATAAGTACCTATGGGATTTGCCAGTAAAAACCAATCTTTTACATTTATCTTCATAATTTGTTCCTCTGTTTCTGATTCCGCTCCGTTGTTAAAAATATGTGACTGACTGTTCTTGCCATCTTGAATAAAATAGTATGACATATATATTCTTAATCTATATATATTCGGCCAACTATTAATTATTTTTGTTTGAATTTCTTCATCAGAAAGGAATACTTTGGTGATATGTACTTGAAATAATTCACATGCATTTATTGGTGGATATTTGACATTACCTCTTTGGTCATTAGTGGGTGTAGGAATTTTGTCGTATATATATTTAAATATTGAAGTTTGATACCAATCGCAATTATCAAAGTCGAATTCGATTGGAATGAGACATGTATTTAAAGTTTCCGACCGTGGCAATTCGCCATATTTCTCATAGATAAAATTGTCTAAGGTTTGACATTCAAATTTATCAAAATATTCTTCTACTTTAAAAGATGCACACAAATAATTATCTGATAGTCCATCATAGTGTAATTCCCCATCAAAATTACCCTCATGAGCCGCCAACTTACTTTTCAGCGTTTCATAAAAACTTGTTCTAAAATATATCTGATGTACTTGTTTTTCACCGCAATAGAAGGCAAGGCTATAAATTTGGTTTGGGTCGAACATAATGTCTTTGAGCGAGTAGCCCAACTCAACTGCTTCGCCTTCCACTTCGTGGCTCTCTTTTACAGTAAATGGGGTAGATTGTTCGGCTTTGGTGTCGTCGGTGATATTTTTGATTATCACCTTCATATCATTTGCCGATGCTCCGTTGAACAGTTCGGGATATTTGTACGAGAGCATTATGTAGCCTTCTTGATACTCTTTGGGCATATAGTTCAACTGGCGGTCGATAGGATATGAAAAGAGAATGTCGGCTGGGCGGAGTGTGTCGGCGGCTTGGCAGGTGGTAAACAATGATGTTGACACATACTCCTTGGCATCTCCGTTGTATACCACAGGCTGCCATTCGCCGTTGATTTGCTGCATCAGAGCTATTGTGGACGATAGTGTGTATTCAGTGTTTCCGTTCAGGATTTTGCTATTGATAGTTATCAAAGTGTCCTGCTCGCTGTAATTGAAACCTGTGGCAAAGTCGGCACCGCTCGCATCGGTAATGGTGCAAGCTTTAAGGTCGTAGCGGTAGGTGACGGTTTGGTCGGCTAACTTTACCTCAAACGGAGTATTCAAAGCCACGCCCGGCTTGATAGAAAAGTCAGTTCCCACATATATATCTTTTGCGCCATTGCTTGGAGAAAAGTTGCCTCCAACGGCATATTGGCTTTTAGTAAGCACTTCAATAACGTTTGCGGAGTCTTTATGAGAAATTTTTACTTCGTTGTCATCTTTATTGCACGATGGCAAAAATATCATTGCCGACATTGCTGCGGCTATTGGTAGTAGAAAAAGTCTTTCCATATAGTTTAATTATTTTCTTGTTCCTTTCTTTAAGTTTTTTTTCGCCTCAAATGTAGACATTATATCTAATATCGCAAATTTTTTCTTATCTATTTTTTTGTATTTTTGTTTTGTTGTAAATATTTATACTATTTTGTAGTATATGTATATGTGTCAGTGCGTTGCTTGTTTTCGATTATTATTGATAGTATAAAAGATTATCAATGTATTATATAATTTTAAAAAAGTGTTAAAAATATTTTGCAGAGTGCTTTTATCTTTGTTACTTAGCCGCCGAAAAAAAACACTTGCTACTAATGAAACTACCCTCATTGTTACTTTTTTTAATAATATGCACATCCGCTATGGCACAGCGGCAGCAGAATATCATGCTGATGGCCAAGCCTGGGCGCGACCGTATAGAACTCCGTTGGGCTCCGGTTTCCTATCCCGTATGGGACGAGGCTAAACAATGCGGATACATTTTTGAAAAGTATTTAGTGGCTGAATCGGGCGACTCGGTATGGGCAGAAAAACAATTTTCTAAAAATATCAAAATTGCCGATATATCAGAATGGGAACCTTTTGCTGATAATAACTATACCGCAGTGGCGGCAGAGTGCATTTTTGGAGAGCGCGAGACTTACACCGATTTTAATCCTATTACAGCATATAAAAAACACAACGACAACGAACAGCGGTTTGGCTTTGCCCTCTACTGCGCTGATATGGACACCACCACCGCCCGCCTTGCCGGACTATATTACAACGACACCGATGTGGACAAAAGCAGCACCTACATCTACTCTGTGAGGTTGGCAACCGCCGACACACTCTACACCGACACAGCAGTGGTGATGTCGTCGATACGAGCCTACCGCCCGCTATACCCTCCGCCAGCCCCCACAATTGTGGTTCGCAACCGCGCGGCACATATTTCGTGGGATACGCAAGCCACACCTTATTATATAGCATACTATATCGAAAAGAGCGAAGATGGCAAGCATTTTGAAAAAATATCCGAACAACCCATCTCTGCCACCTACGGTTCGTTTGAAATGAGGATAATCGACACACTCGAAACCGACGGCAAGGCATATTACTACCGTGCCTACGGCTTTGATAGTTTTGGAGAAAGTGGTCCAATGTCGGATGTGTCGAAATGCATAGGCAAGCCTGAAATAACCTCGGTGCCTGAACTCACCTACGCCGAAACTGTTAACAACAATTCTGTGGTGATAAACTGGACTTACGATGCCAACCAAGAATCCGCAATTGAGGGATATAAGATATACCGCTCCAAATCGTCAGGCGGCACCAAACAACTGCTGTCGGGCAATATCAGTCCGCAATCGCGCAGTTTTACCGACTCCAAACCTCTCAACGACAACTACTATTTTATTTCTGCATACAATTCTGTAAGCGAAGTAATCAACCCCTTTCCATCGTATGCGATGCTTATCGACAGTGTCCCTCCTGCCGCACCCGCTCCGCCCGAGGGCTTTTGCGACAGTCTTGGACGCGTTACGGTGTATTGGCATCGCAGCACCGACCCCGATGTGATAGGTTACCGCCTTTTCCGCGCCAATTTGCCCGATGTGGAGTTTGTGATGGCGTGCCCTTATATGATTAAAGATACCACCTACACCGACACCATTACATTAAACACCAGCACCGAGTATATATATTACCGGCTCAAGGCAGTGGACGGACGCGACAATCAGAGCGCAATGTCGCCCCCTGCGGCTGTGGCACGATACGACACCATTCCGCCGTCGCCGCCCAGAATCAGCAATGTGGAGATAGCCCGCAAAAAAAACATAGTTTCGTGGCACAAATCGGTTTCGGGCGATGTAAAAAACGTTGTTTTATTTCGCAAAACTAATCTCAATAGCAAATTCGACACCTTGGCTATATTGCAACCACGCGACACCGAATACAGCGACAACAATATAGAGGAGGGCGAGACATACTATTACGCACTCAAGGCTATGGATAATGGCGGACTGTGGTCTTCGCTGTCGAATATTATGGCGGCAGATATCCCAGCAAAATCCGAAAAAATAGTATTTACCACCACCGTAACACCCAATGGAATAAAACTAAAGTGGAACACCGACCAATTGCGCAAGAAGGTGGTGTCAACCGTTGTTTTCCGAGCGGTAGACACTAATGATATAAGCACCTACGCCATAGTGCACGGCAACGAATACACCGACACCAACGTGTCGGCGGGCAAAACATACAAATATTGCATCAGGCATCAATTTGATGATGGCACAGAATCATCATTAAGCGATGAAGGTAAAATTTCTTTTTAACAAGGTATGAAACAGAAACTACTAATATTACTAACCCTATTGACATTCTGCACTGCGACATCCTCCGCCCAGCGCAACTACCCCATCCGTGCCACCGTGCAATATACCCCTCCATACAGCCTCTTTCTTGGCGACTATGCCACGCCCAAACTCATCATTACCCTTACAGGACAAGACCTCTTAGACGCCAACTGCCCCTACAAACTATCCTTCTCGCTTGAATGTCAGAATGTTAAAGTAACTACAAAACCATCGTTCAACCCCGCACCTTTATATATTAACGGCGGACAAACCATAGTGCTAACAGGTGCCGACCTCGCAAGATATTTCGACATCCAAAACCTTGATTTCCACGGCATCACCGCCGCCAAATACCTCCAAGACGGACAACTTCCCGAAGGATTTTACCGCATGAACGTAAAAGTAATCCACTACCACGAAAACCGCGTAATCAGCAACACCGCCTTCACCATGTTCAACGCGCGCATGGGCAAGCCGCCGGTGCTCTCGTTACCCAAAAACAAAACATTGATACCGCCCGCCCAGCAGCAGTCGCCAATAGTGTTCACGTGGATACCCAAAACCGTGGGAGCATTTAACTACAAGTTTGAACTATGGGAGTGCGCAGTGCCAGGCATACCAGTGCAGACCGTTGTCAGCACCGTAAGACCAATATATTCACAAACATATACCACATCGCAGATATCGTTCCACCCCGCCACCGTAAATATGAAACCCGGTATGGAATACGCCTGGCGCATAACCGTTGAAGACCCGCACAACCAGCAGAAATTCGCCAACCAAGGACAGTCCGAAATCTTTACCTTCACCTACAAGCGCAAGCCCGAACCCGTAACAGGACTTAGATTCACCAACCGAGGACTAAAAATCACTTGGACATGGGATATGGACCCCGCCCACACAAAATACTACTTTGAATACTACGACCCGCAGACCGGCAGAACCATCGACCCCGTAGCGTGCGATTACGCCGAGTTTGTCCGCAATATGCCCCAAACAGGCTACCACCTTAAAGTCCGCGTAAAAGCAGAATGTTACGGCGACCCGACACTGATGTCAGACTACACACCATACTTAGATACCTACCTCGAACCCATCCCCGTACCCGAATACGAGTGCGGCAAAGTATTTGAAGACAGGGAGATAACCAACCTTGAATTAAAACACTCCTTCGCCCCTGGCGAGATAGTGGAATCGAAAAACGGCGACACAAGGTACGAAATAATTTTTTCGGAAGAAAAAAATGGTTATCTTAGCGGACAATTCTTTATGATTATGGACTGCTGGGGCGGAGCGAAAATACGATGCGAGTTTTCAAAAACTCAAATCAACACCGACAACATTGTGCTGAAAACCATATTCCACAGCGTGACGGATAGCACCCTATATATCAAACCCGAAACCATACGCAAAGAAGTAGAGCAAGCATTTTTTGATGCAGCCACCGTGCTAACAGATTTTTCTATCAAAGACACTGTAAAAATCGACAAGCCCTACACCTACCTTTATATCAACGAATCGGGCAAGGTGGTGGCAGTATCAGTAAACAACAACGGCAAAACCGAAGAGAAAACCACCGAGATTTCCGCCACCAACCTCAAAGAAAACACCCTGATACAAGGCAAAAACGGTGAAGAACTCGTCCTCACCAAAAAAGGCCAGGTGATGGGCAAAACCGAGTTCAACGCCACTGGCGGCAACTCCGTATTATTAAAAGAGTACCACCGCAAATCCGACTCCCTCGCCCAATGGCAAATCAACTTTTCAAAATACGACGCCCAAACCTACGCCTTCGACCACATCGGCAGCGGCGACCACGGAATTTTTTCATCATCAGAATATTATCCGCAGGTAGGAAGTTATGATTTCCGCTATAAAAGTGTGGAGTGTGGAAAGAACGACAAAGTTATTGTAGAATTCGACACCTACCGTGAAAAAGATTCGGTAGTATTTAAAGATAAATACGGAGTAACATACCCAATAAAAGACCGCATACTCACCTTCACCGGCGTAAGCCAAGCCGATACGAACTATATTTATGCTTATCGAGGCGATAAGAAGATAGGAAAGTTGTTTTTGAATACCTATCAGAAAAAGACGTACAAGGTGGTATTAATTAGCGTAAACGAGGCAAAGTTACCGAAAATCAATCAATTACAAAAAGTACTCAACGATATTTTCAGACAAGCCGTAGATTCCTTTGAAATCTCCACCGACACCCTGACTATAAAAAATCTCTTCCCCTTCACCCACGGCGACAAGAACCGTTTCTCAGGCTACAACGATGACCAGAAACGAGTATTGCAGGCATACGATTCTCGCATCCAGCCCGACATCAACTACCTGTTCTTCATCCCCGACGGAGCGGAGACCAACGGTGTGGCAGGCTACAATCCCCTCGGTTACAACTTCGGTTTCATCTACTACGGTGCGGGCAACCGCACAATAGCCCACGAACTCGCCCACGGAATAGCAAGTTTACAGCACCCGTTCCCCGAATCTCAGGTCAGCGGACGCACCGACAA
Organism: Bacteroidales bacterium; assembly: GCA_017651345.1. Taxonomy (GTDB): domain Bacteria; phylum Bacteroidota; class Bacteroidia; order Bacteroidales; family UBA3824; genus UBA3824. The sequence continues at coordinate 21,079 of JAGCDD010000072.1, read as the reverse complement.
CCTGATGGACTACAACGAAGGGCTGACGCTTTGGCACTTCCAATGGGACAAGTTACAGAATCCGCCTAACAGGATATTCAAGTGGAGGTTTGAGGAAGAGGATGCGGAAGATTTATTGGCAGATACAGTCTTTTACTTGAAAATCGCTGATACTAATACAAAGTATAAATCAGATGAATCTATTGAAATAGAGTCTTACTTAGGTAAAAGTTATGAAATACAATTACTTAAAGGAGATTCTGTTTATAATTGTGATTGGAAATATCGAAACACTGTTGTAGAAAAATCAGATGTCTTCAAATTAGACATTTCCTTACCACAAAAGGATACCTTATATATATTACAACACGATTCACTACTTGCAAAATATTTTATAAGTATCAATCAATATGATGATTATAAAATCAAAATAGAAGAATTGGATAAATATTTGAGCCGCAACGACAGTTTGTTGTTGCCAACGGAAAAAGATTCTTTAATCCATCTCGTTTTTGTAAGAGGTGAAAAACCAATAAAATGCACATGGCAGTTCAACTCCACTACCGCACAAGACACGTCATCGTATTCATTGCCAATAGATAAAGAAGTAAAAGATACACTTAAAATTTATTGGAAAGACACCTTGTTGTTAGGTTCGTTGAAAATCGACATACAGAACTTGCCGTATGTCTTCAAAATCAAGGACACAACAAATATACAAAATATACAGGCAAAATCAGGAACTGAGATGTATGTGGTGCAACGAAAGCGCAACCTTGATTTGCAATTGTTTAGGGGAGATTCTTTGATAACAGGTATTTGGAGTGTCGATTCTACCAATACTCCAACCTCTACTGTGTCAATTGATTTCTCAAAAGAATCATCAAACAAAATAACAGTTAATAATGTAAATAACAAAGAGATAGCAAGTGTTGACTTGATAATTTATAAAAAGTCGGAAGTAGTATTTGATACTTTGCCAAGTTATAAAGGAGAATTTGGATTTGATAATGCTTGTTCAGTATTAGAAACTGCAAGCAGAATTAGATTAGTCTCTGATTATAATAAGTATAAATACAAAATTTTAGATAATACTAGATATGCCTCAATCTTATCGATACAGCCTAACTCATTGGTTTCTTTAAAAATGACAGTTAATGTTGCAGACGAGTTTATGAATGATTCGAGTGCTGTAATCAAATTTGTTTCGTCTAAGCCAGATCTGTCCATGACGCTTAATAAAACAAATTCTTTATCTAATTCCAATTTAAAAACAAAATCATCGAATTTGACAATTGAAATTAAAAGTAAAATCTTACCTGATTATGAATGGATCTATGCTATTGATAATGCCAATGATACAATAGGAATATTAAGTGTAATATGTCAAAATATCAATTTCAGTAAAAAATTGCATATTTATTATCTTAGTGATACTATTTTAAAATTTCCAACTGAAAATTTTTTTGATAAAGGGTCTATTATGTTTAATGAAAATTCATATAATCAATCATTTGTGAATTTTGATATAAAAATAATGCATTATCAGTTTAAAAACGATTTTCTTAATCGTATGAATAAAAGTAATAATTCGTTTGTAGATCTTCCAAAAACTGTATTAGATTCATTGCATATTACCAGAACTAATAAAGGTGACGATTACTACTTATTTTTGGTTCCTATCGATTCTTTTTATGTTACAACACCTACTGCTATTTATAGTTTTAGTGGTTTTTGTAATTCTCCAAGTGCAACTGACACATCATTTTTCCATGATGTTTATCTTTCCAAAAATGCATTGGATGTACAAATTGGTATTCATGAAGTTGGACATGCTTTTGGGTTGACTCATATTTTTGATAAGCCATATTATATATATAAACCTGATCCAAGCAAAAGCGATGGGAAAGGACACATTACCAATAATTTTATGGATTATAGCGGTGCTAAAAATATGACTCGTTTTTGGTATTTCCAATGGCGAAAAATAAATACTAAAATAAAATGAATTAAGACATGAGGACTATATTATTTATCTTACTATTGGTATCACCACTTACCGCCTTAGGGCAAGAAGATGGTACATTAAAAACTTTTATCTATGACATTTTAAATCAGAAAATTAAAATATATCAATCAGAAAATGAAGATTCTCTAAAAGGTTTTTCTGCAAAGGCATTACGCAGAAGTTTTGACTATTTGTCAAAATACGACACTGATTCGGCTATCTATAATCATTTTCATGATTATTCAGAATTACTAAGGGTATATATGACACATATTGATAAAAGCATAAGAAATAAAGCGTTTCATCTTTTTTTGGACACATATCGACTTAGTGGTGGCTTTTCAGGAAGTTTGCTTATAAAGACTGACGATGTAGACAATAAAATCAAGGCTAAAATTCTAAATATAATATCCAATAAGCCTTACTCTGAAAAAGAACTTAAAGTTTTAACAACTAAGGAAATATATTTCAACAGAACATATTATACAGATGACCATTTAATACGTTTTGAACATATTGATACATCTAAGGTTAGTTTATCTTATGCAAGGGATAGTTTAATTCATAGATCAATGATTGAGTTTTCAGAAAGTTTAAAAACTCCTTCTTGCGATATAGAAATACTATCGGAATTATGTGCTTGGCTATATATTTACGAGGCTGTTCCATATATTGAGAAATATTTAGAAACACATAATAATAACCGTCGTTTAAAGGTTCATTTGGCTCGGTTAGGTAATAAATATTATGAGGACGAATTAATTAAGGATAATTTATCTAAAAAGTTTCTTGCTTATGAAGAATTAGCATATTTGAATTCTCCAAAGAGTAAAGTTGCAATGATACAAGGGTTAAGAATAGAAGGTCGTAGTCGTGGTTTTATCTCAGCATATAAACAAGGAAAATTTGTTTCAGAGGAAGTGGATGGTGCATTTTATAAGTTGAGCAATTTGGATTTATTACTATTGGGGCATTATTTTACTATTGAAATACCTTTTGAAGGAAACAGATATATAAACAATGGGGATATCTCGCTATTTCCCAAATGCGAAGAAGTTGCCAAATGGATGGAAGAAAATATTGACAAATTGGAAGTTAATCCGAATATAAGATTCTAAAATTTGCTCAGAAATATACAGCAATTCTTACCTACAAACAAGAAACAATGTAGAACACTATATAATTACATCATATACGATGCATAGATTTATATCGAATCGTAATATATCCGCCTACTGGTTATTCCCATTGATAATTCTATTATCAACGGCTCTCACTGTCTCTGCCCAAGATATTGAATCCATAAAGAACGCCAAGCCCATACAAGCCTCGGGTTCGCTTTCTGCCAGCACCACTCACGAACTTATCACCGATTCCACCCTTGCCGACAATAGTTTTTATTATTACCTCAATGGCAACCTCACCACCACGGTTTATGGCGTAGTGAGCGTGCCGATAAGTTTTGCATTCACCGACAATACATTTACCAAAAATGCCGCTTTGCCGTTTAATAGGTTTTCGCTAAGTCCCACATACAAAGGATACACGCTCTATCTTGGCTACAACAGCCTGACATTTTCGCAATACACCCTCTCGGGGCACGATTTTCTTGGCATAGGCGCGGCGTATCAAAACGAAGTTTGGGACATTGCTGCATTCTACGGACGTTTGCGCAAGGCGTGCGCCCCTGATTCGGCTGCCACCAAGTTTGATATAGGCTACAAACGTATGGGCGGAGGTTTTAAAATAGGGCACAACTTTGATAAGGTAACACTTGCGGGCAATGTGATATTCATAGGCGACAAGAGCAACACAGTATCGTTCGACAGCCATCCAGAATTGTACATCCCTGCCAAAGAAAACGTAGCCTCGTCGATAGAAGCCGGCACCACATTGATACCCAACCTCAATATCCGCGGCGAATACGCATTCAGCGTTATCAAGAGTCAGTACTCAACCGACAGCCTGAAAACCGAGCCATTAAAACAAGGGGGGTCGCTCAACTACACATCTGTGTTTCACGCCTACAATTTTGCTTTGGATTATACGTTGGGCAACAGTCAGGTAGGTATGGCTTACAAATATATGCCGCCCAACTACGAAACACTCGGAGGCTACTATTTCAACGAAGACCTCAGGCAGATAACAGCCACATTCAGCACAATGATAGCCGACAGGATAGCAGTGGCAGGCGATGCGGGTTTTAGCCGCGACAATGTAAAGCATCAGAAACTATCCACCAACAAAAATATGGTGTATTCTATTAATGTTTCGGGCAATGTTACGCAAAAACTAAACATGTCTGCTTCGTTTAACAACGACCAGAGTTATATCAACATCCGCGACAACTACCGTCAATTGATACAGACATCGCAGTTTGAAGACCTCGACACCAACAACTATTCGCAACTAAGCAGCACGTCGATGCTGTCGCTCTCGTACACGCTTGGGGGGTCGGAGCAGGTGTCGCAATCCATTACAGCCGACTTTACCTACCAGACCACCAACGAAGAGCAACGCTACGACACACTCTCCGCCAAAGCCAAAATACTCAACACCAACGCTGGATACTCTTTGTCGCTCACCAATATCGGTGCTACACTATCGCTTAGGGGCGGATTCAACCGCACCAACACCTCGGCGCAAAAAGTGGATATAGCCACAGTGAGCGCGGGAGTGTCGCAAAGGTTTAAAAATCCGTTAACCCTCTCGCTCGACGGTACATTGGCAAATACCATGTACGATACTATATCGTCGTATATAGTTAATGCGAGGTTTTCGGCAGCGTATACCTTTTTTGAAAAGCATAATATATCGCTATCTGCGGCATATATACACAACTCGGTAGCGGCAACACTCAAAAACCGCTGCACCGTAAATTTCAACTATTCCTATACATTTGCTATAAAACGAAAAGACACCAATGAAAACAATGAGAACTTATAGTTGTAAACATTCGGCGATACTGCTGATAATGTTATGCGCGTTATGGATGATGCCACAAAAAGCGCAAAGCCAAAATATTGAGCAAGATGCCATAGAACTAATGTCCGACACCGCCAACGCCAAGCGAGTGAGGGCGGCTATTGCTATGGCAAACAAGGTTAAAAAACTTGGCAACTATATCAAAAACCTGCAAGAGGTGTTGTCAAACGGCGAACTTCCGCTTCCGTGCGGCCTTGGCGAGGGCAGATATACTTTGGTGCTTTCGGATATACAGCACGGCGACGACGGCATTACCAAGATTACTGCCACCACAGCCATCGGTATAGGAAACGACACAATAGCATTTGGCGGCACTTGCTCGCTCAGCGGACAATGCGGCACGGCGATGCCCACTAAGATAGAACTCCTTGCCCAGAGGTCGGTGTCGATAGGGAAAAACATCCGGCTTACATTCAACAAAGGTTCGTACTGCGAATTTGACTGCGACGGCATCACCCAGTTTTTTGCCGATATTACTGTTGCCATTACATCCGACAAGATTATCGCATACGACAGCAATTTTAAACCCACCGACAAATCACCGTCGTTTAATATACAGACATTTTTTGAATCGTTTGAAGACCTGACCTTTGAAATCAATGCTGATATCAATTTTGGTATCAAAGGGCTCGATGACTTTGTCTTCACGATGAACAACCTTGTGCTCGACAAGAGCGAAACCCGCACGCCAGCATCGGTAAGATTCCCCGACAAATATTTCAATTCTAACGCCGAGATAAAGTTGTGGGAGGGTTTTTCGGCAAAAACCATTGCGGTGGCACTGCCCGAAAGTTTCTGCAAAAATGGCAACTCTCGCACACAGGTGGGCTGCCAAAGTTTGATTATCGACAAGTATGGAATAACGCTAACTGCCTTTGTAGAAAACATTCAGCATCAAAAAATCGACACAACAAAATGGCAGATAATGGCGGATGCCGCCAACCTATCGCTCACCAAAAACAAAATCGACAGCATAAGTTTCTACGGCATAGCCAATATTCCACCTTTTGGCAAAAACTCTAAAATGGATTTTGTGGCACGCTACAACGATATTTCTAAACAGTTTGACTTTACTTGTAATCTCAAAGACACATTGGATTTTCCTGTGTTTGGCGCCAACCTGACATTGCAACCATCTTCGTATATCAACCTTTCGGTTGGCAAGGAGGGTTTTTATCCGCTGATACACGCCGACGGCACTCTCTCGATTAATACCGAATTAGAAAAAATGAAAGTAACCTTGCCCGACATTAAATTTGAAGGCATGGAGATTAGCAACCGCAAACCATATTTTAAGCCAGGTGTAATGTCGTTGGCGGTTTCAAAACTGTCGATGCCCTCGATAGGTGGCTTTCAATTAGAAATCGACGATATAGGCTTTGAAAACGAGGCATTGGCATTTACCATAAAACTAAAACTAAACGAAATGCTCAACGGTGCCGCCAGTCTAAAACTTGAAGGCGACTTTGATAGATTCAAGATAAAAAAAGTGGCACTGTCGCGGGCGGAGGTGCATTACAAAGCCGAAAACACACTATCAATCGACGGCTCGGTAGAGATTAAGAAAGGTGATGAAATCTACGGCAACGGTTTCCGTGGCGACCTTGACGTTAAACTGCTCAACAAATATGGACTCAATGCCGTTGGTGTGTTTGGCAAAAAAGATGGCAACCGATATTTCCTTGCCGACGTGCTGTTAGAGGCAGATCCTATTTTTACAATTCCGCCGTGTATAAGCGTTTCGGGATTGGGCGGTGGACTTTACCGCCACATGGATCAAACCTTAAAAGACTATTCCTTTGGCAAGGCAATCTCCGGCATCTGCTACGTGCCCAATGAAAAAGTGGGTTTCGGATTTCTTGCCCATGCTAATTTTTATGTGGCGCAAAAAAACACGCTCAATGCAAAAACCACCTTTGAAGTGCAGTTCAACGATAATTGGGGGCTCAACTATGTGCAGTTTAAGGGCGACGTGGCATTTATGCGCGACCCCAAAAAATGGGGTGGCCTTGGCGAAGGCATGATGGAGAGTGTAAAACAACAAGAACAGGCTGGCGGTGTAGGCAACCTAAAACAAGAATACCGTCCGTCGGAAGAAAAACCAAAAGACAACGGCGGTAGCGACGGAATACTCTCTGCTTCGGTGCTGATGAAATACGACAACACCAGCAAGATATTCAATATGGATCTCAAAACCTACCTAAATATTGCTGGTATAATCAAAGGTACAGGAGCAAATGATATGCTCGTGTGGGCAAAGGCAAGGTTCGGCGATTCCGACTGGTATCTGCACATGGGTACACCCGACAATCGTTGCGGTGTCAAAGTGCTCGATTTTGTTAAGTTAGACTCTTACTTTATGCTTGGCAACGGTCTTCCCGAATTGCCGCCACCGCCCGACAAGGTGCTCAGCGACTTATCTGCCGCCCAAAAAGACGATTTTTTGCGACGTATTCACAACGATATGCCATCCTCAGGCAAGGGGATAGCTTTCGGTCTTGGTTTCAATACTCATCTAAAACCGTCCGTGGGTCCGTTTTACGCTAAGTTAGACATTGGTGCGGGCGGCGAGTTTATGCTTGCCGACTATGGCAAAAACGCCTACTGCAAAGGTCGCGAAGGTACGCTTGGTATCAACGGATGGTATGCCGAGGCGCAAATTTGGGCATATCTTGATGCAGCTGTTGGTCTACAAGCAAAACTTTTTGGCAAAAGACGCAACTTCGACATATTAGCCCTGCACGCCGGAACATGCTTAAAAGGCATGGGACCAAATCCGTTTTATTTTACAGGCATAATCACAGGTAGTTACAGCGTGCTCGGCGGCTTAATCAAAGGCAAGTGCCATATCGACTTTGAATGTGGCACCAAATGCGAGCCTGTAAAAGGCGGTCCGCTGCTTGGCGAGGATATGATAGCACAGATAACGCCTGGCAATGGCGACAAAGATGTAAGCGTGTTTGCCGCGCCGCAATTGCTGCTCAACGTGGCATCCGAAACCGAGATGACAATCGAAGACAACCGAGGTGAGAAAGGCACTTACCGTATTATTTTAGACCATTTTACCGTGAAAAAAGAAGACGGCACCAAGGTAGAGGGCAAATCAGTAAGGAGCGACGATGGTCTTTCGTACACATTCGACCCCGAAGAGGCATTTGAAAGCACCACACCATACACTGTATCCGCACGTGTGCTTTTCCAGAAAAAGAGTTCAGGACGATGGGTAACTTACACCGAAGATGGCAGCGACTATGCCGAGGAGAAAACCGTTCGTTTTACATCTGGAAAACGTCCCGACCACATATTGCCAGAGCATATCTTGTGCGCATATCCGCAACTGCGCCAATACAATTTTTATCCCAAAGAGTGGAACGATGGATACATATTGGTAAAAGAAAATTACTCTTACCTCTTTACCACCGACGTACCCGAAGGCTATATGCAGAGGGTGAGGGTAGAGACCCTCGACGGTAAGGGTAAAGACATCACATTCTCCTCAAAGACAATATCGCAATACGGGGCAAAATACGAAATAGATTTCAACCTTAGTGGATTGCAGTTTGGCAAAAACGAGATATACCGCTTGTCGGTGCTCAATATACCCAAAGAGCAGGCTAAAATAGATGCCAACGTGTCGCGCTCCGAAACCTCGGTATCTGATGAAATCACCCAACGCAAGATAGAAGCCGAAGGCGAACTCGACATCCTCGAAACCAAAGAACTTACTTCGTACTGCTTTAGAACCAGCAAGTTTAATACTTTTAAAGAAAAAGTGGCATACCTAAAACTTAGTGGCAATGTGGTTGTATCTGGTAGTGATGCTTTAATAAAAAATATGACACGAAATCTCATTACCGATGAATTTCCAGATGGCTTTGAATACCAATATTTAGACAGTAAAACGGGTTTCTCTAAAGATAACATGATTGTGATGACACCTCTTCTCGATCAAACAGAATGGTATAAAAACAGTATCTTTATTCATGCCTACAAAGAGTACTAAGCATCGCAGCTTTCGAACAAAGACACACGGTATTACAATTTCCCTCCAAATAACGCTATGATTGTTTTCAATGCCTATTTTGCTCAACACGACAGGCTTAACGACAATGAAATCAATTCGGGCACTCCTACAGGATTGCCAGGTGAGGGCATAGCTCGATATTATGTTGTTTATCAGTGCGATCAGGATGTACGCGCCATAAAAGATATCGTGGGTAGAAAAATGTTAAATAAACAAACCATATCTGGACACGATCAAGATTTTTACAATTACTACGAACCCAAACCCTACACCCCCGGTGACTACCCCTTCAAGGTATCATATCGTCTGCCTGGGAAAAATATAATAACATCATCGGTAACAGAAAAATTTGTTGTACAATAATGAAAACACCACATCACATTCTACACCTACCACGATTTTTCATTAATCAAGTCCGATTTAGTATATTAACAAGTTGCTATACAGTGCTGTCTGTGATACATCATCTATCGCCGAACTGGGCATTGCTTTATTTTAATGATGTGTGCGGCAAGAACCATTCTGTCAAATGATGACCAAACGCAAAATCTAAAGGTTGCTATAAAAATTAATTTTGCGGTTTTATCTATCTTTTATACCTTTGCACCCTGAAATTTATTGAAAACTCATACCATAGACAATGGCAAAACAGAATATTAGCAGATGTTCGTTCTGCGGAAGGCCTAAATCCGAAACCGAACTGCTCGTAGAAGGGCAGGAGGCTTATATTTGTAACTACTGCGTGGAGCAGGCGTATCAAATTGTTAACACCGAATTGCAAGATTCGCCTGTATCAAAATCGCATTCAGGCTCGCCTAACTTCAACTACAAGCCTGCCGAAATCAAGGCGTTTCTCGACCAATATGTTATTGGTCAGGAGATGGCTAAGAAAACCCTATCGGTGGCTGTTTACAACCATTACAAACGTCTCAACCAGAAGGTTAAGACCGACGATGTGGAAATCGAAAAAAGCAATATCATAATGGTGGGTCAAACCGGTACTGGCAAAACCCTCTTGGCGAGAACTATCGCACGTCTTTTAAATGTTCCTTTTACCATTGTTGACGCTACGGTGCTTACCGAGGCAGGATATGTGGGCGAGGACGTTGAGAGCCTTCTCTCGCGACTTTTGCAGGAATGCGACTACGATGTTAAGCAGGCTGAGCGCGGTATTGTGTTTATCGACGAAATCGACAAGATTGCCCGCAAAGGCGACAACCCCTCTATCACTCGCGACGTTTCGGGTGAGGGCGTGCAGCAAGGTTTGCTTAAACTGTTGGAAGGCAGTGTGGTAAACGTTCCGCCAAACGGTGGTCGCAAGCACCCTGAGCAGAAGATGATTCAGGTTAACACCAAGGATATTCTCTTTATCTGCGGCGGCGCGTTCGACGGCATTGAGAAAAAAATCGCTCAGCGCCTCAACACCGAGGTTGTGGGCTACAACTCTATACGCGAAAACGACAATATCGACCGCAACAATTTTCTTCAATATATCACTCCCGTCGACCTCAAATCATTCGGACTTATACCCGAAATCATTGGTCGTTTGCCGCAGTTGACACACCTTGAACCGCTCGACCGCACGGCTTTGCGCAATATCCTCACCGAACCCAAAAACGCCATCATACGTCAGTATATCCGTTTGTTTGAGATGGATAAGGTGAAACTCTCGTTCGACCCCGAAGTTCTCGACTACATTGTAGACAAGGCTGTGGAATACAAACTCGGCGCACGTGGCTTACGCTCTATCTGTGAGGCTGTTATGCTCGACATTATGTACGACATTCCTTCGCAAAAGATTTCTTCTTTTACAGTAACGCTCGACTACGCAAAATCGAAGTTGGAGCATTTTAATTATGCACGAATAAGAGCGTAACTCTATGGCAGACAACGGCAACTTTATCGATTATGTAAAAATTTACGTCCGTTCGGGCAGGGGAGGAGCAGGTTCGGCACACTTGAAAAGAGAAAAATACCGTCCTAAGGCTGGTCCCGATGGAGGCGACGGCGGCAAGGGCGGAAGCGTTATTGTACGCGGCAACAAGCAGTATTGGACACTTCTTCACCTTAAATATCAAAAACATATCTTTGCCGAAGACGGTGTGTCGGGTATGCGCGATATGTGGCACGGATCTGACGGCAAGGACGTTATCATAGATGTTCCCCTTGGCACAGTGGCTAAGGACGGCGAAACCGAGGAGTTTCTTTTTGAGATAATCGAAGACGGTCAGCAGGAGATACTTGCCAAAGGCGGCAGAGGCGGTTTGGGCAATGTGCATTTTAAATCTGCCACCAATCAGACTCCACGCTATGCTCAGCCCGGCGAAGACTGCGAAGAGGGTTGGAAAATTCTTGAGCTTAAAGTGCTTGCCGATATAGGCTTGGTGGGATTTCCCAATGCCGGAAAATCTACCCTATTGAGCAATGTTTCGGCAGCGCGTCCCAAAATAGCCGACTATCCATTCACCACCCTTGTGCCGCATCTCGGAATGGTAAATGTTGACAATAAGCACTCGTTTGTAATGGCGGATATTCCGGGTATTATCGAAGGAGCATCCGAGGGTAAAGGCTTGGGTATAAGATTTTTGCGCCATATTGAACGCAATTCTCTCTTGTTGTTCCTTGTTCCTGCTGACAGCGACGATGTGGCTCACGATTATGAGGTGCTGCTCAACGAACTTGGTGAATACAATCCCGAACTTTTAGACAAGCAACGCATACTCGCCATATCCAAGTGCGACCTTATCGACGACGAAATCCGTGCCGACATCGAAAAAAATCTGCCTGAGGGCATTCCGCATTTCTTTTTCTCATCGTATACTCAGGAAGGCATCAAGCAGTTGGTATACGGCATTTGGGACTTGCTCGACAAGGGTGATGCTCCCGCCGTTGCCGAAGAAAAATTTGTTGCTCCCCGCGTTATCGACGAAAAAGAGTATTACGAATCGATGTAAATTTTTTTTGGCATTTTTGGTGTAAAGTCAGATTTTTTTGTATCTTTACAACCGGAAAACAAACGTATAATTTTAATTTCAATATATTACCATTATGGCAAAAGAAAAAAACGAAGAGCCCGTAGATGCTAAGGCTGAGAAATTTAAGGTCTTGCAACTTACGCTCGACAAGATAGACAAAGATTACGGCAAAGGAACGATAATGAAACTTGGCGACAAAGCCGTTGAAGATATTCCATCGATTCCTACCGGTTCCATAGGCCTCGATTTCGCTATCGGCGTTGGAGGTTATCCAAGAGGCAGAATAATAGAAATTTATGGTCCTGAATCGTCAGGTAAAACCACTCTCGCTATTCACGCAATCGCCGAGGCACAAAAAATGGGCGGAATTGCCGCTATTATCGACGCCGAGCACGCTTTTGACCGCACATACGCCGAAAACCTTGGCGTAGACGTTTCATCACTTTTGATTTCGCAGCCCGACTGCGGCGAGCAGGCTTTGGAAATTGCCGACTCGCTTATCCGCAGCGGCGCTTTGGATATTATCGTAATCGACTCTGTGGCAGCGCTTACACCCCGTGCCGAAATTGAAGGCGATATGGGCGACAGCAAGATGGGTCTCCAAGCACGCCTTATGAGCCAGGCTCTCCGCAAACTTACCGCAAGCATCAGCAAAACAAATACTTGTGTAATATTTATCAACCAGTTGCGCGACAAAATCGGTGTGCTCTTTGGTAATCCTGAAACCACCACTGGCGGTAATGCGCTCAAATTCTACTCATCGGTACGTTTGGATGTTCGTCGCACAGGTCAAATCAAAGACGGTGAGGATGTTATCGGTGGACGTATCAAGGTAAAGGTTGTAAAAAACAAAGTTGCGCCTCCTTTCAAGAAGGCTGAGTTCGACCTTATGTTTGGCACAGGTATTTCGGCAGTGGGCGAACTTATCGACCTTGCAGTTGAGATGGATATCATCAAAAAGTCTGGTTCGTGGTTCTCATACGGCGAAAACAAGATTGGTCAAGGTCGCGATGCTGCTATCAATATGCTCAAAAACAATCCCGACGTTTATGCCGAGGTAGAGCAGAAAGTACGCGAACAACTCAAAGGCGGTGATCTTCCCGCCACCGACGAATAGAATTATATAAAATGAACATATTTAAGAAGGTATTATTTGCCGCCGTTTCTGCTGCCGTTGTGGCTTGCGGCGGCGGCAATTCTAATAATAATGCAGAGCAGAACTCTGATTCTGCCAACATTGCTGTAAAACCTCCTACATTGCTCTACGGCTTTAATGTAGATTCGTTTGTTATACATCAGGGCAAGATTACCGACGGACTTTATCTTGGAAAACTCTTTGCCGACGAAAAAATCGACAACAAATCAGTTACAACCATTTTGCAGAAAGCCAAACCCGTGTGGGACATCCGCAAGATGCGCCGTGGTCAGCCTTACGCCGTTTTTCGTAGCAAAAAAGACACTTCAAAAGTCAGTTACATTGTTTATCAAAAAAACTTGGTTGACTTTATCGTGTTCGACTTTACCGACACTCTCGGCGTGTACAACCGTTCGCTCCAAGTTGACACCATCACCCGCACGGCATCTGTAACCATCAGTTCAAACCTCTGGACAGATTTTAAGAAGGCTGGTGTTAATCCGCTGCTATCAAACGACCTTTCTGAAATTTACGCTTGGACTGTTGACTTTTTTGGAATCCAAAACGGCGACTATATCAAGGTGGTTTTTGATGAACTATATGTAGATACCACATTCGTAAAGTTTGGCGATGTGCACGTGGCACTCTTTAATCACTATGGCAAAGATATTTACGCCATTCCGTTTTATCAAGACAGCCTTACAAGTTACTACGACAAAGACGGCACTTCGCTGCGTCGCTCGTTTCTCAAAGCACCGTTGGAATATTCGCGCATAGCGTCGTATTTTAATCCTGCCCGTATGCACCCGATTTTAAAGATTGTGCGTCCGCATTATGGCGTAGACTATTCAGCACCGCAGGGCACACCTGTAAGGGCCATTGGCGACGGCGTGGTGCTTTTGGCAGAACGAGCCGCACAGTCGGGCAACTGGATCAAAATCCGTCACAACGGCGTGTACGAAACTGGTTATCTGCACCTTTTGAAATTTGCTGACGGCATACGCAAAGGAGCATTGGTAAAGCAAGGTCAGGTGATAGGTTATGTTGGCAGCACAGGATTGAGCACAGGTCCGCACCTTGATTTCCGTGTATGGAAAAACGGCCAGCCCGTCAACCCCCTCAACCTCGACGCTCCGCCCGTTGACCCCGTTAAGCCGGAGAATATGGAGAGGTTTAATAAAGTTAAGGCAGAATTGCTGCCGAAGTTGCCGGAATAAATCATTTTCTATTCCACCAATAGTGGTCCGTTGCCGTGTCCGATGCCGTGATTTGTGCTGCGTTTGATGGCGTTGTGCACAAATGTGTGCGCCTGCGACACGGCTTGGGCTATGGTTGCGCCTTGCGCTATGTACGACGCAATTGCCGACGAGAGTGTACAGCCTGTGCCGTGGAGGTTTTTGGTGGCAATCTTTTGGGAACTGAATTTATGCGATGTGCCGTCGGGCAAATATAGGCAGTCGGTGGAATGGCTATCTGCCGAATGTCCGCCTTTGAGCAAAAAGGCTGAGCCGTAAATCTTTGCAAGTTCTGCGCCTGCATTGTCGATGTCGTTGACAGTGTTTAATTTGCATTGCGAAAGGGTTTGTGCTTCGGGCAGATTTGGAGTAACAAGAGTGCATAGTTTGAACAGATGGCTGCAAAGATAGCCAACGCACTCTTGCTCCATCAGTGCACGTCCGCTGGTAGAAATCATTACTGGGTCGTATATTGTTGGTAATGAGTGTTTTGTGTAATAATCTTGCAGGGTGTTTACAATTGCATTAGCCACATCTAAATTTGGTATCTGTCCTATTTTCACCGCCTTAACATCATAATCGCTGAATATGGCTTGTATTTGCGCAGCCACAATATCGCCAGGCAGGGGCATTACGTTTGATACGCCGAGAGTGTTTTGAACAGTGATGGCAGTGATTGCTGTGGCGGCGTAACAGCCTATTGCCGTTATGGTTTTTAAATCTTGCTGAATGCCTGCGCCTGCCGAAGGGTCGCTGCCTGCTATTGATAATACTATTTCCATACGTCGCCGAGTAACATTGCTCCTCCGAAGCCCATTTTTAAAACATTGTTGATATTACTGAACGTAACGCCTCCTAATGCCAAAACGCGATGGTCGATAATGCCTTGCTGACGAGCCTGCTCTAATTCTTCGGCAGTGAAAGCGGCGTTGTAGCCGGGTTTTGAAATGCTGTTGAAAATAGGGGAGAGGCTCATATAAGCGAAATCTTTTTGTCGGCAGACGGCAAGTTCGCTGATAGAATGGCACGAGATACTCACTGCACCGTTCCAATGCTCAGGCGGGACGGGGTTTCGGCTATTGAGATGAACGCCGCGCAAGGCAAACCGTCTTGCAAGACCAAAATGGTCGTGTATTACAAGACGGCTGCAAAGATCTTGCGGCAGTTGGTTCAAAAGCCTTTCTACATCCTGCTCTTGCTGCTGAGGCTTGCGTATGTGCACCAAGTCTACCTTGCCGCTATTGAGCAGGGCGATAATTTGTTTTGCCTCGCTGTCAAAAAAATCGGGTTTGGTTATCGCAATTATCATACGGCTTGTTTCAAATGGTCAAACGATGCGTCCCAATCTTTCCACACAGGCTCGCGACCGAGTTCTCTCAGCCGTTTGTCGATTACCTTGGCGGTGCGTTCGTCGTTAACCGAAAACTGCTCCAATGCCTGCGGGTAAGTGTGGTAGCCTCCGGGGTTTACGTGGCTTTCTGCCGACATTGTGGTAACGCCGAGGGTGCACATATTGTCGCGGATGTATGCGGGTTCGCGGGTGGAATAAGAAATATCCACATCGTGGTCGAAAATTCGCATAGCAAACGTGGCTTGTGCCAATTGTTTGTCGGTCATTATGCAGTTTGGTTGAAATCCTTCGTTTTGTGCCGGACGCATACGAGGAATGTTTACCGAGTATTTTGTGCGCCAATAGTGTTTTTGTAGGTAGCGCAGGTGGTAAGCCATCATAGTCATATCGGTTCGCCACTCTTTTTCGAGACCAATGAGCGCGCCCATACCGATTGAGTGCACTTCGGCTTGTCCCATACGGTCAAATGCATTTACCCTCCATTCAAAACGGCTTTTCATTCCTCGTGGATGATAGATGTTGTAGTTTTTGCGGTTGTAGGTTTCTTGAAAACAAATCACACCGTTGAGTCCGTGCTTGGTGAGCAGGGTGTAATCTTCGGCAGATAGCGGCATTACCTCTATTTTGATGTTAGAGAAATATTTTTTTGCCAATTCCACTGCGTCGGCTATGTAAGGCACGCCGGCTTTTGCGGGATTTTCGCCCGTTACCAAAAGGATATTTTCAAACGGAGCAAGTTTTTTGATAGCCTTGTACTCGTCTTCTATCTGACTGAGTGTGAGTATGGTACGTGCCATCGGGTTTTCTCGGTGAAATCCGCAGTAGATACACGAATTGGTGCACGAGTTGGTGATGTAAAGCGGAATAAACATCGATATTGTGTTTCCAAACCGCTCTTGGGTGTATTTTCGCGAAAGCCTTGCCATTGTTTCTAAATACGGCTCGGCGGCAGGCGACAGCATAGCCATAAAGTCGTCTACATTGCAATGCGCTTTGGATAGGGCACGGCGCACATCGTTGTCGGTGGTGGAATAAATTTTTTGGGTGGTTTCGTCCCAATCTATATTGTTAAGTTCGTCAGAAAACATTGTTTTAATTTTTTAGTTTGCGCAAGTCGTGGGTGAGTTTCGCGGCGCAGAAGTTAGGTCCGCACATAGTGCAGTATTCGCCGTCGGTATGTCCTGCCTCTTGAAAATATTTGAGAGCCATTTCGGGGTCGAGCGAAAGGTGAAATTGATCGCGCCAACGGAATTCAAATCGTGCCTTCGAGAGGGCGTTGTCGCGGATAATTGCTCCGGGATGACCTTTGGCAATGTCGGCGGCGTGGGCTGCAATTTTGTAGGCAATTACTCCGGCACGCACGTCGTCGCGGTTGGGCAGTGCAAGGTGCTCTTTTGGGGTAACGTAGCAAAGCATAGCTGTTCCGAGCCATCCAATCTGAGCCGCACCAATGGCACTTGTAATGTGGTCGTAGGCGGGTGCAATGTCGGTTACCACAGGACCAAGTGTGTAGAATGGCGCACCGTGGCATTTTTCGATTTGACGTTCCATATTTTCGCGGATTTTTTGCATAGGCACGTGTCCCGGACCTTCGATAAAAGTCTGCACATCTTTTGCCCAAGCGTGTTCCACGAGTTCGCCCATTGTGTCGAGTTCGGCAAACTGAGCGGCATCGTTGGCATCGTTGATACATCCAGGACGCAGACCATCGCCGAGCGAAAGTGCAGTGTCGTATTTAGCCACAAGGTCGCAGATGTCGTCGAAATGCTCGTAAAGGAAACTTTCGCGGTTGTGAATCAAGCACCATTTGCTCATAATGCTTCCGCCACGGCTAACGATACCGCACAAACGGTTGTCGGCAAGGTGCACATTGTGACGGCGTATTCCGGCGTGGATTGTAAAATAGTCTACACCCTGTTCGCATTGTTCGATGAGGGTCTCTTTGAAAATATCCCACGATAGGTCTTCCACTTTGCCGTTAACCTTTTCGAGTGCCTGATAGATTGGTACAGTGCCAATTGGAACGGGACTATTACGCAAAATCCACTCACGTGTTTGGTGAATATTGTTGCCTGTGGAGAGGTCCATCAGCGTGTCGCCGCCCCATTTGCACGACCAAACGGCTTTGTCTACCTCCTCTTCGATCGATGATGATGTGGCAGAGTTGCCAATGTTGGTGTTGATTTTTACGGCAAAACTGCGACCTATAATCATCGGCTCGCTTTCGGGGTGGTGTATGTTGGCAGGCAAAACGGCACGTCCAGCGGCAATTTCGGTGCGTACAAATTCGGGTGTGATGTGTGTTTCGATGCCGAGTTCTTTGCAGTTCATATTTTCGCGGATTGCCACGTATTCCATTTCGGGAGTAATAATGCCCGCCTTTGCGCAAGCCATTTGGGTGATACCCTGACCCGATTTGTTTCGGTTGTCGATCCACTGTTGACGCATAGGAGCGATACCTTTTTTAAGGTCGATTTTTATCGAAGGGTCAGAAAACGGTCCGCTTGTGTCGTAAATATACACAGGAGGGTTTTCTTGTGTGTGCTTTTGTCCTTGGTCATCTATGGTGACGGTGGGGGTGAGGTTCACTTTTATCATACCTACCTTCACGTCGTTGTAGATGGAGCCATTCATATAGAATTTTTCGCGCTTGGCGTATGCTTGCTTGTCGTTTGGCATAATGAGGTAAGGGTTAAATGTTTAAGAAATTAGTAAGTGGACATGATGCTTCGGCACAATCGCTAACCGTGCCAAGACCTGCTTCGTAGGCTTTTCGTCCGGCTTCTACTGCCATACGGAATGCGTCTGCCATAGCCACAGGGTCGCCTGCCACTGAGATAGCGGTGTTTACCAAACAGCAGTCGGCACCCATCTCCATTGCTTCGGCGGCGTGACTCGGTGCACCAATGCCAGCATCTACCACCACGGGAACGGTGGCTTGTTCGATGATTATTTGCAGAAAATCTTTCATTCTCAGACCCTTATTTGTGCCAATGGGTGCAGCCAACGGCATTACGGTAGCCGCTCCTGCCTCTTCGAGATGTTTGCATAGCGTAGGGTCGGCCTGACAGTAGGGAAGAACCACAAAACCGAGTTTAACAAGCTTTTCGGTGGCTTTGAGAGTTTCTACCGAATCGGGCAGAAGGTATCTGGGGTCGGGATGGATTTCTAATTTTAGCCAGTTGGTGCCGAACGCCTCGCGGGCCATCTGTGCGGCAAACACAGCCTCGTCGGCATTGCGCACGCCCGAAGTGTTGGGCAGAAGCTGGATGTTTTTAAACTGGGTGATATGTGTCAAGAGGTCGTCCTGACGGTCGTTGAGTTCGATACGTTTCATCGCCACTGTCACCATTTCGGTTTTGGATGCCTCAATAGCCTGAGCCATTATGGTGTTGTTGCTGAATTTTCCTGTTCCGAGAAAAAGCCGCGAGCTGAACTCTCTGCCCGCTATTACTAATTTATTCATAATGTGTTTAATATTTGTTTCATTTTTTGAATTGGATCTTCGGCTCTGAGCACCACGCCGCTTAAAGCCACACCGCTAACACCTGTTTGCATTATCTCGGGAATGTCGTCTTGCTCAATGCCGCCTATTGCCACAATGGGTATGTAGATATTGTGCTGACGCATTTGCGATACGATGTTTCTGTAACCATCGAGACCAAGGATAGGAGCAAGGTTCTTTTTGGTGGTGGTAAACCTGAACGGTCCGCAGCCTATATAGTTTGCCGAAGCTTTGTAGTGCGCCATCACATCGTCGAAAGTGTTGGCAGTGCCGCCGATAATAAAATCGTTGCCAAGAATCTTACGAGCCTCGGCTATGGGCATATCTTTTTTGCCAAGATGCACACCGTCGGCTTTGATCTGTTTTACCATCTCCACACGGTCGTCGATGATGAAAGTGGCAGAATATTGTTTGCAAAGTTTCTGTGCTTCGATAGCAATGGGCAGCACCTCGCTGTCTGTCATATCTTTTACGCGCAGCTGAATCCATCGGCATCCGCCTTCGAGAGCGAGCCTTATGGAATCGATATAGTCGTACTTTTGTGTAAAATGCGATATAAATTGTACTGTCATTTTATCAACCTCCGCACGCTGCTTTAATTATCAGAATGTCGTCGCCATTTTTGATTTGGTACGTTGCCCAATTGTCTTTGGGAATCATTTCGTTGTTGACTGCCACAGCCACGCCTTGTCCGGGCAGCGCAAGTTCGCTAACAAGATCTTGAAGCGAAGAGGCGTTGGTGTCCTTTGGTTGATTGTTAATTTTAACTTCCATTTTAGTAAGGTTTATATAAAACAAAACAGACCCCGGATATAAAAATCCGAGGTCTGCTGTTATACGATTTTACCGCTTTGTTACATTCCCTTCGTCGGCATTACCCGCATCAGGTTATATGGGTATCATCTCAGCCGCACCCTTTGAGCGCAGCACCCCGTGTGTTTATTCCGAGTGCAAAGATAGCGGGAATTTTTTATGTGCAAATATTAAAAGCAGAAATATTCAATTTTTTTTGCATAGAACATTATGCAAATATCCCCTCAGGCAATTCTTTATACAATCCGTTTTCGTAGGCTTTTTGATAGAGGAATGTGATAGCGGCGCGGCCTTCTTCTCCGAGCAATACTGAAAAATTGTTGACGTAAAGAGCTATGTGGTTGCGCATTACGGTGTCGTCCATTTCGCGGGCATTGTCGCGAATGTAGGGCATAGGCGATTCGGGATTATTTAACGAGTATTGCACACTGCGGCGGATAATGCGGTCTACTTTGGCTATAACATCCTGAGGCAAAGAGCGTTTGGCTATTATAGAGCCGAGCGGAATGGGCATTCCGAATTTCTGTTCCCAAAGTTCGCCCATATCGGCTATTTTTACCAAACCCTTGCTTTGGTATGTAAAACGACCTTCGTGAATAAGCAATCCTGCATCGTAGTGTCCGCTGATAACCTCGCCCTCGATTTTGGAGAATAGGAGAGGGGTCTTATCTTTGGCGTTAGGGAAAAACGTGGTAAACAACAAGTTAGCCGTGGTGTTTACGCCCGGGATGAGGATTTTTTTTGAATCCATTTCGGATAATGGAAACGCCTCTTTTGCCACAAGTAGCGGACCATTGTTTCTGCCGAGAGCCGAACCAGAATCGAGTATCACGTAATTTTTCCAAATGTCTATGCCGTAAGCATTTGACGAAATTTTGGTAATGTCGGGCGGATTGGCTGCAACGGCGTTTTTGTTGAGCACGTCGATGTCGGCAAGCGAAATATCAAAATCGATGCCCTCGGTGTCGATTTTGCCGTTGGCGAGGGCGTCGAAAATGAATGTGTCGTTGGGACAGGTTGAATATGCTAATGTAAGTTTCATTAGTTTTTGTATTTTTCTGCTATTTTT